>CP069300.1:7205915-7537887 GCA_016839165.1 Bradyrhizobium sp. PSBB068
TGACGGCGTTCTCACCGCTGCTGTTCAACATCGCGCTGATCGCGGTCATGGCGGTGCTGCTGGTGCGGCAGCAGGACCCGGTGCAGGCCGCGCTCGTCATGGCCGCGACGATCGGCGTCGCCGGCTTCCTGCAACTGTCGATGCTGGCGCTGCGCGGGGCAAAGCTCGCCGCACCGCTGCGCGTCTCCTTCGATCCCGAGATGCGCGGCTTTCTCGGCCGCGCGGTCCCCGGCATGGTCGCGAGCGGCGCGCCGCAATGGCTCATGGTGGCGGGCGCGGTGATCGCCTCCACCTCGCCATCGGCGGTGTCCTGGCTCTATTTCGCCAACCGGCTGCTCGAGCTGCCGCTCGGCATCGTCGGCGTCGCCATGGGCACCGTGCTGATCCCGGAGATGACCCGCGCCGTGCGTGGCGGCGAGCAGTCGGCCATCGCGCATGCGGAATCACGCGCCCTGGAGCTCGCGGCCGGGCTGGCGCTGCCGGCGACGCTCGGCCTGATGGTGCTGAGCGGACCGATCGTGCGGATGTTGTTCGAGCACGGCGCTTTCACCGCCGAGGATAGCGCGGCCACCGCACAGGCGCTGACCTGGCTGACGCTGGCGCTGCCGGCGCACGTGCTGGTGAAGGCGCTGTCGCCGGCGTTCTTTGCGCGCGAGGACACGCTGACGCCGCTGTTTGCGACGCTGAAGGCCATCGTGGTCGCGATTGCGGCGGCCTTCCTGCTCGGCCATATCTTCGGCGCCAGCGGAATTGCCGCCGGCATTGCGTTCGGCGCCTGGAGCAATGCGCTGGCGCTGATCCGCAAGGGGGCCACAACATTCGGCTTTTCAATCGATGCCGCGGCGCGCCGCCGGCTGCCCCGCATCCTGGCCGCGGCGCTCGCAATGGGCGCCCTGCTGTGGCTCGCGGAGACGGCCCTGCCGGCGGCGGGCGCACACGGTTTCGTGCAGGCGGCGTCGCTCGTTGTGCTGATCGCGGCCGGCATCGCCGGTTATGGGCTCCTGTTGCAGCTTTTCGGCGTCGCCGGCTGGCGCGAGGCGGTTAACGCCGTCAGGCAAAGGCGCCCCGCCTGACTTGCGCAGGCAGGGCTTAAATGGCAAACGACGCTGCAAAAGCAGCCCCATTTCCGGGAATCGAGACCATGGCGTTCGTTGAACGGGTTTTCTCAGGCGTCCAGCCGACGGGCAATCTGCACCTCGGCAACTATCTCGGCGCCATCGTCAACTTCGTGAAGATGCAGCAGACCCATAACTGCATCTATTGCGTCGTCGACATGCACGCGATCACGCAAGGAGCGGACGTCTGGGGCGGCCCGGCCGAGCTCGCGCGCAACACCCGCGAGGTGACCGCGGCCTTCATCGCCGCCGGCATCGATCCGAACAAGCACATCGTGTTCAACCAGAGCCAGGTCGCCGGCCATGCCGAGCTGACATGGATCTTCAACTGCGTCGCCCGTGTCGGCTGGCTCAGCCGGATGACCCAGTTCAAGGAGAAGGCGGGCAAGGATCGCGAGAACGCTTCGGTCGGTCTCTACGACTATCCCGTGCTGATGGCGGCCGACATCCTGCTGTACCGCGCCACCCACGTGCCGGTCGGCGAGGACCAGAAGCAGCATCTCGAACTGTCCCGTGACATCGCGCAGAAGTTCAACAACGATTTCGGCGATTCGATCCGCAGCCGCGGCTTCAACGAAGGCCTCTATTTCCCGCAGCCGGAGCCGTTCATCACGGGTCCGGCGACACGGGTGATGAGCCTGCGCGACGGCACCAAGAAGATGTCGAAGTCGGATGCGTCGGACAATTCGCGCATCAACCTCACCGACGACGCCGAGACCATCGCGCAGAAAATTCGCCGGGCGAAGACCGATCCGGAGCCGCTGCCGTCGGAGGAAAAGGGCCTCGAGGCGCGTCCCGAGGCTGACAATCTGGTCGGCATCTACGCGGCGCTCGCCGAAATCACCAAACAGGAGGTGCTCAACCAGTTCGGCGGCGGCCAGTTCTCCACCTTCAAAAACGCGCTGGTCGAGCTTTGCGTCGCGAAACTGGCGCCGATCGCCGGTGAGATGAAGCGGCTGGTTGCCGATCCCGGCCATGTCGATTCGATCCTGGCCCACGGCGCCGACCGCGCACGGGTCATCGCCGACGAGACCATGCGGATGACCAAGGACATCGTCGGCTTCATCCGAGCGCGCTGACATCACCGGCAGATCTGCGCGCTCCCTCTCCCAAACGGCGAGGGAGTGTGGCAGCATGGGTTGGCTTGGTTCAGCACCGGGACATGCATGACCACCCAGCGACGCAGCTACGAAACAGGTCACAAGCCGAAATGCCTCGTCATCGTCGATGACACGGCGGAATGGGACCGCGCGGTGTATTACGCCAGCCGCTGGGCGATCCGGGTCGGCGGCGGCGTCGTGATGCTGCGGGTGATCGAGACCGAGGACCAGAACCAGCAATGGCTCGGGGTCGCCGACATCATGCGCGCCGAGGCCGAGGAAGCCGCCAACGAGGCGCTCGACCGCGCCGCCGGCCGCGCCAACGGGATCGCCGCGATCACCCCGGAGCGGGTGATTCGCGAGGGCGACCCGACCGAGCAGATCCTCGACGTGATCGACCAGGACGTCGATATCGCGATGCTGGTGCTGGCCGCCAATCCGGGCGCCGAGGGCCCCGGGCCGATCATCACCACCATGGCCAATGCCATGGGCGCGTTCCCGATCCCCGTGACCATCGTGCCGGGCGGGCTGACCGACGCCGAGATCGACGCCCTGTCGTAAGGTTTTCGACCTGAAACCCCTCCCAGGGCATGGATCGCGGGCCGGAACCGCGGTTTTGCGGCTTGATCGACGGCTTTTTAGTTGCCATTTGGTAGGGGAACCCAACGCGCCGGCCTTGAACCGGCGACGCCGGAGACAGCAAATGTTCATTCAGACCGAAGCCACCCCCAATCCCGCCACCCTGAAATTCATTCCGGGCCGCACGGTGCTCGACACCGGCACCATGGAATTCTCGTCGGCCGAATCCGCCGCGCGCTCGCCGCTCGCCGAACGGCTGTTCGCCGTATCAGGCGTCACCAGCGTGTTCTACGGCGCCGACTTCGTCACCGTGACGAAGGCGGACGGCGACTGGCAACACCTCAAGCCCGCGATCCTCGGCGCCATCATGGAGCACTATATGTCCGGCGCGCCGCTGCTCGCCGACGGCACCATTGGCAACGACGATGCGCGTGATGAGGAAGACGAGTTCTTCGACGAGGCCGACGCCGAGACGGTCGAGCAGATCAAGGACCTGATCGAGACCCGGGTGCGTCCGGCGGTCGCCAATGACGGCGGCGACATCACCTTCCGCGGCTTCAAGGACGGCATCGTCTATCTCAACATGAAGGGATCCTGCGCCGGCTGCCCGTCATCGACCGCCACCCTGCAGCACGGCATCCAGAACCTGCTTCGGCACTTCGTGCCCGACGTGCAGGAAGTCCGGCCGATGTGATGGAGGCGAATGGTGGGTAGCGAATGGCGAATAGGGGTCCACCCTGATAGTCCTTTCGCTATTCGCCACTCGCCATTCGCCCTCCCATGATGATTCTCGCTATCGATACCGCGCTCGACGCCTGCTCCGCTGCGGTGCTCGACACCACCTCCGGCAATACCATCGCCATTGAATCGCAGGCGATGCAGCGCGGCCATGCCGAGGCGCTGATGCCGCTGATCGCGCGGGTGATGAAGGCGAGCGGCATCGGCTTTGCCGCGCTAGACCGCATCGCCGTCACCACCGGTCCCGGCAGTTTCACCGGATTGCGCGTCGGCCTCTCGGCGGCGCGCGGCATCGCGCTGGCAGCCGCGAAACCGGTGGTCGGGCTGTCGACGCTCACCGCCTACGCTGCGCCCGTGGTTGCCGAGAATGGCGTACCCGCGATCCTGTCGGCGATCGATGCGCGGCATGATCACGTCTATTTCCAGCTGGTGGCCGGCGACGGTGGCCCGATCCTCAAGCCGAAGGTTGCGCCGATCGCGGAAGCGCTCGCGGCCTCTCAATACGGCGCGCTGCATCTGGTCGGCAACGCCGCCAATATTCTCGCCGAGCGCTGGCCTGCGGATACACCGCCGCCGGTCATGGTCGACCGGCAGCCGGCGCCCGACATCATCTGGGTCGCCTGGGTCGGCGCGGCGATCGATCCCGACACCGCGCCGCCGCGTCCGTTCTATCTGCGCGCACCCGATGCGAAGCCGCCGAAGGATCGCCTCGTCATCAGCGCGCCGCCTTCGACATGATCGGCTTTCTGTCGCGATGGTGGGGCGGCGCTACGCCCGCGGTCGAGCCCGCATCCCTGCGTGATGCGGCGCGACTCGCCCAACTGCACGGCGCGTCGTTTCATCGCGGCTGGGGCGAAGGCGAATTCGAGGCGATGCTGACCGAGCGCAACACGCTGGTGCACCGGCTGCGGCAGGGCCGCAAGGTGATCGGCTTTGCGGTGTCGCGGATGGCGGCGGACGAAGCCGAAATCCTGTCGATCGCGATCGATTCCAATCAGCGCGGGCGCGGCCTGTCGCGCGACCTGCTGTTGACCCATCTCGGCCATCTTGCCGGCCGCGGCATCCGCACCATCTTCCTCGAAGTGGAAGAGAACAATGCGCCGGCGCGACGGCTCTATGAAAGGGCCGGATTCGGCGTGATCGGCCGCCGCGAACGCTATTACAAGCAGCCCGGCGGGGAACATTTGAACGCGCTTCTGATGCGGCGCGACTTGTCGTAACATCGGCGCGATGGCAGAACAGCGCCCTGCTCTGCTGCCCAAGGTTTGAAGAATACGGCCTGAGACCCATGACCACGGTGAAAATCCCGCCTGCGCCGAAGAATACCGGCATCGAGGCGCGCTGCGCCGCGACCGGCATGCGCATGACCGAACAGCGCCGCGTGATCGCGCGGGTGCTGGCGGAAGCGATGGATCATCCCGACGTCGAGGAGCTCTACCGCCGCTGCGTGGCGGTCGACGACAAGATCTCGATCTCGACGGTCTATCGCACCGTCAAGCTGTTCGAGGATGCAGGGATCATCGAGCGTCACGATTTCCGCGAAGGCCGCGCGCGCTACGAGCAGATGCCCGAGAGCCATCACGACCATCTGATCAATCTGCGCGACGGCAAGGTGATCGAGTTCACCTCCGAGGAGATCGAGAAGCTGCAGGCCGAGATCGCGCGCAAGCTCGGCTACAAGCTGGTCGATCACCGGCTCGAGCTGTATTGCGTGCCGCTCGACGACGACAGCAAGTCGTAGGCGCGTGCCACACGTCGCCACACCATGAGCTTCGATCTCGTCATCTTCGATTGCGACGGCGTGCTTGTCGACAGCGAGGTGATCTCCTGTCGCGCGCATGCGGACACGCTGACGCGGCACGGTTTTCCGATCACGCCGGACGGCGTGCTGAAGCGCTTCCTCGGCGTGTCCGATCGCGAGGCCCGGCGGATCGTCGAAAGCGAAATCGGTCGCGCGTTGCCCGATACGTTCGAGGCCGAGGTCAAGCACGCGACACTGAGCTTGTACGCCGACGATCTCAACGCGATCGCGAATGTCGGCGATGCGATCACAGCGCTCGGCTTGCCGAAATGCGTGGCCTCCAGCGGCACGCCGGAGAAGATCCATCACGGCCTGACCTGCGCCGGGCTCTACGACCAGCTCGCGCCGCACATTTTCTCCGCCACCCAGGTCACGCGCGGCAAGCCGGCGCCCGATCTGTTCCTGTTTGCGGCCGAACAGATGGGCGCACGGCCGGAACGCTGCGTCGTGATCGAGGACAGCGTGGCCGGCGTCACCGGCGCCTGCGCCGCCGGCATGACCGTGCTCGGTTTCCACGGCGGCAGCCATTGCACGGCGGAACATGAGGCCACGCTGCGCCAGGCCGGCGCGGCCTTCACCTTCTCCGATATGCGCCAATTGCCCGATTTGATCGCCAAAGCCGGCCAAAAACACGGCTCGATCGCTGGATTTTCGCCGGTTTAGGCTATATTTCAGCACCGGCGCGCGGATGGCGCCGTTTCCTTATCGTATTCAGGGTTCCATGACGACGCCGCGCAAGCTGCACATCAAGTCCTATGGCTGCCAGATGAATGTCTACGATGCGCAGCGCATGGTGGACACGCTGGCCGGCGAAGGCTTTGTCGAGACCGCGAGTGCTGAGGACGCCGACCTCGTGATCCTCAACACCTGTCACATCCGCGAGAAGGCATCCGAAAAGGTTTATTCCGAACTCGGACGGCTCCGCGTCGCCAAGGACGAGGCCGCACGGGCAGGCCGCGAGATGAAGATCGCGGTCGCCGGCTGCGTCGCGCAGGCAGAAGGCGCCGAGATCATCCACCGCGCCCCGACCGTAGACATCGTGGTCGGACCGCAGAGCTATCATCATCTGCCTGAACTGCTGAAGCGCGCAAAGGAAAACGGCCGCGCGGTCGAGACCGAATTCCCGGTCGAGGACAAGTTCGGCTTCCTGCCGCAGCCGAAGCCGGATGCGATCCGCGCCCGCGGCATCTCCGCCTTCGTCACGGTGCAGGAAGGTTGCGACAAGTTCTGCACCTTCTGCGTGGTGCCCTATACGCGCGGCGCGGAAGTCTCGCGTCCGGTCGCCAGGATCATCGACGACGTGAAGCAGCTCGCCGACAACGGCGTACGCGAATTCACGCTGATCGGACAGAACGTCAACGCCTATCACGGCGAAGGCCCCGACGGCGGCGTCTGGCCGCTCGGCAGATTACTGCAGCGGCTCGCGGAGATTCCGGGCGTCACACGGCTGCGCTATTCCACCAGTCATCCGCGCGACGTCGACGATTCGCTGATCGCGGCGCATCGCGATTTGCCCCAGCTGATGCCGTTCGTGCACCTGCCGGTGCAATCGGGGGCGGACCGGATCCTTGCCGCCATGAACCGCAAGCATACCGCCGATGACTACTGCCGTGTCATCGACCGGTTCCGGGCTGCCCGGCAAGACATTGCTTTTTCATCGGATTTTATCGTGGGCTTCCCCGGCGAGACCAGAGAAGAATTTTCCGCCACCCTCGCGCTTGTCACGCAAATCGGGTACGCTGCGGCGTATTCATTCAAGTATTCGCCACGGCCAGGCACGCCGGCGGCGGAGATGCGGGAGACGGTGTCAGCAGCCGAGATGGACGAGCGCTTGGGGCGGCTTCAGGAATTGATCGACAGCCAGCAATCGGCCTTCAACCGTGCTGCGATCGGCACAACAGTCGATGTGCTGTTCGAGCGCGCCGCGCGCAATCCTGGCCAGATCGTCGGCCGCACTGCCTATCTGCAGCCCGCCCATGTGATGGCTTCGCCCGACATCATCGGCCAGGTCCGCTCCGTGCGGATCGACAGCCTCGAGCGCTACAGCCTGATCGGCGAACTCGCAACGCAACCCGCACCCGGCCTCATTTCGCAGACCATTGGAGCCTGAAATCCTTGCCCAAAAGCGCATCGGATTCGCCTTCGCTTGCTCCCAGCCGCAAACCTGACCGCGACATGCAAATGCCTCCTGAGACTCAGGTCGTCATCGATTTCGACGACAACCGTGCCGCATCCGCGCTGGTCGGCCCCTACGGACAGAATCTGGCGCTGATCGAGCGGCGGCTCGGCGTCGTGGTCGATTCCCGCGGCAACCACGTCACCATCGCGGGCTCCCGCGACGGCTGCGACGCTGCCCGTCGCGTGCTGGAAACGCTCTATGCCCAGGCCGTCGCGGGCCATGACCTCGATCAGGGCGAAGTCGAAGGCGCGATCCGCGCCGTGATCGCGCAGGGCTCGCTGTTCGAATTCGACAACAAGACCGCCAAGCCGACCTTCGAGACCATCAACCTGCGCAAGCGTCCGGTGCGCGCCCGCACCGCGGCGCAAGACTCTTACATCCGCGCGCTGAAGCGGCATGAGCTGGTGTTCGGCATCGGCCCGGCCGGCACCGGCAAGACCTGGCTCGCAGTCGCCCATGCCGCGCAGCTGTTCGAGCGCAAGGAGGTCGACCGCATCATCCTGACGCGGCCCGCGGTCGAGGCCGGCGAGCGGCTCGGCTTCCTGCCCGGCGACCTCAAGGAGAAGGTCGATCCGTATCTGCGCCCGATCTATGATGCGCTGTACGACCTGATGGACGCCCGCGTCGTCGAGCGTGCATTGCAGGGCAACGAGATCGAGATCGCGCCGCTCGCCTTCATGCGCGGCCGCACCCTGACCAATGCCGCCATCATCCTCGACGAGGCGCAGAACACCACCTCGATGCAGATGAAGATGTTCCTGACGCGTCTCGGTGAGAACAGCCGGATGATCGTCACCGGCGACCCCTCGCAGATCGACCTGCCGAACGGCCAGACCTCCGGCCTTGCCGAGGCCGTCAAGCTGCTCGACGGCGTCGAAGGCATCGCGCAGGTGCATTTCAAGGCCGAGGACGTCATCCGCCATGAATTGGTGGCGCGCATTGTGGCCGCCTATGAGGGATTGCCGCAAAAGCCGGCAAACGCCAGATCTTGAGCCCAATAGCTTCGGCTGCGAGCCCGCACGATGCGGGTTCCGGCCATAACGCGGATTTTGAAACCAACGTGTCCGCTTTTCCTGCCACCGAGGTTCTGGTCACCGCCGAATGCTGGCAGGCCGAGCCCAATGCCGACGCGGTGATTCATCGCGCCATCGAGGCTGCCGCCGAAATCGCCGACGCCGATGTCGCCGGCGCCGAGCTTGCGGTGATGCTGACCGACGATTCCGGCATCCGCACGCTCAATGCCAACTGGCGAAGTATCGACAAGCCGACCAACGTGCTGTCGTTTCCGGCACTGCAGCCGGAAGGCGGCGGCGGACCCGACGATGCCCCGCGCATGCTCGGCGACATCGCGATCGCCTATGAAACGACGCGGCGGGAGGCCGATGACGAACAGAAACCGTTCGACCATCATTTGAGCCATCTCGCGGTGCATGGCTTCCTGCATCTGATCGGCTACGACCACGAGAACGACGACGATGCCGAGGACATGGAGTCGCTCGAGCGCGAGATCCTGTCCTCCCTCGGCATTCCCGACCCCTATGCGGATCGGAACGCCTGACATGCCGGATTCCGAACCGACCCACGACAATCCGCGCAACGTGAGCAACCTGCCCGCCGTGGTGCATGAGGGCGAGGTGCAGCGCCCGGCAGCCGAAGGCTGGCTGGTACGCGCGATCCGCACGCTGTTCGGCTGGAAGGCCGGCTCGGTGCGCGACGATCTGCAGGTGGTGCTCGACGCCTCGACGCCCGACGACGTCGGCTTCTCGGCAATCGAGCGCACCATGCTGCGCAACATACTCTCGCTCAACGAGCGGCGGATCGCCGACGTCATGATTCACCGCGCCGACATCGTTGCGGTCAAACGCGACATTCCGCTCGGCGAATTGATGAGCCTGTTCGAGAGCGCGGCGCATTCGCGGCTCGTCGTCTACAACGAAACCCTCGACGACCCCGAGGGCATGGTGCACATCCGCGACCTGCTCGCCTTCATGACCGCGAAGGCGCGCGTCACCGATGCGACCAAGACGAAGCGCAAGAAGCCGTTTCCGGCCGGACTCGACCTGCGCAGCGTCGATCTCGCGCTGCCGCTGGCCGAGGCCCATATCATCCGCAAGCTGCTCTATATCCCGCCGTCGATGCGCGCGATCGACCTGCTGGCGCAGATGCAGGCCTCGCGGATCCATCTCGCGCTGGTGGTCGACGAATATGGCGGCACCGACGGGCTGGTGTCGATCGAGGACATCGTCGAGCAGATCGTCGGCGAGATCGACGACGAGCACGATTCCGACGAGCCGCCGTCCATCGTTCGCCAGCCGGACAACTCCTTCATCGCCGACGCGCGCGCGAGCCTCGACGATGTCCGTTCGGTGATCGGCGAAGACTTCGTGACCGGCGAGGCCGGCGAGGAGGTCGAGACGCTGGGCGGCTATCTGGTGTCGTTCGTCGGCCGCCTGCCGGTGCGCGGCGAGGTGATTTCCGGTCCCGGCAATTACGAGGTCGAGGTGCTCGATGCTGATCCGCGGCGGGTCAAGCGGGTGCGGATCACGACGCGCAAGGAACGGCCGGCGCCGCGCAAGGAACGCGAGCGGCGCCGCGAGCAGGCACCGGACTCCGGAAACCCGCAGGCCAATGACAACATGCCGCCGCCCGGCGAGGGAGCCGGTCCGCAGTGAGGCTGTCAGACAAACTCCGCTCGGTCGGGCTTGCGATCATTTTGACCTGGGGATGGAAGCGCGCGGTGCTCGCGCTCGCAGCCGGCGCGTTGTCCGCGCTGGCGATGGCGCCGTTCAACGCTTGGCCGGTGCTGTTCCTGACCTTTTCCATCGCGGTCTGGCTGATTGACGGCGCTGCTGCCGGACGCTGGCGCGGCGTGCCCGCCGCAGCGTTGTCCGGCTTCTGGTTCGGCCTCGGCTATTTCGTGCCGGGGCTGTACTGGATCGGCTACGCTTTCTTCGTCGATGCCGACACCTTCGCCTGGCTGACGCCGTTCGCGGTGCTCGGCCTCCCCGCCTATCTCGCTTTGTTCACCGCCTTCGGCTTCGCGCTGGCACGGCTGATCTGGCCGCGCGACGCCTCGCGCGTGCTGGCGCTTGCGGTCGGCTTGACCATTTCAGAGTGGTTGCGCGGCCATCTGCTCAGCGGTTTTCCGTGGAATGCGTTCGGCTACGCGCTGACCGAGCCGCTGGCGCTCGCGCAGGCCGCGTCGCTGATCGGACTGTGGGGCATGACGTTCCTGGCCGTCGCGATCTTCGCAAGCCCGGCCGTGCTGATCGACGGCGCCTCACGCGGCCGCAAGCCGTGGCGTGCGCCGGTGGCAGCGGTGCTGGTCCTCGCCGCGATGCTGGCATTCGGCGCAGTCCGCCTCTCGCAGCAGCCGACCAGCATGGTCGCCGGGGTCAAGCTGCGCATCATGCAGCCCGATTTGCAGCAGGATGCCAAGTTCAACTACTCCGCCAAGGCGGCGGTGATGCAGAAATATCTCACTCTGTCGGATCGCGCCTCCGGACCGCATTCGACCGGCGTGAGCGACTCCACCATCCTGATCTGGCCGGAATCCGCGTTTCCGTTCTTCCTGACCAAGGAAGCCGACGCGATGGCGCAGATCGCCGATCTCCTGCCGAAGGGAACCGTGCTGATCACCGGCTCGGTGCGCGCGCCCGATCTGCCGCCGAACGTCCGCATCACCCGCGCCTATAATTCGATCTATGTCATCGACCATGACGGCAGCGTGCTCGCGGTCTACGACAAGCTGCACCTCGTCCCATTCGGAGAATATCTGCCGTTCCAGGACTGGATGGAGAAGCTCGGCCTCGTGCAGCTCACCAAGGTGCAGGGCGGCTACATTCCCGGCACGATCCGCCGCACGCTCGACATTCCGAATGCGCCGCGCGCGCTGCCCTTGATCTGCTACGAGGCGATCTTCCCAGGCAATGTCGTGAGCCGCGACGAGCGTCCCGGCTGGATCGTCAACGTCACCAATGACGGCTGGTTCGGGATTTCGACCGGCCCCTATCAGCATCTGCAACAGGCCCGGCTGCGCTCGATCGAGGAAGGCCTGCCGCTGGTGCGTGCCGCAAACACGGGCGTCTCGGCCGTCATCGACCCGCTCGGGCGGATCGTCGCGCAACTCGGGCTCGGCGTCGAAGGCGTGCTCGATGCCGGCCTGCCGGCGGCGATCGCGCCGACGATCTATGCGCGTGCCGGGAACATCCCGGCCGCCGTGATTGTGTTGGTTGCCCTCGCAATCGTATTGCGGAGACGTTTTGTCAGGCGAAAAGCCTGATCCTGCATATCGCCGGTTGTCGCGAACCCGAAAAAACGTCGAAATTTACCTCAGCGCGATTCCACCAGTTGACAGATCGACCGTGCACTTCGCATTGTACGGGTCCACGCGAAATCACAAGCCAAGTCAGCCCCTTTGCGCAAATTGTCCGCATTTCGTCCCGATCCTCCTTGCAGGATTTGACGGCACCGGCGCCTGAGGCATACTCCACGTCCAACTTGCCTCACCCCCGGGCGCGCAATCCCTTAGGAGAGTTGGAGATGTCCACCAAAGCGCCCAATCCTGTTGACAAATATGTCGGCAGCCGCGTCCGTATGCGACGCATCATGCTCGGCATGAGCCAGGAGAAACTGGGCGAGGCGTTAGGCCTGACGTTCCAGCAGGTGCAGAAATACGAGAAGGGCACCAACCGTGTCGGCGCCAGCCGGCTGCAGCAGATCTCCGAGATCCTGCAGGTGCCGGTCTCTTTCCTGTTCGACGGCGGCCCGAGCGGCGTCAAGACCGCCGACGGCTTCAGCGAGGGCTCCTCGCCGGCCTATGTGTCCGATTTTCTGGCAACCGCCGAAGGCCTGGCCCTGACCCGCGCGTTCACGCGGATCGCGGACGCCAAGCTCCGCCGCAGCATCGTCGAACTGGTCGAGCAGATCGCGGCGCGCGAGGCTGCCGAACAGGTCTGATTCAGCCTTATCCGTTTGAGAGATCATCAAATCTGGAATATGTCATTCCGGCGCACGCCGAGGCGTGCGCTGAATGACAAAGCAATTCGCAGGCGACGACAACAGCATGTCCAGCAACCCGTTCGAAACCGCTGCTATCCTCGACGGCATTCGCCGCTGGGTCGAGATCGAATCGCCGACGGAGCGGCCGGATCAGGTCAACAGATTGGCTGATCTCGTCGCCGCGGGCTATCGCGACCTGCCGGCCACCGTCGACCGCGTTGCGGGACGCGACGGCTGCGGCGATCATCTCGTCGCGCGCTCGTCCTGGGGGCAGGACGCCCCGGGCATCCTGGTGTTGAGCCATCTCGACACAGTTCATCCGATGGGATTCATCGAACGGTTACCATTCAAGATCGACGGCGACGTCGCGTTCGGCCCGGGCATCTACGACATGAAGGGCGGCGCCTATCTCGCCTACCATGCGTTCCGGCGGATCTGCGCCGATGACGCGCGCCCGCCGCTCGGCATCACCCAGCTCTACGTGTCGGACGAGGAAATCGGCAGCCCGACCTCGCGCGCGCTGATCGAGGCCGAGGGCCGCAAGGCGAAATACGTGCTGGTGACCGAGCCGGCGCGCGACGGCGGCAAGATCGTCACCGGGCGCAAGGGCGTCGCGCGGTTCGACGTCTCCATCAAGGGCGCGCCTGCGCATGCCGGCACCCGCCCCGAAGACGGCCGCAGCGCGATCCGGGAACTCGGCAATGTGATCCAGACGCTGGAGGCGATGAACGATCTCAAACGCGGCGTCACCGTCAATGTCGGCGTGGTCCGCGGCGGCACCAAGCCGAATGTGATCGCCGAAGAGGCCTATGCCGAAGTCGACATGCGCGTGCCGACCATGGCCGACGCCGACGAGCTGGTGCCGAAGATCCTCGGCATCACCTCGCGCACCGAGGGCGTCAGCGTGAAGGTGACCGGGGAACTAAACCGTCCGCCCTATGAGAAGAGCAATGCCGGCGCAGCGCTCTACGAACACGCCCGGGAGCTTGCGACCGAACTCGGCTTCGAGCTGCTCGATGTGTTCACCGGCGGCGGCTCCGACGGCAATTTCACCGCACCGCATACTGCAACCCTCGACGGCCTCGGCGTCGACGGCAAGGGCGCACACACCCATTACGAGCAGCTCTACATCTCCTCGATCGAGCCCCGCGCGCGCCTGCTCTACCGGCTCTATCAGACGCTGCGATGACACCGGCTCCGAACGACACCAACGATCGCGATTGCCCGGAGGACGGCGCGATGGCCCATTCGCGCGGCTCGTTCTTCGGGCGGCGCAAGGGCCACAAGCTGCGTTCGCACCAGGCCGACCTGATCGACAATCTGCTGCCGCATCTTTCGATCGACATTTCGGCGCCCGCGCCCGCGGCGCTGACCGAATTGTTCGATGACGGCATCGAGAATGTCAGGCTAGAGATCGGCTTCGGCGGCGGCGAGCATCTGATCGCGGAAGCGCAGGCCTTTCCGAACATGGGCTTCATCGGCTGCGAGCCCTATGTCAACGGGATGGCGAAGATCCTGACCCAGATCGAGGCACAGAATATCGGCAACATCCGCCTGTTCGCCGGCGATGCGGCGGAACTGCTGGCCTGGGCCCCTCCGCGCTCGCTCACGCGCATTGACCTCATTCATCCCGATCCCTGGCCGAGGCGGCGGCACTGGAAGCGGCGCTTCGTGCAGGATGCGACGGTCGCCGCGATGACGCGGCTGCTGCCGCCCGGCAGTGAGTTCCGCTTCGTCAGCGACATCGACGATTACTGCGCCTGGACGCTCGCGCACCTGATGCGCTCGCCCGACTTCGCCTGGCTCGCCGAGCGCGCGATCGACTGGCTCGAGCCGTGGCCGAACTACACGATGACGCGCTACGGCGCCAAGGCCGAGCGCGAAGGGCGCAAGGCGGCGTATCTGAGGTTTCGGCGATTGGGCTAATCGTCATTCCGGGGCGCGACGAAGTCGCGAGCCCGGAATCCATTGCGCCACATGCGCCGACGGAGAAATGGATTCCGGGCTCGCGCCAAAAGGCGCGCCCCGGAATGACGAGATTATCCCTGCCCCGCCATCCGCGCCTTCCTGACGTCGGTCGCCTCCCACACCATGCGCTTGCCGCGCTCGCGACCGAGCAGTTCGATCGGATCGTGATTGTCGATGTGGCCGAACTGGCCCTTGTAGACGCTGTAGCCGCACAACTCTTGCAAGCGGCGCGGGAAGCGCGCCGCGGTCTCGCGCGGAATGCCGAGCTGCAAATTCTCCTGCTGCCGCATCCAGCCCCAGCAATAGGCGCAGGAGAATGCGAAGCGCCTGGTGTCGCTGGTGTTGGCACCGCCACCATGCCACAGCGCAGAGTCGAACAGCATCACGCTGCCGGCCGGCATGGTCGCGGTGACCGCGTCGTAGTGCTTGCCATATTCCGGCGACGAATCGAATTTGTGGCTGCCAGGGACGATCCGCGTCGCGCCGTTGTCGTCGCGGAAATCGGACAGCGCCCAGATCGCGTTGATCGTGATCGGGATGTGCGGCCGCGGGAGCGGAATCAATTGGGTGTCTTCATGAATCGGCTGCGCCACCTCACCGGGGCCGAGCACCAGCGAGCAGAACGACGACAGCAGGCATTCCTTGTCCAGCACGCGTTCGACCACCGGCAGCACGTTCTCATGCAGCGGCACCTCCCAGAACAGATCGTCATAGGCCAGGAGGTTGTTGATGCGCAGCGTCTTGAAGCCCTCGAACGAGGTCCGGGCAAGGCCGAGATTGTGCTCGCGCTCGATCCGCAGGACCGCCGCCTTCAATCCCTCGACCAGCTCCGGCGAGGCGGCGCGCTCGATCACGGTGTATCCGTCGTCGCGGATCCGTGCGGCGTGCGATTGAATGTCGGCGTCCGTCAGCATGGCGATCTCCCGTTGGCGCTGTGTCGCGCCTTGCGGAAAGCATAGCTGTCGGCATGGAGGCTTGGAAAGCGCCTTGACGGCAGCAATCCATTTGTCGCCGCGCGGAAAATGAATTGCGACGCGAACGATTTATCGCGACTTCCAGAAATCCACGACGCGCTGCGCAGTGGATGGCATCAGGCGGACGAAGTTCACCCGCGCACCTTCGATATCGGCCGGCGACGGCACGCGGTTGGGCCCGAGCCGCATCAGGATCAGGGCGCGCACGGTCGGCCATTCGAAGCCGATCGTCTTGCTGGCGATCAGGATCGGGTCGTAGCGGTCGCCGGCGATCAGGCGATCGAGCGTGACGATCTTCACGGCGGTCATCGCGGCGAGCGCGGCCACGCATTCCTCATATTTGAAGGCCTTTGCGAAGCCTGCCACCGCGGCCTCGTTCAATTCGCCGGCGCGATGCAGCGCCAGGATCGTGCGCTGCGCGGCGGCGAAGTCGCGGCCCTCGACCTGCGCGACGACGCCCTCGATCTCGCTCATCGCCAGCTTGATCTCGGCCTGCCGCTCCGGCTTGGCGACGACTTGCAGCCGCCGGCGGATCACGTCGATCGAACCGGCCAGCAGGCTCTTCAGATGTTCGGGCGGAAGATCGTCGCGGCGGCCGATCCGCAGCGTCAGCACGCCATCCTGGCCGGCGCGCCGCACCAGCGTCGTAAAGGACGCGTCCGAGAACGCGGCCCCTTCATTGCCGGCCGCACATCGGATCACATCGCGATCGCCGCGGCGGACGATGACATCGGTCAGCGCGGTCGAAAGCCGGGATCGTTCGGCCATCGCCAGCAGATGACCCTGGCCCTTGGCATTGGCGATCTCGACCAGCACCTTGTCGTCAATCACCGGCGATTTGCGCAGCACCGGCCCCGCGATCGCGACCTCGTCCTCGCGGGCGAGTTGCCCGACCAGGTGGCGCGGCGCGTTGGTAAGCGGCGCGAGCCGTTCGGCGAGATCGATCCGCGCCGCCAGCTCTGCGTGCGGCACCAGACTGGTCAGCACCCCGTCGAACAGGTCGATGTGGTCGGGACGGAAGCTCGCAGCGCCCTGCAGGAACAATTCGCCGAGCCGCCGCGCGGCCTCGGCGCGGCGCTTGGGGTCGCCACGGCGAACGATGTCGTCGAGTTCCGGGATCAGCGCGGGCGCTGTCGTCATGAGCCTTGTCCAACCGGCGACTTCTGCCGATTTTCGGCAATCTATGGTCCCGTTCGTAAACGGAGGGTTAGGTCGAACCTGCACCCGGGGAGGGGCAAAATCGCCTTCCGCCCGGTCCGGAGGCCTTGCCGGACCCCGGCAAAAGGGCTATATCCAGCGCAACTTATGGTATCTCATACGATCGCGTAGGAGAGTGGGCCCCCCGGGACCCGCTCTTTTTTATTACCTGACGGGACCCAGCGAGGCCGGATCCAGTTTGGGTAGCGTTAGCGGCCCCTTAAGGCCACCTGAACAACACAACAGACCTCAGACAAACCTGTAGACCTAGACAGCCTTTGACACTGGATATGACCGATCCGACCGCCACGTCCGTGGACACCGAACTGCTCGCCGAGCCGAGGCTCGTCGTCGAGCCCGGGGTCGCGGCGCGCGTCGCCGCGGTCGCAGTCCCGGTGCTGCAGGGCATGGGCTATCGCCTGGTGCGCATCAAGGTCTCGGGCGACGCCGGCTGCACCGTGCAGATCATGGCCGAACGGCCCGACGGCTCGATGCAGCTCGAGGATTGCGAGGCGATCTCGCGCGCGCTGTCGCCGGTGCTCGATGTCGCCGACCCGATCGAGCGCGCCTACCGGCTGGAAATCTCGTCGCCCGGCATCGACCGCCCGCTGGTGCGCCGCTCCGACTTCGAGCGCTACACCGGGCATCTCGTCAAGATCGAGATGGCGGTGCCGCACCAGGGCCGCAAGCGGTTTCGCGGCCTGCTCGCCGGCGTCGAGGGCAATGCAGTACGCGTCAAGCGCGACGATCCGCGTCCGACCGAGGACGCTGAAGTCCTGCTGGTGATGGAAGACATTTCAGACGCGCGGTTGGTGCTGACCGACGAGCTGATCGAGGAATCGATGCGCCGCGGCAAGGCCGCCGAGCGCGAGCTGCGCCGCGAGCTCGGCCTCGCGCCGCCGCAGCCGGCCCACGCCAAGAAGAGCGATCCGGCGAAGAGCCAGAAGCCGAAACCCAAGCCCGATCAAAAGCCTGGTCACAAGCCCGACAAGAAGCCGGCCCCGACCAATACCAAAAAGCACCGCCTGGCCGCCGAGCGCGCGCGCCGTGGCGAGATCGATCCATTCGAAGGAGACTAAGCCATGGCAGTCAGCGCCAACAAACTCGAACTGCTGCAGATCGCAGACGCAGTTGCGCGCGAAAAGTCGATCGACCGCTCCATCGTGATCGCGGCGATGGAAGACGCCATCGCCAAGGCCGCCCGCGCTCGCTACGGCAGCGAGACCGACGTCCATGCCGAGATCGACGCCAAGAAGGGCGAATTGCGGCTGACCCGCCACATGCTGGTGGTGGACGTCGTCGAGAACTCCTCCAACCAGATTTCGCTGTTCGACGCGCAGCGCGCCAATCCGGGCGCCCAGGTCGGTGACACCATCGCCGACACGCTGCCGCCGCTGGAATATGGCCGCATCGCGGCGCAGTCCGCCAAGCAGGTGATCGTGCAGAAGGTGCGCGAGGCCGAGCGCGACCGGCAGTACCAGGAATTCAAGGACCGCATCGGCGACATCGTCAACGGCATCGTCAAGCGCGTCGAATATGGCAGCGTGATCGTCGACCTCGGCCGTGGCGAAGCGATCGTACGCCGCGACGAGATGCTGCCGCGCGAAGTGTTCCGCAACGGCGACCGCGTCCGCGCCTTTATCTTCGACGTCCGCCGCGAGACCCGCGGTCCGCAGATCTTCCTGTCGCGCACCCATCCGCAGTTCATGGCGAAGCTGTTCGCGCAGGAAGTGCCGGAAATCTATGACGGCATCGTCGAGATCAAGGCGGTCGCCCGCGATCCCGGCTCGCGCGCCAAGATCGGCGTGATCTCGCGCGATTCCTCGGTCGACCCGGTCGGCGCCTGCGTCGGCATGCGCGGCTCGCGCGTGCAGGCCGTGGTGAACGAGCTGCAGGGCGAGAAGATCGACATCATTCCGTGGTCGCCCGACATCGCGACCTTCGTCGTCAACGCGCTGGCGCCGGCCGAAGTCGCCAAGGTCGTGATCGACGAAGACCGCGAGCGCATCGAGGTCGTGGTTCCCGACACCAACAACCAGCTGTCGCTGGCGATCGGCCGCCGCGGCCAGAACGTCCGCCTCGCCTCGCAGCTGACCGGCTGGGACATCGACATCCTGACCGAGCAGGAGGAGTCGGAGCGCCGCCAGGCCGACTTCGAGAACTCGACCCGCGTATTTATGGAAGCGCTCAATGTCGACGAGGTGGTCGGCCAGCTGCTCGCCTCCGAAGGCTTCACCTCGGTCGAGGAACTGGCGATGGTCGACGTCAAGGAACTGGCCGGTATCGAAGGTTTCGACGAGGAGACCGCCACCGAGCTGCAGACCCGCGCCCGCGAATATCTGGAGCAGCTCGAGGCCGAACTGGAAGCCAAGCGCAAGGAACTCGGCGTCGAGGACGCCATGAAGGACGTCCCCGGCATCACCGGCAAGATGCTGGTGAAGCTCGGCGAGAACGACGTGAAGACCGTCGAGGATCTCGCCGGCTGCGCCACCGACGATCTGGTCGGCTGGACCGAGCGCAAGGAAGGCGGCGAGCCGACCAAGCATGCCGGGTTCCTCGATGGCATCGAGATTTCGCGCGACGAGGCCGAGTCGTTGATCATGCAGGCCCGCCTCAAGGCCGGCTGGATCACCGAGGCCGACCTCGCCAAGCCTGCCGAGGAGGCCGACGCCGCCGAAGCAGAAACGGCGTCGTAAGGAGATGACCTACGGATGCTCGCTCAGGCTGACCCCGATCTCGACGATGGGCCGCGGACACAGAAGTCCGCGACCACGCGGATGTGCGCGGTCAGCCGCGAGGTGCGTCCGATCGACGAGCTGATCCGGTTCGTCGTCGCGCCCACGGGCGAGGTGATCCCGGATCTGAAGCGCAAGCTGCCCGGCCGCGGATTATGGATTTCCGCGTCGCGGCGCAGCGTTGCGGAAGCGGTCCGCCGTCACCAATTTAGCAAGGGATTCAAGCGCGATGTCCGTGTCGCGCCGACCCTTCCCACCGACACCGAGGCACTGCTGGTGCGCAGCGTCACTGAGGCCCTGGCGATGGCCGCCAAGGCCGGTCAGGTCGTCGCGGGCTTCGGCAAGGTCGAGGACGCACTCAACCGGAACGAAACTGCAGCCCTGATCCACGCTTCCGACGGCGCAGCGGACGGAATCCGCAAATTGGACGCGATCGTCAGGCAAAGGGGCGAAAAACGTGGTGAATCGCCGGTAATGGCCGTCGTCAATGTTTTGACGTCGGAAGAATTGGATTTGGCACTTGGGCGGTCAAATGTGATACATGCTGCGCTGCTCGCGGGCCCAGCGAGCAAGACGTTCCTGTCGCGCTGCCAGATGCTGGTCCGATACCGGATGGCCGACGACGACAAGACCGCCGAAGCGGCCAGAAATTCCAGAGCGTGATCCAGGAAGGCGGACGCCGTCTTTCCGACCGGACCATGCTCAGCAAACGACGACACGTTGAAGGATTTGTGCGGCAAACGCACAGCGAAACGAGATTAGGACTGCTGAATGGTTGATACCAAGACCCCTGGCGACAAGACTTTGAGTGTCCCGAGCAAGACGTTGTCGCTGAAGCCGCGCGTCGAGACGGGCACCGTGCGCCAGAGCTTCAGCCACGGAAGGACCAAGCAGGTCGTGGTCGAGAAGCGCGGCAAGCGCCGCGTCGGTGGCGATGGTCCCGGCGAGGCGCATGCGCCCGAGCCCGTGGTTGCAAAGCCGGTGGCTCCGGCCCCCCGGCCGCCGCAGGGCCGCCCCTCCGGCCCGCCTCCCGGCCAGCAACAGCGCAACACCCGCTCCGGCGTGGTGCTGCCGACCCTGACTGAAGACGAGCGTTCCGCGCGTGCCAGCGCGCTGGCCGATGCCCGCCAGCGCGACATCGAGGAGCGCCGCCAGGCTGAAGAGGAGGCCAAGCGCCGTGCCGTCCGCGAAGCTGCGGAGAAGGCAGAGCGCGAGGCCGCCGAGGTCCGCCGCAAGGCGGAAGAAGAACGTCATCGCCACGAGGAAGAGGCCAAGCGCAAGGCCGAGGTCGAGGCCAAGCGCCGCTTCGGCGAAGGCGAGGCGAAGCCCGGCGCGGCGCCCGCCGCTGCACCGGCCAGACCCGCGACATCAGCACCTGCTGCATCTGCTCCGGCCGCCCGTGCGCCCGCAGCACGCCCGACGACCACCACAACCGCCCGCACACCGGCCTCTGCGCCGAGGCCGGCGGCGGTTGCGGCCGGGCCCGACGAAGACGAAGGTCCGCGCATGGTGCGCCGCCCCGGCGGCGCCGTGCGCCCCGTCGCGGCTCCGAAGACCACCCACAAGCCCGGCCCGCAGAAAGAGCGCGGCCGCCTCACCCTGACCACTGCGCTCAACGCCGACGACGTCCGCGAGCGTTCGATCGCCTCGTTCCGCCGCCGCACCCAGCGCCTGAAGGGCCATGCGTCGAACGAACCCAAGGAAAAGCTGATCCGCGAAGTCACCATCCCGGAAGCGATCACGATCCAGGAACTCGCGAACCGCATGTCGGAGCGCGCGGTCGACGTCATCCGCATGCTGATGAAGCAGGGCGCGATGCACAAGATCACCGACGTGATCGATGCCGACACCGCGCAGCTGATCGCCGAAGAGCTCGGCCACAGCGTCAAGCGCGTCGCCGCGTCCGACGTGGAAGAAGGCCTGTTCGACGTCGTCGACAATTCCACCGATACCGAGCCGCGGTCGCCTGTCGTCACCGTCATGGGTCACGTCGACCACGGCAAGACCTCGCTGCTCGACGCGCTGCGCCACGCCAACGTGGTGTCGGGCGAAGCCGGCGGCATTACCCAGCATATCGGCGCCTATCAGGTGACCTCGCCGGAGACCGGCACCAAGATCACCTTCATCGACACGCCCGGCCACGCCGCATTCACCGCGATGCGCGCCCGCGGCGCCAAGGTCACCGACATCGTCGTGCTGGTGGTCGCGGCCGATGACGGCGTGATGCCGCAGACGATCGAAGCGATCAACCACGCCAAGGCGGCCAAGGTGCCGATGATCGTGGCGATCAACAAGATCGACAAGCCCGATGCGCGGCCGGAGCGCGTGCGCACCGAATTGCTGCAGTACGAGGTGCAGGTCGAATCGCTCGGCGGCGACGTCGTCGACGTCGAGGTCTCGGCCAAGAACAAGACCAATCTCGACAAGCTGCTCGAGATGATCGCGCTGCAGGCCGAAATCCTCGACCTCAAGACCAATTCGGAGCGTCCGGCGGAAGGCACCGTGATCGAAGCCAAGCTCGATCGCGGCCGCGGTCCGGTCGCGACCGTGCTGGTGCAGCGCGGCACGCTGCGCGTCGGCGACATCATCGTGGCCGGCGCCGAGATGGGCCGCGTCCGCGCGCTGATCTCCGACCAGGGCGAGAATCTCGAAGAGGCCGGTCCGTCCGTGCCGGTCGAGGTGCTCGGCTTCAACGGTCCGCCGGAAGCCGGCGATCGTCTCGCCGTGGTCGAGAACGAAGCCCGCGCCCGCCAGGTCACGAGCTATCGCGCGCACCAGAAGCGCGAGAATGCGGCTGCCTCGATCTCCGGCATGCGCGGCTCGCTCGAGCAGATGATGTCGCAGCTCAAGACCGCGGGCCGCAAGGAGTTCCCGCTGATCGTCAAGGCCGACGTGCAGGGCTCGCTGGAAGCGATCCTGGGCTCGCTGGAGAAGCTCGGCACCGACGAAGTCGCCGCCCGCATCCTGCATGCCGGCGTCGGCGGCATCTCGGAGTCCGACGTCACGCTGGCGGAAGGCTTCAACGCCGCGATCATCGGCTTCTCGGTCCGAGCCAACAAGGAAGCCGCGGCCGCCGCCAAGCGCAACGGCATCGAAATCCGCTACTACAACATCATCTACGACCTCGTGGATGACATCAAAAAGGCGATGTCCGGCCTGCTCGCGCCCACGCTGCGCGAAACCATGCTGGGCAACGCGCAGATCCTGGAAGTGTTCAACATTTCCAAGGTCGGCAAGGTCGCGGGTTGCCGCGTCACCGACGGCACCGTGGAACGCGGCGCCAACGTTCGCCTGATCCGCGACAACGTCGTGGTGCACGAAGGCAAGTTGTCGACGCTGAAGCGCTTCAAGGATGAAGTGAAGGAAGTGCAGTCCGGCCAGGAGTGCGGCATGGCCTTCGAGAACTACGGCGACATGCGCGTCGGCGACGTGATCGAGTGTTACCGTATCGAGACGATCCAACGCTCTCTGTAAGTCCAAATCTTACGAAGCTCAGCGTTGGGTCCATTTAACTGAAATGCGCCGACGTGGCCGGACTCTGGTCCGGCCACCAGCGCATTGCCCGATTGAAAGCAAAGTCAGGACATTGATGCCCGCGGCCACGGCCTGCGGGCGCGACGGTTTTGGAAGAAGGTCATGCCCCGTCAAAAGAAGAGTTCCAGCCCCGGCGGCTCACAACGTCAGCTGCGCGTCGGCGAAACCGTTCGCCATGCAGTTGCCGAGATTCTGTCGCAGGGTGAGGTCCACGATCCCGATCTCGAAGGCCACATCATCACCGTTCCCGAGGTGCGTATGTCGCCGGACCTGAAGCTCGCGACGATCTACGTGATGCCGCTCGGCGGCCGCGACACCGACACGGTGATCACAGCGCTCGAGCGCAACAAGAAGTTCCTTCGCGGCGAGATCGCGCACCGCGTCAACCTGAAATTTGCACCCGACATTCGCTTCCGCGTCGACGAGCGGTTCGACGAGGCGGCGCGCATCGAGAAACTACTGCGGACACCTGCGGTGCAGCGAGACCTTGCACCCGATTCGGACGACGAGGAATGACTGTGATGACGACCAACAGCGTTATCGACGCGAAGGATGCCGACGCGCGCGACGCTGAGCGGGATGCCTTTGCCGGGCAGCGCAGCGACGATGCGCGCCGCACCAACAACGACCCGCGCCAGAAGCAGGGCCGGCAGAACCAGCAACCGCGCCGCGACAAGCGCGACGTCCATGGCTGGGTGGTGCTCGACAAGCCGATCGGCATGACCTCGACGCAGGCGGTTGCCGTGCTCAAGCGCCTGTTCCAGGCCAAGCGCGCCGGCCATGCCGGCACCCTCGATCCGCTCGCCTCGGGCGGCCTGCCGATCGCGCTCGGCGAGGCCACCAAGACGGTGCCGTTCGTGATGGACGGCCGCAAGCGCTACCGCTTCACGGTGTGCTGGGGCGAGGAGCGCGACACCGACGACACCGAGGGGCGGCCGGTCCGGACCAGCGAGAGCCGGCCGACTGCCGATTCGATCCGCGAGCTGCTGCCGCGCTTCACCGGGGTGATCGAGCAGATCCCGCCGCAATATTCGGCGATCAAGGTGCAGGGCGAGCGGGCCTACGATCTGGCACGCGACGGCGAGACCGTGGAACTAAAGCCCCGCCCGGTCGAGATTCACGAATTAGCCCTTGTGGAACATGGAGATAACGGACAATCCGTGTTCGAGGCCGAGTGCGGCAAGGGAACCTATGTCCGAGCGCTGGCCCGCGATATGGGCCGGATTCTGGGCTGTTTCGGCCATATCTGCGCCCTGCGGCGGACCCTGGTCGGTCCGTTTACCGAAGCGGACATGATTCCGCTGGAACATTTGGAGGCTTTATGCAATAGAGCCGCGTCTGGCGAGGGCAGCCTCGCCGACGCGCTTATGCCCGTTGAGACCGCGCTGGACGACATCCCGGCACTGGCCGTCACACGGGCTGATGCGGCAAGGCTCCACCGGGGCCAAGCCGTTTTGTTGCGCGGACGGGATGCGCCCAATACCAGCGGCACAGTCTATGTCACGGTGGCAGGCCGACTTCTCGCGCTTGCCGAAATTGGCAATGGCGAACTCATCCCCAAGCGCGTGTTCAACCTGAACGGACTGACTGCCGGTCCGGCTCGCAACAATGAAAGTAACTGACGATGTCGATTACCGCAGAACGCAAAGCGGAAGTCATCAAGACGAATGCCAACAAGGCCGGCGACACCGGCTCGCCCGAGGTTCAGGTCGCGATCCTGTCGGAACGCATCAATAACCTCACCGAGCACTTCAAGAGCCATGTGAAGGACAACCATTCACGCCGCGGCCTCCTGAAGCTCGTGTCGACGCGCCGCTCCCTGCTCGACTACATCAAGCGCAAGGACGAGGCGCGCTACAAGGCGCTGCTCGAAAAGCACAACATCCGTCGTTGATTTGAGAAGCACGCGCGCGAAGGTTCGCGCGCGTTTTCGCATGGTCGTCCGTGAACCCGGGCTTTCGAATTGTCGAAAGATGATCATGCGCAGCATGGCAGTCGCGCCATGCCAACTAGCGTCCAGCAGCAATCCGGCCGCTGGACCGGGCAAGATGCCCAAATGACCGAAAGGATGGACGCCATCCGAAATCCAGGGACCATGGCAGGATCGCCGGATGCTGACCGCAGCAGCGCGTCAGTGTCTCGCCGTCTTGGCATGGTCTTTGTGTTCCAGGGCGCCGTGCTTTCGTGAAACCATGAAAGAAACCGAAATGTTCAATTCGCATTCCGTCGAGATCGACTGGGGTGGACGTCCCCTCAAACTTGAAACCGGCAAGATCGCCCGCCAGGCCGACGGCGCCGTGATGGCGACCTACGGCGAGACCGTGGTGCTTGCCACCGTCGTCGCGGCGAAGACGCCGCGCGAAGGCGTCGACTTCCTGCCGCTGACGGTCGACTACCAGGAGAAGACCTACGCCGCGGGCCGCATTCCCGGCGGCTATTTCAAGCGCGAAGGTCGTCCGACCGAGAAGGAGACGCTGGTCTCCCGCCTGATCGACCGTCCGATCCGTCCGCTGTTCGTCGACGGCTGGCGCAACGAGACCCAGGTGATCGTCACCGTTCTCTCGCACGACATGGAGAACGATCCGGACATCGTGTCGCTGGTCGCCGCCTCCGCCGCACTGACGCTGTCGGGCGCCCCGTTCAAGGGCCCGATCGGCGCCGCCCGCGTCGGCTTCGCCAATGACGAGTTCATCCTCAACCCGACGCTGGACGAGATGACCGAGACCCAGCTCGACCTCGTCGTCGCCGGCACTGCCGACGCCGTGCTGATGGTCGAGTCGGAAGCCAAGGAGCTCAACGAAGATGTGATGCTCGGCGCGGTCATGTTCGGCCACCGCCACTTCCAGCCTGTCATCAACGCGATCATCGAGCTCGCCGAGAAGGCCGCCAAGGAACCGCGCGAAGTCACCACGATCGACAATTCGGAGATCGAGAAGGAAATGCTCGGCCTTGCCGAGCAGGAGCTGCGCAAGGCCTACGCGATCCCGGTCAAGCAGGAACGCTATGCCGCGGTCGGCGCCGTCAAGGAGAAGGTGCTCGCGCACTTCTTCCCGGAAGGCCAGGAGCCGAAATACGACAAGCTCCGCGTTGCCGCGGTGTTCAAGGAACTGGAAGCCAAGATCGTTCGCTGGAACATCCTCGACACCGGCAAGCGCATCGACGGCCGCGACGTCAAGACCGTGCGCAACATCATCGCCGAAGCCGGCGTGCTGCCGCGCGCTCACGGCTCGGCGCTGTTCACCCGCGGTGAGACCCAGGCGATGGTGGTGACCACGCTCGGTACCGGCGAGGACGAGCAGTACATCGACGCGCTGTCGGGGACGTACAAGGAAACGTTCCTGCTGCACTACAACTTCCCGCCCTACTCGGTCGGTGAAACCGGTCGGCTCGGCGGCACCAAGCGCCGCGAGATCGGCCACGGCAAGCTCGCCTGGCGCGCGATCCACCCGGTGCTGCCGCCGCATCACGAGTTCCCGTACACGATCCGCGTGGTCTCCGAGATCACCGAGTCGAACGGCTCGTCCTCGATGGCTTCGGTCTGCGGCGCTTCGCTGTCGCTGATGGACGCCGGCGTGCCGCTGAAGCGGCCGACCGCCGGTATCGCCATGGGCCTGATCCTCGAGGGTCAGCGCTTCGCGGTGCTGTCGGACATCCTCGGCGACGAGGATCATCTCGGCGACATGGACTTCAAGGTCGCCGGCACCGACCAGGGCATCACCTCGCTCCAGATGGACATCAAGATCGAGGGCATCACCGAGGAGATCATGAAGGTTGCGCTTGGCCAGGCCAAGGAAGGGCGCATCCACATCCTGGGTGAAATGTCCAAGGCCCTGACCGCGGCGCGCGCCGAGCTCGGCGAATATGCTCCGCGCATCGAGACCTTCAAGATCGCCACCGACAAGATCCGCGAAGTGATCGGCACCGGCGGCAAGGTGATCCGCGAGATCGTCGAGAAGACCGGCGCCAAGGTCAACATCGAGGACGACGGCACCGTGAAGGTCGCCTCCAACGACGGCGAGGCGATGAAGGCTGCGATCAAGTGGATCAAGTCGATCGCCTCCGATCCGGAGATCGGCCAGATCTACGAGGGCACCGTCGTCAAGGTGATGGAGTTCGGCGCGTTCGTGAATTTCTTCGGCGCCAAGGACGGCCTCGTCCACATCAGCCAGCTCGCCGCCAGCCGCGTGCAGAAGACCTCCGACGTCGTCAAGGAAGGCGACAAGGTCAAGGTCAAGCTGCTCGGCTTCGACGATCGCGGCAAGACCCGCCTGTCGATGAAGGCGGTCGACCAGGAGACCGGCGAGGACCTCGAGGCCAAGCAGAAGAGCGACGCTCCGGCGCCGCGCGAAGCCGCCGGCGAGTAAGCCTGCCTGAAACGAAACGACGAAGGGCGGCCGAAAGGCCGCCCTTTTTGCTTTGTCCGATGCTTCGACGCACGCGGCCTCTGCCGGGACAATGCGAGATTCCGACGCAGCGTCACAATGACCGTCTTTGAAACGCCTTAAGGTTGCTTGCACGTATCTCGCCATGCGCTGTCGTAGACGACGATAGCGCTTCAGGTCAGGAGGAATCGATGTCACCCATATCCCGCCGCCATCTTGTGCTTGCGGCAACCACGGCTGCCGCGGTCGCAGCCGCGCCACGCTTCGTTTTCGCCCAGGCCACGGCGCAGGCCCCAGCCGGGCCATTCAAGATCGATCCGCTGACCTATCCCACCAATGCGCTGGAGCCGCATATCGACGCCAGGACGATGGAAATCCATCACGACCGGCATCATCAGGCCTACGTCACCAACCTCAATAATTTCGCCAAGGACAATCCGCAGATCGCGGAGAAGCCGATCACCGACGTGCTCGCCAATCTCGGCAGCGTGCCGGAGACGATCCGCACCGGCGTGCGCAACAACATGGGCGGCCACGCCAACCACACGATGTTCTGGCAGATCATGGGACCCGGCGGCGGCAAGCCCGATGGCGAGGTGCTGACCGCGATCGATCGCGACCTCGGCGGCATCGAGAAACTGCAGACCGATTTCAACGCCGCAGGCGGCCGCGTGTTCGGCTCCGGCTGGGTGTTCGTCACCGTGACCACGGACGGCAAGCTCGCGATCGAGACCCGGCCGAACCAGGACAATCCGATCATGGACGGCAAGCGTGCGCTGCTCGGCAACGACGTCTGGGAGCACGCCTATTACCTGACCTACCAGAATCGCCGGGCGGATTATCTCAAGGCGTGGTGGAATGCGGTGAACTGGAAAGCCGTGGCCGAGCGTTATGCGGCGGCGAAGGCCGGGACGCTCGGGGTATGAGCCGGTAAGGCCGTTCATTACGCATAGCTGCGCTAGAATTGAAGACCCCGCGAAGCACCGCGAGGCTTTACGCACGGTGGCGAGCACCAAGGCAACGACGATGACATGGCCAATTTGCCATCTCGCGTAGCGCAATCGCGGGGTCACTCTTAACATCCCCTCGAAAAGGGGGAGGTCGCTTTGCTCGCCAGAGCAAAGCGGGTGGGGATCTGCTCTCTCTGCTCGCAGCATCGCCTGCGGCTAACCCCCATCCCGACCTTCCCCCTTTCAGGGGAAGGAAAAGACAGGTCCGTGGCTACTCGTGTGATTTTCCGAACGGCCTAGCCCGGGACGACGCGCGGGTCGACGTCCTGGGTGTAGTCGACACCGTCGATGCCGAAGCCGAACAGGCGCAGGAACTGGCTCTTGTACTCGCCGAGATCAGCCAATTCGCCGAGCGTCTCGGTGGTGAGCAGCGGCCAGCGCCGCGACACTTCCGTCTGCACCTCGGGTGACAGCTCCCAATCGTCGACCCGGATGCGCTGCGCATCGTCGAGCGCGACGTCCTTGCCGAGCCGGGTGCGGAACAGGCGATCGATCTGCTCGATGCAGCCCTCATGCAGCCCGAGCTGCTTCATGACCTTGAACAGCACGGTGCCGTAGAGCGGCACCACCGGAATGGCCGAGCTCGCCTGGGTCACCACGGCCTTCAGCGCCACGACGCGAGCGGCGTCCGCGCCGAGCCGGCCGCGGATCGCTTGCGCCTTGCTGTCGAGGTCGACCTTGGCGCGGCCGAGCGTGCCGTTCCAGTAGATCGGCCAGGTCAGCTCGCTGCCGATATAGGTGTAGTTGAGCGTCCGGAAGCCCGGCGCCAGCACGCCGGCGTCCGCAAGCTGGTTGATCCAGCGCTTCCAGTCGTCGCCGCCCATCACGGCGACGGTCGCCGCGGTCTGCTCTTCGTTCGCCGGCTCGAGCGTGGTCTGGAACACCTCGCCGGTCTCGGTGTCGAGCGTCTTGATCTCGACCGGCGCGCCGAGCGGCTTGATGACCGAGCGATAGGTCTTGCCGGTGTCGGGATCGGTGCGGACCGGCGCGGCCATGCTGTAGACCAGCAAATCGAGCTGCCCGAACTTCTCGCGCACGCGCTCGATGAAGTCCTTCTTCATCTCGTCGGAGAAGGCATCGCCTTCCAGCGTGAGCGGAGACCGTCCGATCTTCTCGGCCTCGATCTCGAAGGCGCGGTTGTTGTACCAGCCGGCGCTGGCGCTTCTCTTTTCCGAAGGCTCGCGCTCCAGCGACACGCCGATCGTATCGGCGCCGCCGGCGAAGGTCGCGACGATGCGGCTGGCGAGGCCGTAGCCGGTCGAGCAGCCGAGCACGGCGACGCGCTTGGGGCAGTCCGCGATCGGGCCCTGCTTCAGAACGTAAGCGATCTGCTCACGGACATTCGTGGCGCAGCCGACGGGATGCGCCGTCGTGCAGATGAAGCCTCGCACGCGCGGTTCAATAATCATTCCCACCCCATTCCGGATCGTTGCAATATCCCCATGCGCCGGCTGCGGACCTCCCTCAGCAGGCGAAGAGAGGCGAAATCAGGCGTCAAGCCGCCTGAACACCAGCGTGGCATTGGTGCCGCCGAAGCCGAACGAGTTCGACAGCACGGTCGTGAGCTTGGCGTTGTCGATCCGCTTGCGCACGATCGGCATGTCGGCGAACACGGGATCGAGCTCGGTGATATGCGCGCTCTCGCAGACGAAGCCGTTGTTCAGCATCAAGAGCGAGTAGATCGCTTCCTGCACGCCGGTGGCGCCGAGCGAATGGCCGGTCAGCGCCTTGGTCGCCGAGATCGGCGGGCACTTGTCGCCGGTGCCGAACACCTTGCGGATCGCCTCGATCTCCGGCGGATCGCCGGCCGGCGTCGAGGTGGCGTGCGGGTTGATGTAGTCGACCGGCGTGTCCACCGTCGACATCGCCATGCGCATGCAGCGCTCGGCACCCTCGCCCGACGGCGCCACCATGTCGTATCCATCCGAGGTCGCACCGTAGCCGACGACCTCGCCGTAGATCCGCGCGCCGCGCGCCTTGGCGTGCTCGAGCTCTTCCAGCACCACGACGCCGGCGCCGCCGGCGATCACGAAGCCGTCGCGGCTGATATCGTAGGGACGTGAGGCGGTGGCCGGCGTGTCGTTGTATTTCGAGGACATCGCGCCCATGGCGTCGAACAGCACCGACAGCGTCCAGTCGAGCTCCTCGCAGCCGCCGGCGAAGATGACGTCCTGCTTGCCGATCTGGATCGTCTCATAGGCGTTGCCGATGCAGTGGTTCGACGTCGCGCAGGCCGAGGAGATCGAGTAGTTCACGCCCTTGATCTTGAACCAGGTCGCGAGCGTCGCCGATGCGGTCGAGGACATGCCCTTCGGCACCGCAAACGGACCAACGCGCTTCGGGCCCTTGGCGCGCGCGATGTCGGCGGCCTCGACCAGCGTGCGCGTCGACGGTCCGCCGGATCCCATGATGATGCCGGTGCGGATGTTGGAGACCTCGTTCTCCTCGAGGCCGGAATCACGGATCGCCTGCTCCATCGCGACGTGATTCCAGGCAGCACCTTCTGCAAGGAATCGCATCGCACGGCGATCGATCACCTCGGCGGGATTGAGTGTCGGCGCACCGTGCACTTGCGACCGGAAGCCAAGCTCGGCGGCCTTCTCTGCGCGTGAAATGCCCGACTTCGCCTCATAGAGGCTCGCAAGCACTTCCTGGGTGTTGTTACCGATGGACGAGACGATACCCATCCCCGTGATGACAACCCGCCTCATGTTCGCCTCGCCCTGCCTTTATGTTGCCGCATGATGATCCTGCTCAAGACGGCGCCGTGCCCTGCTTGAACAAACCGACCTTCAAGTCCTTGGCGCGATAGATAATCTCGTCGTCCATGGAAAGCCACCCGTCGGCAATTCCGAGCACGAGCTTTGACCGCATCACGCGCTTGATATCGATGTTGTACACAACCTTGCGCGCGTGCGGCAGCACCTGTCCGGAGAACTTCAGCTCGCCGAGGCCGAGCGCGCGGCCACGACCTTCGCCACCGATCCAGCCAAGGTAAAAGCCGACCATTTGCCACATGGCATCGAGGCCGAGACAGCCCGGCATCACCGGATCGTTCTTGAAATGGCAGCCGAAGAACCAGAGATCCGGCTTCACTTCGAGCTCGGCGCGCACCAGCCCCTTGCCGAACTCGCCGCCGTTCTCCGAGATATCGCTGATGCGATCGAACATCAGCATCGGCGGCAGCGGCAACTGGGCATTGCCGGGACCAAACAGCTCGCCCCGCCCGCAAGCCAGCAAATCCTCGTATTCGTAACCGCCGCGCCGATCCAGCATCCTCTATCCACCTCTGATATCCCGATGAAGCGCTTTTGCTTGGTCGGACCTTAATCTACCCACGGGAACCGGAATAACCTGTCCCGCATCTTGGCGCTACCTGGGTACGCTACCGGCCTGTTATCTCTGCCGAAAGCGCATATGTGGTCCGCGCGCTCTCTAACATAGGGCTAACTGGGCGGCAAAGCGGCATTCCGATGACAAATGGCCGTCATCCAATAGGTTTCTACCGCTGCTTGGATTTGTTCTAGTTGCGAAAAACTTGCATCTGACAGGCATCCTTTTTATATTTATGAGGAATATTGCCTGAGTTGGGTGCATAGAGTGGATATGAACGAGGAAGTACCGGCTGTGAACGATGATGTCGTGCACCCGACCGTCCGTGGCGGCGGGCACCACCCTGCCCTGACCGGCTGTCCGTGGCATGACGTCAACGAGATGTTGCAGTCGGCCGGCCTGCGGCCGACCCGCCAGCGCATGGCGTTGGGTTGGCTGCTGTTCGGCAAGGGCGCGCGCCACCTGACCGCCGAGATGCTGTACGAGGAAGCCACGCTGGCCAAGGTTCCGGTGTCGCTGGCGACCGTGTACAACACGCTCAACCAGCTGACCGATGCCGGCCTGCTGCGCCAGGTCAGTGTCGACGGCACCAAGACCTATTTCGACACCAACGTGTCGACGCATCACCACTTCTATCTCGAGCATAACCACGAGCTGGTCGACATTCCCGACCCGAACCTCGTGCTGTCGAAGATGCCCGACGTGCCGGAAGGCTACGAGATTTCCCGCGTCGACATGGTGGTGCGGCTGCGCAAGAAGCGCTGACCCGATCTATTACGGATTAAGACGTGATGGCCGGGCTCGTCCCGGCCATTGTCGTTTCAGGACTGCCTCAGTCCACTTTCTCATCGGCGTAGACGCCCCACAGGCGCTGCTGCTCAATCCAGCCGTCGAACCCGCTGCCGGTGACCCGGCACCAGTTGTTGGCGCATTTCTTGACCTGCGCGACGACGCCGGCCTGCAGGCGCGCCGCGATGGCGCTGGTGGCATCGGGACGATCGTACAGCGAGGCCAGGTCGTCCTTGTTCTTCATTGTGACGACCGCGGTGCGGCGGCCGGACAGCAGCGAGTGATAGACCCAGCCTTCCGCTCCTTCCGAATCGCGCACCCGGCGCCAGTTCTCGAACTCGGCGGTGATTTCGACCGGCAGCCCCGAACGCGTGTAGACCCAGGCGACGTCGTTGTCCTTGGTCGGGCCGGCGCGGACGTTCACGTGATCGGATTTCAGGCTGACATAGCGCGGGATCGGCAGGCCGCTGGTGGTCGGGCTCAAATCCTTGGCGGAATGTCCGGGGCTGACCGACGCACTCAGCACGCTCCCGACCAGCGCCACCAATGAACCGAAACGCCACACCATCAACTCGTCTCCTGCCGAGATGCCCAACCCGCATTCGGCGAGCTGCAACTCAAATCCAGACCCGCGCCCGCAGGCCCTGCGCCATTCGTTCCGGCATTCGAGGATCCGAGGGGTTCTTGTCTTGGCCCGGCCTTCTGCTAGAGAGGACGGAACGCCAAAGCGCCAGAACACCCGAATTTCCCCCGACGAAAGCTGGGGCAAGTATCGGGGAACCCTAGGAAACGCGAAGGAAACGCCGGGACTGCGCGGCTATCAGCAGTGTCGAACAACCGGGTTAATGAGGCCTCAACGGCTCGGTTTTTGGCGAGCCGTGCGCCTCATGAAAGCAGGACATGTCGGTGAAGAAAAAGCCACTCGTCGTCGTCACCCGCAAGCTGCCGGACTCGATCGAGACCCGGATGCGCGAGCTGTTCGACGCCAGACTGAATCTCGACGACACGCCGATGACGCCGGAACAGATCGCGGAAGCGGCAAGGACCGCCGACGTGCTGGTGCCGACCGTGACCGACATGATCCGCGAGGACGTGATCAACCAGCCCGACTGCAGGCTGAAGATGATCGCCAATTTCGGCAATGGCGTCGACAATATCGACGTCGCGGCCGCGCATGCCCGCGGCATCACCGTGACCAACACGCCGAAGGTGCTGACCGAGGACACCGCCGACATGACGATGGCGCTGATCCTCGCGGTGCCGCGACGGATGATCGAGGGTGCCTCGATCCTGACCGAGGGCAAGCAGCACTGGGCCGGCTGGTCGCCGACCTGGATGCTCGGCCACCGCATCGGGGGAAAAAGGCTCGGCATCATCGGCATGGGCCGCATCGGCCAGGCGGTGGCGCGCCGCGCCCGTGCCTTCGGCCTGCAGATCCACTATCACAACCGCCGCCCGGTGGCGCCCATGATCGCCGACGAGCTCGGGGCGACCTATTGGGAAAGCCTCGACCAGATGCTGGCGCGGATGGACATCATCTCGGTGAACTGCCCGCACACGCCGGCGACTTATCATCTGCTCTCGGCGCGGCGGCTCAAGCTGATCCGCAAAGAGGCCTATATCGTCAACACCGCGCGCGGCGAGGTGATCGACGAGGACACGCTGATCAAGCTGATCGAAGCCGGCGATGTCGGCGGCGCCGGCCTCGACGTCTACGAGCACGAGCCCGCGGTGAACCCGAAGCTGGTGCGGCTCGCCAGGGCCGGCAAGGTGACCCTGCTGCCGCACATGGGCTCGGCCACCATCGAAGGCCGCGTCGAGATGGGCGAAAAGGTGATCATCAACATCCGGACCTTCCTCGACGCCCACAAGCCGCCGGACCGCGTGCTGCCCAGCATGCTGTAGGGGAACCTGCAGCCGGGATGGAGCTGCCAGCAAAATATCGAAAACAACCCCATGCAAAGCAGCCGGTGCGGCCGGCCAGGCAACTCGGCACGCCCGGCAAAGGTAGCGGGTGAAGTCACGGCGACTGCCGGGCACGCTGGAATCACGCATTCAGTGTCGTCCCGGCCTAGTGCGCAATTGCGCACGGGGGCCGGGACGACGGTGTGGATCTAGCTCGACTTCCTCGTCTTCCGCCTCGCCTGCTTACGCCAGTCGGCGACGAACGACACGAAGGCGGCGAGCGCGGGCCGCGGCTGGCGGCGGCTCGGATAATAGAGGAACGGGCCGTCGAACGGCGGGCACCAGTCGTCGAGCACGCTGACCAGCGCGCCGGACTTGACGCCGTAGCGGACATAGCCCTCGAATGTCGCCCAATAGCCGACGCCGTCATGGACCGCACGCAGCGCGAGGCCGAGATGGGTCGCGATCAGCTTGGCCGGCGGCGAAATCTTCACCACGCGACCGTTCTTCTCGAACTCCCAATCGAATATCACGCCGTTGCTGAAGCGGGTGCGGATGCAGGCATGCGCCAGCAGATCCTTCGGATGCATCGGCCGGCCATGCTTTGCCACATAGTCACGCGACGCCACGACCGCGTAGCGCTGCGGCGCGCCGAGCGGGACCGCGACCATATCCTGCGCCAGATGCTCGCCATAGCGCACGCCTGCGTCGAAGCCCTGCGCGACGATGTCGACGAACGCGCTCTCGGCCACGAGGTCAAGGTCGACCTTCGGATATCTGGCGAGGAACGGCGCGATCATCGGCGCCAGCACGAGATCGACCGCAGGCGGCGGCGCGTTGATGCGCAGGCGCCCGGACGGCTCCGCGCGCAAGCCACGCACCTCCGTGATCGCATCGCCAACATCGGCGATCGCCGGCGCGACACGGGCGAGCAACAGTTCGCCGGCCTCGGTCAGCGCGACGCTGCGGGTGGTGCGGTTCATCAGGCGGACGCCGAGCCGCTCCTCCATGTCGCGCAGCCGCTGGCTGAGGCTCGAGACCGAGACGCGGCTCTCCAGCGCGGCGCGCCGGAAGTTGCGGGTGCGTGCCACCGCCACGAAGGCGTCGAGGTCGCGAAGATCGAAATCCTGCATTGTTCGGTATAGTGAACAACCCATTCTTGATTGTCCAGAGCATCCCGAACAGCTCGGCCTCGGCTGCATGGGCGTGTCGGACTTCTACGACCCCGCCGACCGCAGCGAGAGCATCGCCACCATCCATGCCGCGCTCGCCGACGCATTTCCGCCCGGCGCCGCCGCCGGCGGACGCTATCCGGAGGAGCATCTGCGGCACATGGACAGCGAGAAGTCCGCGACAGCGTCCTGATGAACTCTACCGATGCCCGCTCAGGTCGGTGATGCCAGGCGCATCACCATTGAGCGGGTTCTGCGGGTCGCGCGCGTAGCGCAGGGTCTCGAACCGCATCGCGCGCGCATCCACCATCAGCAGGCGGCCGACCAGGCCCTCGCCGAAGCCGACGATCTCGCGGATCGCTTCCAGCGCCATCATCGAGCCCATGAGCCCGGCCAGCGCGCCCATCACGCCGGCCTCGGCGCAGGCCGGCACCGTGCCGGGCGGCGGCGCCTCCGGGAACAGGCAGCGATAGGTCGGATTGAATACGCCGTCCGCATTCTTCTCGTGGGCGCGGATCGTGGTCAGCGAGCCGTCGAACTGGCCCAGCGCCGCTGTTATCAGCGGCCGCTTCGCCAGGAAGCAGGCATCGGCGACGAGATAGCGGGTCTCGAAATTATCGGAGCCTTCGAGCACGAGATCGTAGTTTGAAATCAGCGCCATCGCATTGTAGGCGGTGAGCCGCATCGGATGCGCCTCGAACGTCACGTGCGGATTGAGCGCGTGAATCTGCGCCGCCGCGCTGTCGACCTTGCGCTTGCCGATGTCGGACGTCGTATGGATGATCTGGCGCTGCAAATTGGATAGCGACACGACATCGTCGTCGATCACGCCGAGACGGCCGACGCCGGCGGCGGCGAGATACATCAGCACCGGCGCGCCGAGGCCGCCGGCGCCGATCACCAGCACAGAGGCCTGCTTCAGCGCATTCTGGCCGGGGCCACCCACCTCCCGCAGCACGATGTGGCGGGCATAGCGTTCGAGCTCGTCGGCACTCAGCATCTTGATGTCCTGCGCGCTGTTCCCTGAACCGGAGCGCGGTTGTTGCCGACCAAGCAGATGTGCTTAATTGCGTCGACGTCAATGGTATCAGTCATTTCCCCCGGATTTGTCATGAGATCGGTGCTTTCGGCAACGTTGATGTTCGCAACCATCGGTGCGGCGCACGCCCAGATGACGCCGCCGTCGACCGCGGGGGCCAAGCCGAAGATCGTGACGACGGTGCCGGTTCGCCCCGCGTTGCAGAAGCCGGAGGATACCGCGGGCGCGATGGCGCAGGCCGAGCGGCTGGCGCTGCAATCCGACCTTGCCTGGGTCGGCGAATATAACGGCGCGATTACCGGCGACGTCAGCGAGCGCATGGTCAATGCGATCAAGGAATTCCAGAAGAACCGCGGCGGCAAGCCGACCGGCGTGCTGAACCCGCAGGAGCGCGGCGTGCTCGCCGACACCGCGCGGCGGAAGCAGGAGAGCGTCGGCTGGCGGATCGTCACCGAGCCCGCCACCGGGGCGCGGCTCGGCATTCCGACAAAACTGGTGCCGCAGCTCACCAGCGATGCCTCCGGCGCCAAATGGACCTCGCCGACCGGCACCGTCCAGGTGCTGCTGACCCGGCGCAAGGAAGCCAGTCCGACGACCGCCAAGCTTGCCGAGCAGGAAAAGAAGGAGCCGGCCGGCCGCACCATCGACTACACCGTGGTGAAGCCGGATTTCTTCGTGCTGTCGGGCATGCAGGGGCTGAAGAAGTTCTATTTGCGCGGCACCTTGAAGGGCGACGAGGTCCGCATCCTCACCATCCTCTATGACCAGGCGACGCAGACCACGGTCGAACCGGTGGTGATCGCGATGTCGAGCGCCTTCAACGCGTTTCCGTCCACCGTGCAGGCCGGCCCGCCGCCGCGCAAGACCGTGGAATACAGCACCGGCGTCGTGGTCAGCGACGACGGCACCATTGTCGCCGATCGCGTGGCGACCGGCGATTGCCTCGCGCTGACGATCCCGGGTTACGGCAATGCCGACCGGGTCGCAGAAGACAAGGACCACGAGCTCGCATTGCTGCGGATCTACGGCGCGCGCGGGCTGAAGCCGCTCAACATCGCGGGCCAGGCGACGCAGACCGCGCTCGACATCACCGGCATCGTCGATCCGCAGAGCCAGGGCGGCGGCGCCGCGGCGAGCAGCGTCAAGGCTGCGGTGGCGCAACTCGGCGGCGGCGATGCCACGCTGTCGCCGGCACCTGCGATCGGGTTCTCCGGCGCCGCGGCGCAGGACGGTGGCGGCAAGTTCGCCGGCATCGCATTGCTGAAACCTGTCATCGTTGCCGGCCCGGCAAACGCAGCGCCGCCGGCGCAGGCCACGCTGGTGCCGGCCGACACGGTACGCAATTTCCTGAAGGCGCACGGCATCAACGCGGCGGGGGAATCGGCGGACGCCAAGGCCGCCGTGGTGCGTGTGATCTGCGTCAGGAAGTAATTCATCGCGCGCGCATGCGGGTGATCGGATATTGCAAGGCTCCTTTGATTCAGCCACGGCTCTTCCCACACGTCGTCCTGGCGAAAGCCAGGACCCATAGCCACCGCACTCGGCGATGAAACCGGATCGCGGCCCCAGCGCGGCACAACATTGAGGTTTGGGGTAATGGGTCCCGGCCTTCGCCGGGACGACGTTGAGGATGGCGCTCGCTTCAATCTGCCAAACAGCCTAGTCGGCGTTACCGCAGCATGAACCGCACGCCTGCGCGGGCAAGACCACCGGCGATGCCGACCGGCGTGCCGTCGGCGCGCCAGCAGGCTGCACCCGACATGGTGCCGTCGGCGTGGAACTGGATCGCGTTCATGCCGCCGGCAACGGTCGGCACGACTTGCACCTTGTGGCCTTTCGCCGATAGCGCCGTACGCACGGCCTCCGGCACTGCCTGCTCGACTTCCAGCGCATTGCCCTCGGTCCAGACCCGCGGCGCCTCGACCGCTTCCTGCAGGCTCATGCCGTGGTCGATCAGATTGATCAGCGCCTGCATCGCGCTCGGGAAGATGCGCTTTCCGCCGGGCAGGCCGAGCGCGTAAACCAGTTTGTTGTCGCGCAGCGCCATCATCGGCGACATCGACGTGGTGACGCGCTTGCCTGCCGCGAGCGACAGCGCGTGCCCCGGCCGCGGATCGAACAGGTTCATGTAATTGTTCGGCACGGTGCCGAGGCCCGGGATCAGGATCTTGGCCCCAAACAGATTGTTGATGGTCTGGGTGGTCGCGACCACATTGCCAAACGCATCCGCCGCGGTCATGTGCGTGGTGTGCGCGCTTTCAAGCTGCGTGACGCCGGCACCCCACGCCTGTGCGCGGTCCGGATCGATGGCGCGGCGGCGCTCCTCGGCATAGGCCTTCGAGGTCAGCTGCTCCACCGGGACGTTGATATAGGCGGGATCGCCGCTCGCGGCTTCACGATCGGCAAAAGCGATCTTCAGCACTTCGGCGAGATAATGGATCGTCTCCGTCGTGCCAAAGCCGAGGCGGGCGATGTCGTAGCCTTCGAGGATGTTGAGCATCTCCGTGATATGCACGCCTGACGCTGCCGGCGGCGGCGGCCCGAGGATTTCCCAGCCGCGATAGTCGCAGCGGATCGGCTGCCGCTCGACGGTCTTGTAGGTCGCGAGATCCTCCTGCGCGATGAAGCCGCCATTCTTCTTCATGTAGTCGACCAGGATGTCGCCGAGCGGCCCCTGGTAGAGCGCGTTGTCGCCGTGATCGGCGATGTATTTCAGCGTCTCGGCATATTCCGCCTGCACCACGCGCTCGCCAGGCTTCAGCGGCGTGCCGTTGGGCAGATAGATCGCCGAGATCGGCTTGTCCTTCAGCATCTCCGCGGCGCCGTCGGTGATGCATTCGTGCAGATAAGGCGTCGCCGCATAGCCGCGCGCGGCATGCTTGATCGCCGGCTGCATCACGTCGGCGAGACTCATGGTGCCGAACCGGCGCAGCGTTTCGCACCACGCCTTCAGCGAGCCCGGCACCGCGACCGCCTTCGGCCCGTTCAGATTCTCGTTGCCGACCGTGTCGAACACGTCATGCGCCGAACCGGGCTTCGAGGTGTAGGTATCCGGCTTTACCGCCTGCGGCACCGTGCTCTGGCCGTCGATGAAGCGATGGCTGCCGTCGGCGAGGCGGATATGCGCCATGCCGCCGCCGATGATGCCGACCATCATCGGCTCGACCACGGTCAGCGTGAACAGAGTGGCGATCGCCGCATCGATCGCATTGCCGCCGGCCGCCAGCATCTCGGCGCCGGCGCTCGATGCCAGCGGGTGATTGCTCACCACCATGCCGCGGCTGGAGGTCGCCGGCTGCTTCTCGCACTGGAAGGTGGTCGCGGCGCGATCGCGCCAATTGCCGTTCATCATCCGCACTCCCTTGTTGTTATTTTTGGCACTTCGGGCACCAGAACGTCGAACGGCCGTTCTGGGTGAAGCGCCGGACGATGCCCTCGCAGCCCGAGGTGCGGCAGGTCTCGCCCTCGCGGTCGTAGACCTGAAACGAATGCTGGAAATAACCGAGATCGCCGTTGGTCAGGCGATGGTCGCTGATCGAGGAGCCGCCGGCCTTGATCGCCTGGTTGAGCACCGAATGGATCGCGTCGACCAGCCGCTTGGCATGATCGGTGGGCTCGGCCTTTTTGGTCGCGAGCGTGGCGGCCAATCGCCGCGGCGACAGATGCGAGCGAAACAGCGCCTCGCAGACATAGATGTTGCCAAGTCCCGCCACCACGCGCTGATCGAGCAGCGCGACCTTCAGGCTGGTCTTCTTGTTGTGGCAGGAACGCGCCAGCATCGCGGCGTCGAATTCGTTGCCGAGCGGCTCGGGCCCGAGCCCCTTCAGCAGCGGTTCATCCTCGATGGCGTTGCGGGCGATGATCTTCATGTAGCCGAAGCGCCTGGGATCATTGAACACGACGGCCGCGCCCGAGGACATGTGGAACACGACATGATCATGCGCACGGTCGTCGCTGCGCGGATGATGGAATTGCCCCGGCGTCGCCGCGCCTTCCTGCTTCAGCACGCGGAATGAGCCCGACATGCCCAGATGCATCAGCAGCACGTCGCCGGAGTTGAGGTCCGCCATCAGATATTTGGCGCGGCGGCCGAGCCCGGTGATGGTCTGGCCCTCGAGCCGGGCGATAAAGTCTTTTTGAAACGGAAACCGCAGATCCTTGCGGCGGGCCTCGGCCTTGAGGATTTTGGAGCCTTCCATGGCCGGTTGCAGGCCGCGGCGGACGGTCTCGACTTCGGGTAATTCCGGCATGGCAGGCATTCACCTTTTGGGACTGACGTGATAGCGCCATTGCGGCCGCCGCGCTATGGTTTGGCTGGAGCGATTTCGAGCGAAGCGGGCACCGGTTCGCGTGAAGAAAACGCGACCGAAAAGGTAAGAGTTCTGAGTGATGGATCGGCCGGAGCAGACCACCCATTTCGGCTTCAGGGACGTGCCCCTGGGCGAGAAACAGACGCTGGTGAACGAGGTGTTTCACAGCGTCGCGTCGCGCTATGACCTGATGAACGATCTGATGTCGGGCGGCCTGCACCGGGCCTGGAAGGACGTCATGATCACGACGCTCGATCCGCCGAAGGGCGACCGGCCGTTCGCGCTGCTCGACGTCGCCGGCGGTACCGGCGACATCTCGTTCCGGGCCGCCAAGGCCGCGGGCACCGGCTTCCATGCCACCGTCTGCGACATCAACACCGAGATGCTCGCGGTCGGCCGCGAGCGCGCCGCCAGGCAGCACCTCGACGACCGCGTGTCGTTCGTCGAGGGCAATGCCGAGACATTGGCTTTCGCCGACCGTTCGTTCGACGCCTACACCATCGCGTTCGGCATCCGCAACGTGCCGCAGATCGAGCTGGCGCTGCGCGAGGCCTATCGGGTGCTCAAGCCGGGCAGCCGCTTCCTGTGCCTGGAATTCTCCACCGTCGACGTGCCCGGTCTCGACAAGATCTACGACCTGTTTTCCTTCAAGGTGATCCCGCCGCTCGGCCGCGCCGTCACCGGCGATGCCGAGTCCTATCAATATCTCGTCGAGTCGATCCGCAAATTCCCGCGGCCGAACGCCTTCGCCGAGATGATCAGCGCCGCCGGCTTTGCCCGCGTGAAATGGCAGAGCCTCTCCGGCGGCATCGTGGCGCTGCATTCGGGCTGGCGTTTGTGATCTCTGCACTGACCCACATCGCGCGCCTCGCCCGCGCCGGTTTCGTATTTGCGCGCGAAGGCGTGTTCGGCGTCGTCGATCCCGTGCTGGTGCCGCCGCCGGGACAGCTCGCGCTGAAAATGGCGCGACTGATCGAGCGCCGCTCGGCCAAGTCAGGCCCGCGGCTGTCGCGCGCGCTGACCCGGCTCGGGCCCGCCTATCTCAAGCTCGGGCAATTCCTCGCGACCCGTCCCGACGTGGTCGGCGTCGCGATGGCGCGCGATCTCGAAAGCCTGCAGGACCGGCTGCCGCCGTTCGCACAGCAGGAAGCCGAAGCCGTCATCGCGCAATCGCTGGAACGGCCGCTGGCGCAAGCCTTCGTGCACCTCGGTCCCGCGGTTGCCGCGGCCTCGATCGCGCAGGTGCATCGCGCCGAGGTCGAGCGCGACGGCAGGCGGCAGCAGGTAGCGGTCAAGGTGCTCCGGCCCAACGTCGCCGCGCGCTTCCGCCGCGACCTCAGCGACTTCTTCTTCGTCGCACACAAGGCCGAGGCGCATTCCGCCGAAGCGCGGCGCTTAAGGCTGATCGAAGTCATCAACACGATGTCGCGCTCGGTCGCGATGGAAATGGACCTGCGGTTAGAGGCGGCCGCGCTGTCCGAGATGGCCGAGAACACGCGCGACGATCCGGATTTCCGCGTGCCCACGGTGGATTGGGATCGCACCGCGCACAGCGTGCTGACGATGGAATGGATCGACGGCATCGCGCTGAACGATCACGCCCGCCTGGCGCAGGCCCAGGTCGACCTGCCCGATCTCGGCCGCAAGGTGATCCAGAGCTTCCTGCGCCACGCGCTGCGCGACGGCTTCTTCCATGCCGACATGCATCCGGGCAATCTGTTCCTCGACGACGCCGGCCGCCTCGTTGCGGTGGATTTCGGCATCATGGGACGGCTCGGGCTGAAGGAGCGGCGCTTCCTGGCCGAGATCCTGCTCGGCTTCATCACCCGCGACTATCGCCGCGTCGCCGAGGTGCATTTCGAGGCCGGCTATGTGCCGGGCCACCATTCGGTGGAGAATTTCGCGCAAGCGATCCGCGCCATCGGCGAGCCGATCCACAACCGCACCGCCGAGGAAATCTCGATGGCGAAGCTGCTTTCGCTTCTGCTCGAGGTCACCGGCCTGTTCGACATGCAGACGCGGCCCGAACTGATCCTGCTGCAGAAGACCATGGTGGTGGTCGAGGGTGTGGCGCGCGGCTTCGACCCCAAGCTCGACATCTGGAAGATCGCCGACCCCGTGGTGCGCGAATGGATCACGCACAATCTCGGCCCGGCCGGCCGGATCCAGGGCGCGCTCTCGGGCGCGGGCGAGCTCGGCCGCGTGCTCGCCAATTTGCCGTCGATCGCCAGCCGCGCCGTGACGGTGCTGGAGCAGCTCGAGACCATGACCCGGGAGGGCCACATGCTGTCATCGGACTCGATCGACGAAATGGCCCGCGCCGAGGCCAAGAAGGCACGCATCCAGACCGTCGGCCTCTGGGTCATTGCCGCAGCGCTGATCGGAATCTTCTTCGCCATCCGCGCGCATTGATTGCAATGCATGCATCGTGTGATAGCATCGCTATCATTGCTTGAGCATGATGCCCGGGGCACGCCATGGCCAGCCTGACCATCCGTAAACTCGACGACACGCTGAAGGCCTATCTGCGGCTGCGCTCCGCCAAGAACGGGCGCTCGGTCGAGGAGGAGGTCCGGGTGATCCTCCGGGAACTCGCAGAAGGCGGTGCGGAGCCCGCCGGGGCGCCCAGTGCCGGTTCCCAGACGCCTGCAGCTCAGGCACCACGGGCCGCCAGCGTGGCCGGCGAGCCCAGGGTGACCCTGATCATCGGCGGCGGAATCGCGGCCTACAAGGCGCTGGATCTGATCCGGCGGCTCAAGGAGCGGCACATCCAGGTCCGCTGCGTGCTGACCAAGGCGGCCCAGCAGTTCGTGACCCCGCTGGCCGCCAGCGCGCTGTCGCATGAGCGCGTCTACACCGACCTGTTCGACGCCGAGAGCGAGTTCGACGCCGGCCATATCCGGCTGGCGCGCGACTGCGACCTGATCGTGGTGGCGCCGGCCACCGCCGATTTGATGGCCAAGATGGCGCAGGGCCACGCCGACGATCTCGCCACCGCGACCCTGCTGGCGGCCAACCGGCCGATCCTGCTGGCGCCGGCGATGAACCCGCTGATGTGGAACAACCCCGCCACCCGCCGCAACGTGCTGCAGCTCCGCCGCGACGGCGTTCATACGATCGGCCCCAATGCCGGCGAGATGGCGGAGGCCGGCGAGGCCGGGGTCGGGCGGATGGCCGAGCCTGTCGAGATCGCCGCCGCCGCCGACCGCATGCTGCGCCCGCCGCAGCCGCGCCCGCTCGCCGGCAAGCGCGTACTGATCACCGCCGGGCCGACCCATGAGGCGATCGACCCGGTCCGCTACATCGCCAACCGTTCGTCCGGCAAGCAGGGCTTTGCGATCGCCGCCGCGGCGCGTGCCGCGGGCGCCGAGGTCGTGCTGGTGACCGGTCCGGTCGAGCTCGACGACCCGCAGGGTATCGCCGTGATGCGCGTGGAATCCGCGCGCGACATGCTGCACCGGGTCGAGGCCGCGCTGCCGGTCGACGTCGCGATCTTCGCCGCCGCGGTCGCCGACTGGCGGGTCGCCAGCGAAGGCAGCCAGAAGCTGAAGAAGACCGCGGCCGGCATGCCGCCGCTGCAGCTGGTCGAGAACCCCGACATCCTCGCGACGATTGCGAAGCTGAAGGAGAAGCGGCCGCCGCTGGTGATCGGCTTTGCCGCCGAGACCGAGCACCTGATCGAGAACGCCAAGGCCAAATTCGCGCGCAAGGGCTGCGACTGGATCGTCGCCAACGACGTCTCGCCGGCGACCGGTGTGATGGGCGGCGACCGCAACACCGTCCACCTGCTGTCGCGCGAGGGCAAGGAGGTCACCGTCGACTCCTGGCCGGTGATGACCAAGGAAGAAGTCGCGACCGCGCTGGTGTCGCGGATCGCAAGAGAAGTAGGAACCGGATCGTGAGCGCCACCATCAAGGTCGAAGTCCACCAATTGCCGCACGGCGCGGACCTCCTGCTGCCGATCTATCAGACCGACGGCGCAGCCGGGCTCGACCTCCTGGCCGCGGTGCCGCGGTCGGCGCCGCTGCTGCTGCTGCCGGGCCGCTACGAGATGGTTCCGACCGGGCTGACGATCGCGCTGCCCCCGGGCTATGAGGCGCAAATCCGGCCGCGCTCCGGCCTTGCCGCCAAATACGGCGTCACGGTGCTGAATTCGCCCGGCACGGTCGACGCCGATTATCGTGGCGAGATCAACGTGCTGCTGATCAATCACGGCGAGCAGGTGTTTTCGATCCGGCGCGGCGAGCGCATCGCGCAGATGGTGATCGCGCCGGTGACGAGGGCCGAGCTGGTTCCGGTCGACGTGCTGTCGTCGACCGAGCGCGGCAGCGGCGGCTTCGGCTCGACCGGCCGTTAAGCACGCGAACTGTGCGGAGATCACGCTTCGCGCGCGCTCCCCGCACGATTACGGAGTCAATTCGCGTAAAAATCCACACCAGCCGGCCGCATTTTTTCACAGCGGATTCTGCGTTCACGGTCTGGACTCTTACTCGCCGAGTCCCGTTGGGATTATTCTGCTTTGATTCGAGCACGACGGGGGGTCTTCGTCGGGCTGTCTGATCTTGCTTGGGCATGATCCCCGGACAAACGCGAAACGTTTGCCGTAGGGGAACACCGGTCTCCTCGTTTCCGGATCATGCCTTAAGGTTTGTGCGTTCTGGGGCAACATATGTCGGGCGTAGTCGCGGCAATGCGTCGAACCCTGCTGTCATGCACCTCACTGGCGCGCGACGGCATGCTTGGGCTCGCCATGTCGGCATTGCTGCCGGCCCGCAGCTCGTTCGCCGCCGAGGGCCTGGTGGCCCAGGCGATGTCGGAGCATTTCGGTTTCAACCATCAGGAGGTTGCGGTTCTCGCGACCTCGTTCGCGCTGGTCGGCTTCTCCGTCGTCGCCGCGATCCTGTTGATGCGCACCCGCCTGCGCGCGACCCGCAACGAGCAGCAGCTGCAATCCGAGATCACGGACCTGCAGGCGCAATCCGACCGGCTGCGCGCATTGCTGTTCGTCGAGCCGCAGGTCCTGATCTCCTGGGCCGCCGGCGACAACCGGCCGCAGATCTCGGGCGATATCTCGCTGGTGATGTCGCAGGAGGGCTCGCCGCAACGCATCCTCGCCTTCGGAACCTGGCTGCCGCCGGAGCCGGCGCTGCAGATGGACCACGCGGTCGACGCGTTGCGCGACAAGGGCGAGGCGTTCCTGCTCAACCTCTCGACCTCGGCCGGCCGCGCCATCGAGGCGATGGGCCGCGCGATCGGCGGCCAGGCCATCGTGCGGATCCGCGAGCTCGGCGGCCTGCGCCGCGAGCTTGCCGAATCCAACCTGCGCTACAAGACGCTGCAGGAGGAGACCGAGCTGCTGCGCGATTTCGCCGCCGCCGCGCCGTGGCCGATCTGGGCCAAGAGCCTCGAGGGCAATCTGCGCTATGCCAACGCCGCCTATGTCCGCGCGACCGAGGGCAAGAGCGTGTCGGACGCGTTGCAGCGCAATCTCGAGCTGCTCGAAAGCGACCAGCGCAGCGAACTGACGCGCGCGCTCAATGACAATGCGAGCTATGCCGCGCGGCTGCCGATCGTGGTCAGCGGCGAGCGGCGGATCTACGACGTCCAGGCGCTGAAGCTCTCCGGCGGCAGCGCCGGGATCGCGATCGACGCCAGCGAGGCGGCGGCGTTGCGCGCGGCGATCGCGCGGATGGTCGAAGCGCACCGCCGCACCCTCGACCAATTGTCCTCCGGCGTCGCGGTGTTCGATGCCGACCGGCGGCTCACTTTCTACAACGAATCCTATCGGCGGCTGTGGGGCCTCGACCAGGCCTTCCTCGACAGCAACCCCGACGATTCCAGTGTCCTCGATCGCCTGCGCGCCAACCGCAAGCTGCCCGAGCAGCCGGACTTCCGGGCCTGGAAGGCCAAGCTGCACGAGGCCTATCGCGCGGTCGAATCCGAGACCTACACCTGGTTCCTGCCCGACGGCCGCGCCATCAGCGTCGTCACCACGCCGAACCTCGAAGGCGGCGTCACCTACCTGTTCGACAACGTCACCGAGAGCCTCGACCTCGCGCGCCGCTACGACCGCCTGACGAGGGTGCAGCGCGAGACCCTCGACAATCTCGGCGAAGCGGTCGCGGTGTTCGGCAGCAACGGCCGCGCCGAATTGTTCAATCCGCCGTTCGCCAAGATGTGGAAGCTGCCGGCCGATGCGCTGCAGGGCGAACCGCATATCGAGCAGGTGGAAGCGCTGTGCCGGCCGCTGTTCGACGACGCCCTGACCTGGCGGACGCTGCGCGAGCAGATCACCGCGATCGAGAACCGCGCCCAGGTCGCGCTGAAGCTCGAGCGCAAGGATGGCAGCGTGCTGAACTGCATGACCATCCCGCTGCCCGACGGCAAGACCCTGCTCGCCTTCCAGGACATCACCGACACCGAGAATGTCGAGCGGGCGCTGCGCGAACGCAACGAGGCGCTGGAAACCGCCGACCAGATGAAGGTGGATTTCGTCCACCACGTCTCCTACGAGCTGCGCGCGCCGCTCACCACGATCATCGGCTTCGCGCATTTCCTCAGCGATCCCTCGACCGGACCGCTGACGCCGAAGCAGGCCGAGTATCTCGACTACGTCACCAAATCGACCAACGCGCTACTGGCGCTGACCAACAACATCCTCGATCTCGCCACCATCGACGCCGGCGCGATGAAGCTCGAGCTCGGCCCGGTCAATATCGGCCAGGCGATCGAGGCCGCCGCCGAAGGCATCCAGGATCGCCTCGCCACCGACCGCATCACGCTGAAGGTCGATATCGAGCCCAACATCGGCGCCTTCGTCGGCGACGAGCGGCGCGTGGTGCAGGTGCTGTACAATCTGCTCGCCAACGCCGTCGGCTTCTCGCCGCATGACGCCACCGTCACCATCAGCGCGCACCGCACCGCGCACAGCGTAGTGTTCGCGGTGACCGACGCCGGTCCCGGCATTCCAGCCGAGATGCGCGACAAGGTGTTCAACTGGTTCGAGAGCCATTCGCACGGCTCGCGGCATCGTGGCGCCGGGCTCGGCCTGTCGCTGGTCCGCTCCTTCGTCGAGCTGCATGGCGGCAGGGTCCGCGTCGATTCGACCGTCGGCCGCGGCACGACCGTGACCTGCGACTTCCCGATCGACCAGACCGCACATCGCAACGCCGCGGAATGACGGCGACCTCGACATTCTCGGTGGCGCTCGCGAACGAAACCGCGACGGCCGAGTTGATGGCGGACCTCGCGCTCCTGATCGGCGCCGGCGACGTCATCACGCTGTCGGGCGACCTCGGCGCCGGCAAGACCGCGGCCGCCCGCGCCCTGATCCGCTACCTCGCCGCCGACGATACGCTGGAAGTGCCGAGCCCGACCTTCACGCTGGCGCAGAGCTACGAGCTGCCGTCGTTCCCACTGGTTCATGCCGATCTCTACCGCATCAATGATGCGAGCGAGCTCGAGGAGATCGGGCTGGCGCCGCTGCCCGACGACATCGTGGTGCTGATCGAGTGGCCGGAGCGCGCGCCGGACGCGATGCCCGCTGATCGCATCGACATCGCACTCAGCCACCGCCCGGCGCTCGGATCGGCCGCGCGCGCCGCCGAGATCACCGGCTACGGCAAGGCCGCGGCCAAGGTCGCGCGGCTCAATGAGCTGCGCCGATTCCTCGAGCGCGCAGGCTTCCTCAGCGCGCGGCGCGAGCGCATGCCGGGCGACGCCTCGACGCGCTCCTACGCGCGGCTGCGCAACGACGACGGCAGCGTCATCCTGATGAACTCGCCGCGCCGCCCCGACGGCCCGGCGATCTACAACGGCCGGCCCTACAGTGCAGCGGTGCATCTCGCCGAAGACGTCCGGCCGTTCGTTGCGATCGGCAACGGCCTGCGCAAGCACGGCTTCTCCGCGCCTGCGATCCGGCACGCCGATCTGGAATCCGGCTTTCTGATCACCGAGGATCTCGGCGGCGAAGGCGTGATCGAGGGCGATCCGCCGCGCCCGATCGCCGAGCGCTACGAGGCCGCCGTCGACATGCTGGCCGCGTTGCACCGCGAGGCGCTGCCGCGGCAGCTGCCGGTGACACCGGACGAGAGCTACGACATCCCGGTGTTCGACATCGACGCCTGGCTGATCGAGATCGGGCTGATGCTGGAATGGTATCTGCCCGACCGCGGCGTGCAGCCGAGCGAGGAGCTGCGCACCGATTTCCTCGGGATGTGGCGTGGCCTGCTGGAAAAGCCCGCCGCGGCGCCGCGGACCTGGGTGATCCGCGACTTCCATTCGCCGAACATCATCTGGCTGGCCGAGCGCACCGGCATCCTGCGCGTCGGCATCATCGACTTCCAGGACGCGCTGCTCGGCCCCGCGGCCTATGACGTGGTGTCGCTGCTGCAGGATGCGCGGATCGACGTGCCCGAGCAGCTCGAACTGTCGCTGTTGACCCGCTACATCAAGGCACGGCGCGCCACCGACGAGAGCTTCGATCCGGCCGGTTTCGCCGAGCTCTATGCGATCATGTCGGCGCAGCGCAACACCCGCCTGCTCGGCACCTTCGCGCGGCTCAACCGCCGCGACGGCAAACCGCAGTATCTCAAGCATCAGCCGCGGATCTGGACCTATCTGGAGCGCTCGCTCGCCCATCCGGCGCTGACGACCTTCCGCATCTGGTACACCGCCAACGTCCCTCCCCCAGTACCTTAGTTTACGGCTTGTTAGCCTTGGGTCCCCTAAGATTGTCGAGGCCGCACCTCATGGCGTGGCCGGATCGGGAGCGGGACCACACGATGGGGACGGAACGTCGCAGGGGCGATCGTGTCACGTTTGAGCGCGGCATAGCCGCGCACATGATGGGCATTGACGGCACCTGGCGGCGCGACTGCACCATGGAAGACGTATCCGAGACGGGCGCCAAGCTGACCGTCGAGGGTTCGGTCGAGGGCCTCGCCCTGAAGGAGTTTTTTCTGCTGCTGTCGTCCACAGGATTGGCCTATCGCCGCTGCGAACTGGCCTGGGTCAACGGCGACCAGATTGGAGTCAACTTCCTCAAACAAGGCGACAAGAAGAAGAAAACTGCCAGACGCGGTGCGCAAGCCGACGTCTAGAGCATGATCCGGAAAATTGGAGACGGCTTTCCGGCAAGATCATGCTCCAACAAAGGCTCGTCGTTAATGCCGTCTTACGGCCGTCATGTCCTATGACTATGGCGTCTGGTTGATGTGCTTGCCGAATCGCCGTGATAGGATCGGCGCCGAGAGATGATGACCGAGAATATCCGGAAAATGCCTGTCACTCCCCACAAGGCTATGGTGCTAGCTGCGGGCCTCGGCGTGCGCATGCGCCCCTTGACCCTCACGATGCCGAAGCCGCTGGTCAGCGTCGCCGGCCAGCCGCTGCTCGACCATGTGCTCGACAAGCTCGCCGGCGCCGGCGTCAGCGAAGCGGTCGTCAACGTGCATTACCTGCCCGACCAGATCATCGAGCACGTCAAGACCCGTAGCCGCCCGCACGTGATCATCTCCGACGAGCGCGACCAGGTGCTCGGCACCGGCGGCGCGGTCGTCAAGGCGCTGCCGCTGCTCGGCGATGCGCCGTTCTTCCATCTCAATGCCGACACGATGTGGATCGACGGCGTGCGCTCCAATCTGGCGCGGCTGGCCGAAACCTTCGATCCGGCGCGGATGGATATCCTGCTGCTGATGGCGCCGACCGCCTCGAGCATCGGCTACAGCGGACGCGGCGACTATTCGATGCTGCCCGATGGCGCGCTGCGCAAGCGGCGGGAAAACCAGGTGGTGCCGTTCGTCTATGCCGGCGCCGCGATCATGTCGCCGGCGCTGTTCGCCGACGCTCCGGCCGGCGAGTTCTCGCTGACCCGGATGTTCGATCGCGCCAACGAGCAGGAGCGCCTGTTCGGCCTCCGCCTCGACGGCGTCTGGATGCATGTCGGGACCCCCGACGCGATCCAGGCCGCGGAAGAAGCCTTCCTGGAAAGCGTCGCTTAGAGTCTGATGAGATTAGCTTGAGCTAGAACGACGTCGCGAGCTCACCTCTCCCCGATGGGGAGAGGTGAACCGAGACCATGCCAAGCCGATCGACCGAAACTCATCCCGCTTTAAGCAAAGTTGTCGTTAGCCATCTGCATCGATCGCGAGGACTGCAAAACTCGCGAGCCAGTGTTCGCCCATATAGTCGCCGGCGATATGCGGCAGGCCGGCATCGAGATGGTGTCGCGCGGCTTCCATCAGAACCGGGCGACGGGCATCGCCCTCCGGCAATGCACCGGCCAGCGCACGCCAGCACCAGGCACGGCTGAGATTGAGTCCATCGAGATGCGCAAGCTTGCCGTCGCTGCGATCGGTCACCTTGGCCGGCCGGAACAGGGTTGCCGGCTCGCGCTGCGCGAGGTGCGGCAGGAAGCGGTCGAACCAGGGCAGGAAGTCACGAGGCGCCAGCAGCCGGCGCATGCATTCCGCTTCGATCAGCGCGGACGATTGAAAATCGTCGCCGCTCGGCTCGCCCCAGGCAGGACAATCCTGGTCGGCGCCGTACCAGCGCAGCGCCGTGTCGCGCAGCAGCGCGCTGAACGCATCGTCCTGCGTCGCCGCGGCGTAGTCGGCGGCCATGCGCAGCCCGAACGCGGTGTTGAAATGGGTGCCGACCCGCACCGGATAGGTCGCGAGCGGCAGGAAATCGCGAAAGCGCTGCGCGAAGATTTCGGCGAGTGGAGCAATTTGCTCGCGCCACCGCGTATCCTCGAGCCGCCAGAGTTCGGCCGCGAGCTTCAACAGCCAGCCCCATCCATAGGGCCGCTTGAAGCCGCGCGCGGTCGGGGCTGCGAGATAGGCGCACTCGGCAGCGATCTTTTCCACGACGAACTGTTCGTCGAACAAAGCGCGGATCGCATCTGCCGCATCGGAGGCCGGATAACGGCGCAGCAGCCGGGCAAGCATCCAGTAGCTGTGGACGCAGGAGTGCCAGTCGTAACTGCCGAAGAACACCGGATGCAATTCGCGCGGCGTGCGCGCATCCTGCGGCCCTGCCAACACGTGATCCGGCTTGTTCGGATATTCGCGGCCGACATGGCCGAGCGCGATGCGCGCGAAGCGGACGGCGAGTTGTTCGGTCAGAATGATCTCGCTCATGGTGAGGCTTCCTCTTTTCGCCCGCGCCGAACCAGCATCTCGATCAGGCGCGGCGTCATGTAGATCGGAAACTGGGTCGCCGCGAAGAACAGCGCCGTCATCGGCGACACCGCCGCACCCATCGCCGACCACACCAGTCCGACGTTGCGGTTGCCGAGAACGAGGCCCGTGGTCAACCGCTCGGCCAGCGGACCCGGCGTCAGCAGCGCGCCAAGCCCTTGCAAGGCAAGATTGCAGGCGAAGGCAAGCCCGACGCAAGTCGCCGCGGCGATCGGCTGGGCCGCGATCTGCGCGCGCACCCCGGCCATGGTGGCAATTGCGAACAGTAAAAGCGAGGCGAGCACGAGGGCGTCGATGGTGCCCGAATGCCGCGCCAAATGTGCCGCCGCCTGACGGCGCAGCAGCAACGCCAGTGCGCCGGCACCACCGACCAGCAGCGCCAGCCGCGCACCAAGCGCCAGCGGATCGAGCGCAAGGCCGGCAAATGCCGCGGCGATCAGCGGCACGGTGACCGGGGCCAGCGCCATCGACAGCAGCGTCACGGCGAGCGGAACGGTGGCATCGAAGCCGAGCATGCGTGCGACCGCCGCGGTGCCGCTCGACGGCGGCGCACAGACCGACAGCAGCAGCGCGACGATCAGCTCTGGCGCAAATCCGGCGCCGCGCGCCGCGAAACCGACCGCCAGCGGACACACCACCATCGCGAGCGCCGGCAACAGCAGCCAGACCCGTGGACGCAGCAACGCACGGCGGAACGCCGCGCCATCGACCTGGAGGAAGGTGCCGAGCACCAGCACGAAGATCGCGACCGTCATCAGCGGGCGCACGCCCTGCGCCAGGGCCGGGAAGGCCAGCCCGGCCAGCACGCCGATGATCAGCAAGGTCGGCCCGCGCGGCATCAGTCTCGCAAATGATTGTCCCAAATCTTCCGGCCTCGTCGTCATGCCCGCTACACCCTAGGCTTAGCCAGATCATTGTTGAAATCGATTATTATTATGTCCATTATTGCTGTGATGAATTTAGCCACTGTCGATCTCAACCTGCTGGTCGCCTTCGAGGCGCTGATGGAGGAGCGCCACGTCACCCGCGCGGCCGAACGCATCGGCCTCGCCCAACCGTCCATGAGCAGCGCGTTGCGGAGGCTGCGCGCGCTGTTTGCGGACGAATTGTTCCTGCGCGCCGGGGCCGGCATGCAGCCGACCGAGAGGGCGCTGGCACTGGCGGGCCCGATCGGCGAGGCACTGCGGCAGATCCGGGGCGCGCTGGCGCCTGACCGGGGCTTTGATCCGGCCACCGCGCGGCGGCGCATCACGATCGCTGCGACCGATTACGGCGATCTCGTCCTGGTGCCGGAACTGACCCGTCTGTTGCGCATGGAAGCACCAGGCATCGATCTTGCCGTGCGTCCGCTCACCGATCCGACCGTGGCGCTGGCCAAGCTGGAGCGCGGTGAACTCGATGCGGTGATCGGCGGCCATCTGCCGGAGACGCCGCGCTGTATCCGGCACCGGCTGTTCGAGGAACGCTTTGTCTGCATCCGCGACGGCGCGCGCGCGAGCCGATCGGAACGCCTGAGCCTGGAAGACTATGCCGGCCTCCCGCACGCGCTGTTCTCGGCGGCGGGCGGCGACGGCCTGCCGAGCGTGATCGATGCGCTGCTGGCGCGCCACGGGCTGAAGCGGCGGCTGGCCGTGACGCTTGCGCATGTGGTGGCCGTTCCGTTCGCCGTGGCCGGCACCGATCTCATAGCCACGCTGTCCGAACGCGTCGCCCGGCGCTTCACGCATCTCGCCGACATCGCCGTCGTCGCGCCGCCGATCGAGATTCCCGCCTTCGCGATCGACCTGATCCATACCAGCCGTGCCGCTGACGATCCGGCGCTGCGCTGGTTCCTGGATGCCGTCGATCGCTGCGCCGGCCGGCTGCGACATTGAGCTGTCATGGCTGACCGGCAGGGGTGGCTAACGACCGTCGCCACTTCCTATATTGGCGCCTGATTCGAACAAGGCAGCCCATGCGCGTTTTCAGCGTTCCCGTTTCCGCGCCGTTCCTGCGCACCGTCATCGCGGCGCTGGTCGACGGCCGCCTGGTGGCGGGATTCGAGGCGCGCAACGATCCCGCCAAGCTCGCCAACGCCACACTGTATCTGCCGACCCGCCGCGCCGGACGGCTGGCGCGCGAAATCTTCCTCGACGTGCTCGATTCCGACGCCGCTGTGCTGCCGCGCATCATAGCGCTCGGCGAGATCGACGAGGACGAGCTCGCCTTCGCCGACCAGGGCGACGAGGTCGGCGGCGCCGCGCCGCTGGAGATTCCGCCCCGGCTCGGCGAGCTGGAGCGACGGCTGACCCTGGCGCATCTGGTCGCGGCCTGGGCGAAGACGCCGGTGTCAGCGCCGCTGGTGGTCGGCGGCCCGGCCTCGACCTTGCAGCTCGCCGGCGACCTGGCGCGGCTGATGGACGACATGGTGACGCGCGGCGTCGACTGGCGCGCGCTCGACCGCCTGGTGCCGGACCAGCTCGACAAATACTGGCAGCATTCGCTCGACTTCCTGCGCATCGCGCGCGACGCCTGGCCGAATTATCTGAAGGAGATCGGCCGGATCGAACCCGCGGCACGGCGCGATCTCCTGATCGAGGCGGAAGCGGCGCGGCTGACCGCGCATCCCACGGGCCCGGTGATCGCCGCCGGTTCGACCGGCTCGATGCCGGCCACGGCGAAATTCCTGCACGCGGTGGCGAAGCTGCCGAACGGCGCCGTGGTGCTGCCCGGGCTTGACACCGATCTCGACGAAGAGTCCTGGGATACGATCGGCGGCGAGCGCGGCGACGACGGTCGCTTCACCCTGCCGCCGTCGTCGAACCATCCGCAGTTCGCGATGCACGCCCTGCTCGATCGCTTCGGCATCAAGCGCCGCGACGTCGAGAGCCTCGCCGAGCCGGCACCGCAGGGGCGCGAGGTGCTGGTGTCGGAGACGATGCGTCCGTCGACCGCCACGGCACAATGGCATGACCGGCTGGAGCGGCCCGAGATCGTGGCGCGGATTTCCGCCGGGATGACCAATCTCACCGTGGTCGAGGCGCCCAATCCGGAAATGGAGGCGCTGGCAATCGCGGTCGCGATGCGCGAGGCGCGGCATCTCGGCAAATCGGCCGCGCTGGTGACGCCGGATCGCGCGCTGGCACGCCGCGTGATGGCCTCGCTGACCCGCTGGAAGCTGGAGTTCGATGATTCCGGCGGCGACGCTCTGATGGAAACGCCGGCCGGCGTGTTCGCCCGCCTCACCGCGGAGGCCGCCGCCAAGGGGCTGGAGCCGCCGACGCTGCTCGCGCTGCTCAAGCATCCGCTGTTCCGGCTCGGCGGCTCGCATGGCGCGCTGAAGCGCGCGATCGAGGTGCTGGAGATCGCGCTGCTGCGCGGCACGCGGCCGCAACCAGGGACCGGCGGGCTTGCGCGCGACTTCGCCCGCTTCCGCGCCGAGCTGGTCAAGCTGCACGGCGGCGAGACCTCGTCGCTGCATGCCATGGAGCCGCGCGCCCGGCTGCGCGACAACGAGCTCAATCAGGCCGAGGGCCTGATAACCCGATTGCAGGCGGCGCTGGCGCCGCTGGAAGGCATGGCCGCGTCAAAGCCGTATGATTTTGCCGAGCTGGCGGCGCGCCACCGCGAGGCGCTGATCGCGCTGTCGGCCGATCAGAACGACGTCGCCATCGTGTTCGAGGAACGCGCCGGTGCGTCGCTGGCGTCTGCCTTCGACGAGCTGCTCGCCAGGCAGCAGCCGAGCGGGCTGATGACGCCGCTGTCGGATTATCCCGAGGTGTTCCAGACCGCGTTCGCCGACCGCATGGTGCGGCGGCCGGAATCGGCGCGCGCGCAGCTCAACATCTTCGGCCAGCTCGAGGCGCGTCTGACCGAATCCGATCGCGTGATCCTCGGCGGCCTGGTCGAGGGTGTCTGGCCGCCGGCGCCGCGGATCGATCCGTGGCTGAGCCGGCCGATGCGGCACGAGCTCGGGCTCGATCTTCCCGAGCGACGCATCGGCCTGTCCGCACACGACTTCGCGCAGCTGCTCGGCCATGACGAGGTGATCCTCACCCATGCCGCCAAGGTCGGCGGCGCGCCGGCGGTCGCCTCGCGCTTCCTGCACCGGCTCGAAGCAGTCGCGGGCGAAGCGCGCTGGAAGGCCGCTACATCGGCCGGCGAGACTTATGTGAAATATGCCGCCGAGCTCGACCAGCCCGACAAGGTCGAGCCGATGCCGCAGCCGGAGCCGCGGCCGCCGCGCGAGGCGCGGCCGCTGAAGATGTCGGTCACCGCGATCGAGGACTGGTTGCGCGATCCCTACACGATCTACGCGCGCTACATCCTCAGGCTCGATCCGCTCGACCCGGTCGACATGCCGCTGTCGGCGGCCGATCGCGGCTCGGCAATCCACGAATCGCTCGGCGAGTTCACGCAAACCTATGCCGACGCGCTGCCCGACGACATCAAGAGCGCGCTGCGCGATATCGGAGCCAAGCATTTCAAGCCGCTGATGGAACGGCCCGAAGCGCGCGCGCTGTGGTGGCCGCGCTTCCAGCGCATCGCGGCGTGGTTTGCCGAATGGGAACAGGCGCGGCGCGGCAGCATCGACGCCATCAAGGCCGAGATCCGCGGCGAGATCGGCATTCCGCTCGACGACGCCAGGACATTCGTGCTCTCCGCGCGCGCCGATCGCATCGAGCGGCGCGACGACGGCAGCTTTGCGATCCTCGACTACAAGACCGGCCAGCCGCCGACCGGCAAGCAGGTGCGCATGGGCCTGTCGCCGCAGCTGACGCTGGAGGCCGCGATCCTGCGCGAGGGCGGCTTCGCCGGGATTCCGGCGGACGCCTCGGTCGGCGACCTCGTCTATGTCAGGCTGAGCGGCAACAATCCGCCGGGCGAGCAGCGTTCGCTGGAATTGAAGATCAAGACCAGCGACACGCCGCAGCCGCCCGACGAAGCCGCCGACACTGCGCGGCGCAAGCTCGAAGCGCTGATCCGCGCCTTCGACGACGAGCAGCAGCCCTACACCTCGCTGAACCTCTCGATGTGGGCGAACCGCTACGGCGCCTATGACGACCTTGCGCGGATCAAGGAATGGTCCGCTGCAGGCGGATTGGGGATCGAGGAATGGTGAAGGCCCCACGTCCGATCCCGCCGGCCGTGCGCGATGCGCAGGCACGCGCGTCCGATCCGAAGGCATCGACCTTCGTGTCGGCCAATGCCGGCTCGGGCAAGACCCATGTGCTGGTGCAGCGCGTGATCCGCCTTTTGCTGTCAGGCGTGCCCCCGGAGAAGATCCTCTGCATCACCTTCACCAAGGCCGCCGCGGCCAACATGGCGGAGCGCGTGTTCACGACGCTCGGCCATTGGGTGACGCTCGATGACGCCGGGCTCGATGCCGCGATCCGCGAGGCCGGCATCGCGCATCCATCCGCTTCGCTGCGGCGCGAGGCGCGAAAACTGTTTGCCTGCGCGCTGGAGACGCCCGGCGGTCTGAAGGTGCAGACCATCCACGCGTTGTGCACCCGTCTGCTGCAACAGTTCCCGTTCGAGGCCAACGTGCCGGCGCGCTTCGCCGTGCTCGACGACCGCGACCAGAACGAGATGATGGAACGCGCCAATCTAGCGGTGTTCCTGGAGGCGTCGCGGATTCCCGACAGTCCGATCGGCCGCGCGCTGCGGACCGCGATGGCGAATGCCGCCGACGTCACCTTCAAGGAGGTGGTCCGAGAGGCCTGCCTCAGCCGCGACCATTTCATGGCCTGGACCGATGCCGCCGGCAACGCCACCGCCGCCGCCGCGCAGATGTCGGCCGCGCTCGGCGTCTCCGCTGATGATCGCATCGAGGATGTCGAACGCGAGATCGTCGACGGGCCGAACCTGCCGCGGTCGAGCTGGAAGGAGATGGCAACGCTGCTCGACACCAGCAGCAAGGCGGATCAGAAGCAGGCCGAGCGGCTGCGGGCGGCGCTGACCTTCACCGGTGCAGCTCAAGTGGACGAATATCTCGGCGTGTTCCTGACCGATGACCGCGCGCCGCGCGCCTCCGTCATCACCAACAGTTTCATCAAGAAGAATCCGGTCGCAGGCAACAGGTTCGATGCAGAGATCGACCGGCTCGGTCCGCTGATCGAACGCCGACGCGCCGTGGTGGCGCGCGACCGCACCGAGGCGCTGATCCACATCGCCACGGCAGCGGCTGCGCACTACCGGCGCGAGAAGCTGGAACGCGGCCTGCTCGACTATGACGATCTGATCGACAAGACGCTTGCGATGCTCGACCGGGTCTCCTCCGGCTGGGTGCACTACAAGCTCGACCGCGGCGTCGATCACGTGCTGATCGACGAGGCGCAGGACACCAGCCCGCGGCAGTGGGACATCGTCGCCCACATCATCTCGGAATTCACCTCCGGCGCCGGCGCGCGCGACGGCCTGGTGCGCACGGTGTTCGCGGTTGGTGACGAGAAGCAGTCGATCTTCTCGTTCCAGGGCGCGGCGCCCCGTGAGTTCGATCTGCGCCGCCGCGAGCTGAGGCGGCGGTTCGAGGAGGCCGGGCTGAAATTCGATCCGGTGTCGTTCACCTATTCGTTCCGCTCGGGACCGGTGATCCTGCATTCGGTCGACCATGTGTTCCGCGAGCAAGAGATCTTCCGCAGCATCCATGCGGTCGAGAACGGTTATCCGATCCACAATGCGATGACTGACGCCGGCCCCAGCCTGATCGAGCTGTGGGATCTCGCGGTTGCCGACGACCGCCAGGACATCGAGGGCTGGCGCGCGCCGTTCGACGGCGTCGCGGTGACCAGCCCCGAGGTGAAGCTGGCACGGCGCATCCAGGCCGAGATCAAGCGCTTGGTCACCAGCGGCACCATGACCGGGAGCGCCGGTGGACGACGGCCATTGCGTTACGGCGACATGCTGATCCTGGTGCGGCGGCGCGGCAACGCCTTCGACGCGGTGATCCAGGCGCTGAAGCACGCGGGCATTCCGGTCGCCGGCGCCGACCGGCTGAAGCTGACCGAGCACATCGCGATCATCGACCTGATGAACCTTGCCGACGCGCTGCTGCTGCCGCAGGACGACCTCGCGCTCGCGGTGGCGCTGAAGAGCCCGCTGTTCGGGCTCGACGACGACGATCTGTTCAAGCTCGCTTATCAGCGCCGCGGCTCGCTGCGCGAAGCACTGACCGCGCAGGCGCCGACCGACGAGCGTTTTTCGGCGGCGCTGCAGCGCCTGGAAGAGTGCGAGCGCCGCTTCACCCAGGAGACGCCGTTCGCGTTCTACGCCTGGCTGCTCGGCGGCGACGGCGGGCGGGCGCGCATGCTGCGCCGGCTCGGCCACGAGGCCAATGACGCGCTCGACGAATTCCTCGAACTGGCGCTGGGCTATGAGCGCAAGGCGCCGGCCTCGCTGCAGGGCTTCGTCGCCTGGCTGCGCGCCGCCGACACCGAGGTGAAGCGCGACATGGAGATCTCGCGCGACGAGGTGCGCGTGATGACCGTGCACGGCGCCAAGGGCCTCGAGGCATCGGTGGTGTTCCTGGTCGACACCACGACCTCGCCGTCGGACACCCAGCGGCTGCGGCTGATCCATCTGCCGCAGGGCAATGCCGCGCCGAACGCGCCCGGCGTCGTGGTGTGGGCCGGCAAGAAGGCCGAGGATCCGCCCGCCGTCGCCGATGCGCGCAAGGCGATGCTCGGCGACACCGAGGACGAATATCGCCGCCTGCTCTATGTCGCGATGACCCGTGCCGCCGACCGGCTGATCGTCGGCGGCTGCATGCCCGGCAACATGAGCACGGTGCGGAAATCCTCCTGGTACGATCTGATCACCAGGGGGCTCGCCAATGCCGGGCTCAAGCTCGAGGAAGAGGAGACGCCGGCCGGCAAGGTGATGCGCTATTCACGGCCGGATGACATCGCGGATCTCTCGGGCCCGGCCGCGCCAACGGAAGCGGCCCCGGTCGCGCTGCCGTCCTGGCTTCGTGAAGCGGCCGCACCCGAAGCCTCAGCCGCGGGCGTGCTGCGCCCGTCCGATCCGTCCGACGGCGACAGCCATCCGATACGATCCGGCGAATCGGTGCAGCTGCGCGCCCGCGCCCTGCAACGCGGCACGCTGGTGCATCGCCTGCTGCAATCGCTGCCCGAAATCGCGCTGGAACGGCGGCTCGGCGCGGCGCTCGGTTATCTTGCGCGCAACGCCGATGGCTGGAGCGAAGACGAACGCGCGGCGCTGGCCCGGCAGGTGGTCGCCCTGACCGTCGACCTGCGCTTCGCGCCGGTATTTGCCCCCGGCAGCCGTGCCGAAGTGTCGATCGTCGGCCGGCTGGAGCGGCCGGGCCTGCCGAAGGCGCTGGTCTCCGGCCAGATCGACCGGCTGGTGGTGACGCCGAACGAGGTCCTGATCGTCGATTTCAAGACCAACAACGCCCCGCCAAGGACCGCCGCCGACGCCCCCAAGGGTTATATCCGGCAGCTCGCGCTGTACCGCGCGGTGCTGGCGAAACTTTATCCCCAAAGGATCATCCACGCCGCCCTGCTCTGGACCGAAACCCCTGAAATGATGGAGATTTCCGCCTCCGCGCTGGACGCCGGGCTGGCATAAGTTCATGTCGGCGTGAGCGAGCTTGACCCGGCAAGGGGGCGTTCATACGTTTGCCGCATGCTCCCGGGCGCGATTCTCCACCGCGCCCTTTTGTCTCAACTGAACGAGGTACTCACATGGCCGTTGGCAAGGTTTCTGACGCCGATTTCGAAGCCGAAGTGCTCAAGGCGACCGGGCCGGTGGTCGTCGACTTCTGGGCCGAATGGTGCGGCCCCTGCCGCATGATCGCGCCCGCTCTCGATGAGATTTCCGGCGCGATGGGCGACAAGGTCAAGATCGTCAAGCTCAACGTCGACGAGAGCCCGAAGACCGCGTCGAAGTATGGCGTGATGTCGATCCCCACCCTGATGATCTTCAAGGGCGGCGAGATGGCGTCGCGTCAGGTCGGCGCCGCGCCGAAGGCCAAGCTGCAGCAGTGGATCACCGCTGCGGTCTGATCCGCTTTGAATTAGCTGATTTGCGACACGGCCGGCGAAAGCCGGCCGTTTTGTTTTACCTGATCCATCCGGTCGCGAGCGCCGAGGCGAGCTCGGCCTCGCCATTGCGCCGCGCCAGCGCCGCCATCGCTTCGTGGTCGTAGGGGATGTGGCGGAAGGTGACATCCCAGTCGCCACCAACCCTTTCGAGGATCGCGTAGCGCGCGTCGGGTGAGCCGGCTTCGACCACATGCGGATACGGATGGACGTCGCGATAGCCGGGCGAGCCGACGCTGCCGGGATTCACGATCAGCCTCCCGTCGCGAAGCCGCACGGCGCGCGCGGTATGCGTATGGGCGCAAAGGATCAGCGACTGCGCAATGCCTGCGGCCCTCGCCTCGATTGATCCGGGCGAAGAGATGCACACCTCGCCGCCCGGCAGCACCGTGTCGAGCCAATAGGTCTCGTCATCCTGCGGCGTTGCGTGACAGAGGAACACCGCGTCGCGATAGACCGCATTGGCCGGCAGCGTGCGCAGCCAGTCGAAATGCCGCTGCTCGAGCTGGGTATGGACCAGCCGCTCCCATGCGCCCATTTTCTCATGCGGGCGGTCGATCAGATAGCGGTCGTGATTGCCGAGCAGATGGACCGCATCGAGCGCCATCAGCATATCGATGGTCGGCTGCGCGTCGAGCGGTCCGCTGACCATGTCGCCGAGATCGACGATGTCGGAAATCCCTTGGGCGCGGATGTCCGACAGTACGGCTTCGAGCGCGAGATGATTGCCGTGGATGTCGGCGATCGCAGCAAAACGCATGTGTCTCGTCCTCCCTCATGCGTACCGCAGCAGGGACGCGAGGCCTGTTATGCAGGAGGCGTGCCGTTGGCCGCAAGCACCGGGCCGGCGAGGTACAGCGAGCCGGTGATCAGGATGCGCGGCGGCACCTCATAGGCCAGCGTAGCGAGCCGTCGCAGCGCGGCGTCGACGCCGGTCGCGATCTCGACGCGCATGCCGAGCGCACGCGCGGCGTCGGCAAGCTTGTCCGGCGCCATGCCGTTGTCGCGGCCGGGCACCGGGACCGCGATGATGTGGCGCGTCAATCCGGCGAAATTGGCGAGGAATGCGCTGGCATCCTTGTTGGCCATCATGCCTGCGATCACGACCAGCGGCCGCGACACGCGCTCCTCGAGATCGCCGAGCGCGGCGGCCGCAACCCGGCCTCCCTCGGCATTGTGGCCGCCATCGAGCCAGACCTCGGAGCCCTGCGGTCCCTGGCAAACGAGCGTGCCGGAGACCAGCCGCTGCATCCGCGCCGGCCATTCCGCACTGACGATGCCGGTCTCGAAGGCGGCGAGGTTGAGCTTGAACGCGTCGATCGCGCGCAACGTCGCGATCGCAAGGCCGGCATTGTCGAACTGGTGGCGACCGAACAGTTTTGGCGCAGCGAGATCCATCAGGCCGCGCTCGTCCTGATAGACCAGGCGGCCACGCTCGACGCCGACATGCCATTGCTGGCCGGCGGCGTGCAGCGGCGCCCGCATGCGGTGCGCCTCCGCCTCGATCACCGCCATCGCATCGGGCGCCTGCTCGGCGCACACTACCGGCACCTTGCGCTTGATGATCGCGGCCTTCTCGCTGGCGATCAGGGCCAGCGTGTCGCCGAGGAATTCCATATGGTCCATGCTGACCGGCGTGATCACCGAAGCCAGCGGCATCTCGACCACATTGGTCGAATCCAGCCGGCCGCCGAGGCCGACCTCGAGCAACGCAACGTCGGCCGGATGCTTCGCGAACAGGCAGAACGCGACCGCCGTTTCCATCTCGAAGATGGTGATGGGATTGCCGGCATTGGCACGCTCGCAATGCTCGAACGTCGCGTGCAGCTCATCGTCGCCGACCAGCTTGCCGCCGCCGACGGCGCCGAGCCGGTAGCATTCGTTGAGCCGCACCAGATAGGGCGAGGTGAAGACGTGCACCCGCAGGCCCGATGCTTCGAGGATCGCGCGCAGATATGCGACCGTCGAGCCCTTGCCGTTGGTGCCGGCGACATGGATCACCGGCGGCAGCTTGCGCTCGGGATGATCGAGCCGCTCCATCAGGCCGCGCATGCGATCGAGGCTGAGATCGATGCGCTTGGGATGCAGCGCCGATATCCGCGCGATCAGCGCCTCGAACGAGGCCTGCGATGGGGCGGCGCTTGCGGTCACGCGTGCGGCGCGGCCGGCACCGTCTCCGGGGCCGTCACGATCTGGGCCGGCTCGGTGACCGGAGTTGCGGGCTTCGATGCGGTTTCAAGCGCCGGCGCCTTGGTCAGCAGCCGGCACAGCCGCGCCAGCGTGGCCTTCATCTCATGGCGATGCACGACCATGTCGACCATGCCGTGCTCGCGCAGGTATTCGGCGCGCTGAAAACCTTCGGGCAGCTTCTCGCGGATGGTCTGCTCGATCACGCGCGCGCCGGCAAAGCCGATCAGTGCGCCGGGCTCGGCGATGTGGATGTCGCCGAGCATCGCATAGGAGGCGGTGACGCCGCCGGTGGTCGGATTGGTCAGCACGACGATGTAGGGCTGGCGCGCCTCGCGCAGCATCTGCACGCCGACCGTGGTGCGCGGCATCTGCATCAGCGACAGAATGCCTTCCTGCATCCGCGCGCCGCCGGAGGCGGCGAACACGATGAACGGCGACTTCTTCTCGACCGCGAGCTCGAGCCCGCGCACCATCGCTTCACCGGCCGCCATGCCGAGCGAGCCGCCCATGAAATCGAAATCCTGCACCGCGACCACGACGCCGGCTCCCTCTAACTTGCCGTAGCCGACCTTGATCGCGTCGTTCAGTCCGGTCTTGGCGCGCGCGTCCTTGATGCGGTCGACATACTTGCGCTCGTCGCGGAACTTGAGCGGATCGGCCGCGACGTCAGGCAGCGCGACGTCGAACCAGGTCTCATTGTCGAAGATCGACTTGAGCCGGGCCACCGCGCCCATGCGCATGTGGTAGTTCGAGCCGGGGATCACGAACTGGTTGGCCTCGACGTCCTTGTAGAACACGAGCTGCCCGGAATCCGGGCACTTGATCCAGAGATTCTCCGGCGTCTCGCGGCGCAGGATGTTGCGGATCTTCGGCCGGACGACGTTGGTGAGCCAGTTCATGGTTCGCTCCGAAATGCGGGTCGGTCCCGCACCAGCTGGATATATGGCGGGCCGGGCGAACCCGGCAAGCCGCCGTCTGCGGCCTTGTTGCCGCAAAATGTGGCTTATTCAGCGGCCTGCTTGGCGCCCCGGACCCCCTGCGCCAGCGCGGACACCAGGTCCGCCACCGCACTCACGGTCTTCGGCGTGGCGCGGCCCTCGGCATCGAGGTTGGCACGCACCGCATCGACGATTGCGGTGCCGACCACGGCGCCGTTGGCACTCTCGGCGATCGCGCGCGCCGTCTCAGGGGTGCGGATGCCGAAGCCGACGCAGACCGGCAGCTTGGTGTGCCGCTTGATGCGCGCGACCGCTTCCGCAACCGCGTTGGAGTCGGCCGCAGCGCTGCCGGTGATGCCGGTGATCGAGACGTAATAGACAAAGCCCGACGTGTTGGCGAGCACCGCCGGCAGGCGCTTGTCGTCAGTGGTCGGCGTCGCCAGCCGGATGAAGTTCAACCCGGCCTTCATCGCCGGGATGCAGAGCTCGGTGTCTTCCTCCGGCGGCAGGTCGACGATGATCAGGCCATCGACGCCGGCGGTCTTGGCGTCAGTCAGGAAGCCGTCGACGCCGTAGATGTAGATCGGATTGTAGTAGCCCATCAGCACGATCGGCGTGGCGTTGTCCTCCTTGCGGAAGTCGCGGACCATCGCCAGCGTCTTGCGCAAGGTCATGCCGCCCTTGAGCGCACGCAGGCCGGCGGCCTGGATCGACGGGCCGTCGGCCATCGGATCGGTGAAGGGCATGCCGATCTCGATGACGTCGGCGCCGGCCTTCGGCAGCGCCTTGAGGATATCGAGCGAGGTCTTGGCGTCGGGGTCGCCCGCCATCACGAAGGTGACGAAGGCGGAGCGGCCCTGCTGCTTCAGCTCGGCGAAACGTGCGTCGATACGGGTAGTCATGGTTGGACAGTCGCTGTGCTATACCTCTCCCCTCCGGGGAGAGGTCGGCTGCGTAGCAGCCGGGTGAGGGGGATGGAGCAGTTCAAAGCAAGAGCGCGAAGCCTCCGCGCGTCACAGACAAACGCCGAGGCGAAGCTTTGGCAGGCGCTGCGCAATCGCAGGCTAGCGCGATGGAAATTCCGTCGCCAGCACCCGATTGACCGATACGTCGTCGATTTCGTCACGCTCGACGGCAAACTGATCGTGGAAGTCGACGGCGTAACACATTCCACGTCATCAGAACTGAAACGCGACGAAGCCAGGACCAAAGTCCTCGAAGCTTGCGGCTTTCTCGTCGTGCGGGTTACCAAGACCGATGTGTATGAGAATCGCGAGGGTGTGCTCGAGATGATCGAAACATCGCTGCGGTTCGAATGAGTGGAGAGACCCCTCACCCGGCTGCTGCGCAGCCGACCTCTCCCCAACGGGGAGAGGTAAGGAAGGAGCGCCCAGCCCATCACTTCTGCCTCGCCTTCAAGATGTCGCCGACCTGCGGAACGTCCTTGTCGCCGCGGCCCGAGAGGTTGACCACCATCAGGTGATCCTTCGGCCGCTGCGGCGCGAGTTCGGACAATTTCGCGATCGCATGCGCGGATTCCAGCGCGGGGATGATGCCTTCGAGCCGCGACAGCAGCTGGAATGCGGCCAGCGCCTCCTCGTCGGTCGCCGAGAGATATGTCACGCGGCCGGTCTCGTGCAGCCAGGCGTGCTCGGGGCCGATGCCGGGATAGTCGAGGCCGGCCGAGATCGAATGCGCTTCCTCGATCTGGCCGTCGGCGTCCATCAAAAGATAGGTGCGGTTGCCGTGCAGCACGCCGGGGCGGCCGCCGGCAAGCGAGGCCGCATGCAGCTGCGTCAGCCCGTGGCCGGCTGCCTCGACGCCGAAGATCTCGACCGAGGGATCGTCGAGGAACGGATGGAACAGGCCCATCGCGTTGGAACCGCCGCCGATGCAGGCGATCAGCGAGTCCGGCAGGCGGCCCTCGGCCTCCTGCATCTGCTTGCGCGTCTCGTGGCCGATGATCGACTGGAAGTCGCGCACCATCATTGGATAGGGGTGCGGACCCGCCACCGTGCCGATGCAATAGAAGGTGTTGTGCACGTTGGTGACCCAATCGCGCAGCGCATCGTTCATCGCGTCCTTCAGCGTGCGCGCGCCCGACTGCACCGGGACGACCTTGGCGCCGAGCATCTCCATGCGGATCACGTTCGGCTGCTGCCGCTCGACGTCGACCGCGCCCATATAGACCACGCATTCGAGCCCGAAGCGCGCGCACAGCGTCGCCGTCGCCACGCCATGCTGGCCGGCGCCGGTCTCGGCGATGATGCGCTTCTTGCCCATGCGGCGCGCGACCATGATCTGGCCGAGCACGTTGTTGACCTTGTGCGAACCGGTGTGGTTGAGCTCCTCGCGCTTCAAATAGATTTTCGCGCCGCCGAGATGCTCGGTGAGCCGTTCGGCGAAATACAGCGGCGACGGCCGGCCGACATAGTCCTTCAGATAGACATTCATCTCGGCCTGGAACGCCGGATCGGCCTTGGCGTCGGCATAGGCCTTTTCGAGATCGAGGATCAGCGGCATCAGCGTTTCGGCGACGAAGCGTCCGCCGAAAATGCCGAAATGCCCGCGCTCGTCGGGGCCGCTGCGGAAGGAATTGGGCAGGTTTTGATTCATCGAACCATCAGTTCTTGGGTAGTACTTTGGGTTGCGCGTGCGGCGCGGATGAAGGCGCGGATCAGCTCGGGATCCTTGACGCCGGGCGTGCGCTCGACACCCGAGGAGACGTCGACGCCGCCGGCGCGGGTAACGCGGACGGCTTCAGCGACGTTCTCGGCGTTGAGCCCGCCGGAGACCATGTAGGGCAGCGCGAGGTCGAGATTTTCCAGCACGTGCCAATCGAACGGCGCGCCGAGACCGCCTGGCCGCGTCGCATCCTTTGGCGCGCGGGCATCGAACAGGATACTGTCGGCGACGCCGGCATAACCCGGCAGCGGCGCGAGGTCGGCCGCGGTCTCGACCGGCAGCGCCTTCATCAGCGGCAGGCCGAATTTCTGCTTGAGATCACGCAGCCGCGCGGTGGTCTCCTTGCCGTGCAGCTGCAGGATATCCGGCCGCAGCGTCTCGATGATGTTCTCGATGGTCGCGTCGTCGGCATCGACCGTCAGCGCGACCTTCACGGCGCGGCCCTTGGCCTGTTTGCCGAGCTCGCGCGCGGTCTCTAGGCTGATATGGCGCGGCGACGGCGGAAAGAACACGAACCCCACCATGTCGGCGCCGCTCTCCAGCGCGACGTCGAGCGTCTCGCGCGTTGACAGGCCGCAGATTTTGACGAGCAGGGGCATGGTCTCGAAACGGGTCTCAAAACAGGTTTTCGGGCGGCCGGAACCGGGGTGAACCCTGGTCGGACGGGGCGGGTTCTACAACGTCGCGCCCTGCTTGTCTCGCCCATTGGGCCCGTAAAAGCCGAGCTGGGCCGCGGCCGGGCGGCGCTGCGCGTCGTCCCGGGAGGCCGCGGCCCTGAGGTCGGCGAGCTCGGCGCGGATGTGGCGGGCGTCGGCCTCGTGCTGCCGGGCGGCGCGGCGCCAGCGCCCCTGCTTGAACCAGGTCGCCATGCCGCCCGCGATCACGCCCAGGATCGCGGAAGCGATGATGACCACGAACAGCGGCAGTGTGACCGCAACCGTCGGCGTCACAGAATTGAACGGGTCAAACGACACCGTCACCCAGTGACGGTTGGCGACGGCGAAGATGATGAAGATCAGTCCGAGCGGAATGACGACCACTGCCGTGAAGAACTTTCGCATGACCATCTCTCGCAGCGATGGAGAAAGTGCGGGCCCTTCGCCCGCAGCACGACAACGCCGGAGGCGGCGCTCAGGCCTCAGCCTTAAGCATCAGCCTTGGGCGCGTCGATCTTGGCGGCTCCCGCCTCGGCCTCGTCGCGATTGAGGCGCTCGCGCATTTCCTTGCCGGTCTTGAAGAACGGCACGCTCTTCTGGTCGACCGGCACATGCTCGCCGGTACGCGGATTGCGGCCGGCACGCGCCGGGCGATGCTTCACCGAGAATGCGCCGAAACCGCGCAGCTCGACGCGGTCGCCACGCGCCAGCGCCGCGACGATTTCATCGAGAATCGCATTCACAATGTTCTCGACGTCCCGCTGATAGAGGTGCGGGTTGTGCTCGGCGATACGCTGAACAAGTTCGGATTTGATCATCGAAAATGGGATCCGGGCTCTTGCGGAAACCCATTTCCGTGAAAATGCCGTGCACTGTCAAGACGCTAAATCGATTTAGGACGCCGTGAAATCGCGTGACAAATAGCCCAATTGGGGCATGCGGCGATTCCCGCAGAGCGGGAATACCTTGATCATCACGCGTTTCGCACCCGACTAGTCGGCTCCTCCCGGCGCCCACAGCGCCAGCATGCCGTCGAGCCCAAACCGGTCGACGGCCTGGGCCACGCCACCCTGCTCGATCCGCCGCGCGATGGCGCCAAGGCCGAACGCATCGAGCGTCATCGACGCCGCGGTGCGCAGGAAGGTCAGGTCGCTGAATCGCGGATTAAGCGTGTAATTGCGCACCGGCAGGTCGCTTTTGACCTTCTTCTCCGCAACCAGCCAGGCGATCGCGGTCTTTTCATCTCCCAGCTGATCGATCAGCTTGAGATCGACCGCCTGCCGGCCGGTGAAGACGCGTCCATCCGCGACCTTCTCCAACAGCGCATCGTCCATGCCGCGCCGCTCCTTCACCAATCCACGGAACCAGGCATAGGAGTCCTTGACCAGCCCCTCGATCGCGGCACGGGCTTCGGGGCTGGTCGGCTCCATGCCATTGGGCGCCGCTTTCAACGGTGAGGACTTGATCTCCTCCATCTTCACGCCGACGGTCTTGAGCAATTCGGAAACGTTGGGGAACTGGAAGAGCACGCCGATCGAGCCGACCAGCGAGGTCTGCTGGGCGACGATATGGTCGGAGGCGATCGCGGTGATGTAGCCGCCCGATGCGGCCAATCCCTCGACCACGACGACGAGCGGCTTCTTCGCCTTCAACTGCATCAGCGAGTCGTAGAGCTGCTCGGAGCCCGCGGTGGTGCCGCCGGGCGAATTGATGTGCACGACAACCGCCGCATAGCTCGACTTTCCGAGCCGCTCCAGCGCCTCGACGCGCTGCTGGTCGCTGCGGATCAATCCGTCGATATTGATCCGCGCGATCGCGTTCGACGTCGACAAGCCGCCGCGTCCGCCGGCGGCGATCACGCCCACGCCGACGATGGCCGCGATCGCAATGACCGCAGCGGCGACGCGCCAGAATGTCAGCTTGCGCCTGATACGGCGACGGTCGACGATCACGTCCGAATCCAGCGACATCGGTCTCTCCAGAAATGGTCAGCGCGAAGGTCCGCGCGTTTTGCCGTCGCAGCGTCACTATCAGCTTAGCCAAATACATCAATTGCGACGCAATATGAAGAAAACAAGGCCCGCAATCCGGCAAACAAAAGGGCCCCGGCTTGCGCCGGGGCCCCGATTGTTCGCGAGAATGGTGCGAACGCTTACTTGTCGGTGCCGCGGTTCTTCAACGCGGTGCCGAGGATGTCGCCAAGCGTCGCTCCCGAATCGGAGGAGCCGTACTGCGCGATGGCTTCCTTCTCTTCGGCAACTTCCAGCGCCTTGATCGAGACCTGCACCTTGCGGGCCTTCTTGTCGAACTGGATGACGCGGGCATCGACCTTCTCGCCGACGGCGAAGCGCTCGGCGCGCTGGTCGTTGCGATCGCGGGCCAGTTCGGACCGCTTGATGAAGGTGGTGAACTCGGTGCCCGAGATCCGGACCTCGATGCCGCTTTCCTTCACTTCGAGCACTTCGCAGGTCACGACCGCGCCCTTCTTGACGTCGCCCGGCTCGGCGAAGGGGTCGCCTTCGAGCTGCTTGACGCCGAGCGAGATACGCTCCTTCTCGACATCGACATCGAGCACCACGGCCTTGACCATGTCGCCCTTCTTGAAGTTGTCGATGACCTGCTCGCCCGGAAGCTTCCAGTCGAGGTCGGAGAGATGGACCATGCCGTCGACGTCGCCCTCGAGACCCAGGAACAGACCGAACTCGGTCTTGTTCTTGACTTCGCCCTCGACCACCGAACCGACCGGGAACTTCTCGACGAACACTTCCCAGGGATTGCGCATGGTCTGCTTGAGACCGAGCGAGATGCGTCGCTTGACCGAATCCACTTCCAGGACCTGCACTTCGACTTCCTGCGAGGTCGAAACGATCTTGCCGGGGTGCATGTTCTTCTTGGTCCACGACATCTCGGAGACGTGGATCAGGCCTTCGATGCCCGGCTCGAGCTCGACGAACGCGCCGTAGTCGGTGATGTTGGTGACGCGGCCGGTGAAGCGGGCACCCAGCGGGTACTTGGCTTCGATGCCCTGCCACGGATCATCCAGCAGCTGCTTCATACCGAGCGAGATGCGGTGGGTCTCGTGGTTGATCTTGATGATCTTGACCTTCACGGTCTGGCCGATGGTCAGCACCTCGGTCGGGTGGTTGACGCGGCGCCAGGCGATATCGGTCACGTGCAGCAGGCCGTCGATGCCGCCGAGATCAACGAACGCACCGTAATCGGTGATGTTCTTGACCACGCCGTCGATCACCTGACCTTCTTCGAGGTTCTGCACCAGCTCCTGGCGCTGCTCGGCGCGGGTCTCTTCGAGAACCGTGCGGCGCGACACCACGATGTTGCCGCGGCGGCGGTCCATCTTGAGGATCTGGAACGGCTGCGAGTTGTTCATCAGCGGCGCAACGTCGCGGATCGGACGAATGTCGACCTGCGAGCGCGGCAGGAAGGCCACTGCACCGTCGAGGTCGACCGTGAAGCCGCCCTTGACCTGGTTGAAGATGACGCCGTTGACCTTTTCGTTGTTCTGGAACGCCTTCTCGAGCTTGCCCCAGCTTTCCTCGCGGCGCGCCTTGTCGCGCGACAGCACGGCTTCGCCGAGCGCATTCTCGATACGGTCGAGGAACACCTCGACTTCGTCGCCGACCTTCAGGTCGCTCTCACGGCCGGGGCCGGCGAATTCGCGCAGCGCGACGCGGCCCTCGGTCTTCAGGCCGACGTCGATGACGGCCATGTCTTTCTCGATCGCAACAACCTTGCCCTTGATGACCGAGCTTTCCTGCAGATTGCCGCCGGCAAAGGACTCATCAAGCATCGCCGCGAAATCGTCGCGGGTCGGGGAATAGGAAGACGCAGAATTCGAAACCATTGGTTCTCCAGATGCGGGATCTCGCCGGCCGTTCGGGTTGTTGGGCGCACCGCGCGTGAAGTGTCAGGGTTCCGCAAACCCTGACGACCGCTCGTTGCAGGAGGAGCAACAGCGGGCCGGCAGCAAGACTGCACGTTCGGTACGTTTGATAGTCCGGAGCCCGAAGCGAAAATATCGACTGCAAGACCTGGGAGCGGGCGTTCCTCCAGATGCGGCGAGGGCTCAAACCCAGCACCGGCCCGCTCAGACACGGCCTCGACATGGTCGATGGTGGCGCCGAACGGCGCTGATATAGCCCTGAGCCCTGCTTTCGGCAAGCAGGAAATGCCCCATTTTGCTGGGTTTTCGAGCCGAAAGGGCGCTTCGATGCCGCTGATTCTAGAGCATGATCCGGAAAAGTGCGAAGCGGTTTTCCGAAAAGATCATGCTCAAACAAAGAGCTAAAGCGCGATGACGATTCAACCAAATATCATCGCGCTTTAGCGTTTGGCGCGCGCTGCCTCGACGATGGCGATGGCGGCGCGCACGCCGGCCTCGATGTCGAGGTTGGAATTGTCCAGCGTGTGGGCGTCCGGGGCCGGCCGCAGCGGCGCAATCGCCCGATTCTGGTCCCGCTCGTCGCGCTTGAGGATGTCCGCGAGCACCGCCGCCTCGTCGGCGTCCTCGCCGCGGGCCCGGGCCTCCAGCGTGCGCCTGCGCGCCCGCACCTGCGGATCGGCGACCACGAAGATCTTCACGTCGGCATCGGGGCAGATCACGGTGCCGATGTCGCGCCCATCCAGCACCGCACCGGGCGGATCGGCGGCGAACTGGCGCTGGAAGCTGACCAGCGCCTCGCGCACCTTGGGAAAGGCCGAGACGACGGATGCCCCCTCGCCGACCTTCTGGGTCTTCAGGATCGGATTGCCGAATTTCTCGGGGTCGAGCTCCAGCGCCACGGCCACCGCCAGCGCCTCATCATTGAGGTCGGCGCCCTGCGCCATCATCGCATAGGCCACCGCGCGGTAGATCACGCCGGTGTCGAGATGGCGGTAGCCGTAGTGGTGGGCGAGCCGCTTGCCGAGCGTGCCCTTGCCGGAGGCGGCGGGTCCGTCGATGGCGATGATCATGCGAAATCAGCTCCGAGCGCGCGCATCATCGGAATGAAGTCCGGAAAACTTGTGGCGATGAAGGCAGTGTCGTCGATCTTCACCGGCCGATCCGACGCGCAGCCCATCACCAGCGCCGACATCGCGATGCGGTGATCCATGTGGGTGGCGACAAGACCGCCGCCCGGGACATGGCCGCGGCCCTCGACGATCAGATCGTCGCCGGAGACCTCGACCTTGACGCCGTTGACGCGCAGCATGTCCGCGGTGGCTTCGAGCCGATCGGACTCCTTGACGCGCAGCTCCTGCAAGCCGCGCATGATCGTGGTGCCCTCGGCAAACGCAGCCGCAACCGCCAGCACCAGATATTCGTCGATCATCGACGGCGCGCGCTCCGGCGGCACCTCGACGCCCTTCAGTTTCGAGGCGCGCACGCGCAATTGCGCCATCGGCTCGCCGGCATCGCCGCGCACCTCGCTCTCCTCGATCGAGGCACCCATTTCACGCAGCGTGGTGAACAGGCCGGTGCGCAGCGGATTGGTCATCACGTCGGAGAACACGACGTCGGAGCCTTCGACGATCAGCGCTGCAACGATCGGGAACGATGCCGAGGACGGGTCGGCGGGCACCACGACCTCGGCGCCGTGCAGCTCGGGCTCGCCGTTCAGCGTGATTCTGCGGCCGTGGCTGCCTTCCTTCTCCGAGGAGATCTCGGCGCCAAAATGCTTCAGCATCAGCTCGGTGTGGTCGCGGCTCGCCTCCTGCTCGATGACGGTGGTGATGCCGGGCGCGGACAGGCCCGCCAGCAGCACCGCCGACTTGATCTGGGCCGAGGCGACCGGCGTCTTGTAGACGATCGGCACCGGATAGCGGGCACCGTGGAGGGTGAGCGGCAGCCGGCCGCCCTCCCGGATATCGCTGACCCGGGCGCCCATCAGCTCGAGCGGATCGAGGATGCGGCGCATCGGCCGCGACCGCAGCGAGGCATCGCCGTCGAAGACGGCCGCGATCGGACAGCCTGCAACCGCGCCCATCACCAGCCGGCAGCCGGTGCCCGAATTGCCGAAATCGAGCGGCGCTGCGGGCTGGGCGAAGCCGCCGACCCCGACGCCGGATACCGACCAGGCAAACGGCGCCGTCCGCTCCACTTTTGCGCCCAGCGCGCGCATGGATTGGGCGGTATTGAGGACGTCCTCGCCCTCCAGGAGGCCGGAAATCCGGGTTTCGCCAACCGAAAGCGCCCCCAGGATCAGGGCACGGTGGGAAATCGACTTGTCGCCGGGAACGCGGACCTTGCCAGCCAGGGGGCCGCAAGCGCGGGATTCCAGCGGGGTCGGGGTGTCAGAATGGGCCAAGATTGTGTCCTCTCGCGCCGCGGCAGGTATCACATAGGCAACACCGCGTCACGCGCCCGTCACTTGCGCGCAAACCGCTATTGACAGCGGCTGCTCAACTAGCCAAGTGAAGCACCGTTTTTCAGCAAAATTCTGGGATGACCACGTTGGCCAAGTCCGAGCTCGGAACCAAGCGCATTTGCCCGACCACGGGCAAGAAGTTCTACGACCTCAACAAGAATCCGGTGATTTCGCCCTACACCGGCGAGGTCGTGCCGATTGCGCCCGTCGCGCCGGCGCGGGGCCGTGGCGCGCCCGTGAACTCGCCGGCAACCGCAGCCGAGCCCGAGGCGGCCGAAGCCGAGGAATTGGTCTCGCTCGAGGAGGCCGATGCCGAGGAGAACACCGGCAAGGTCAAGGCCGTGGTTCCGGAATCCGAGGACGATATCGAGGTCGATGAGACCATCGACGACGATGATGACGACGATTCGACCTTCATCGCCGACGAGGAAGAGGGCGATGAGGACGTCACCGACATCATTGGTGACGTCGGAGGCGACGAAGAGACTTGAGATCGGCGCAGATCTGTGATCAACGGTGCTGCCGCGCGAGTCGTCTAGGCCGCGCGGGCAGGGACTGATCCCCCAGGATCGTCCCACGGGATAAGGGGCCATAGCTCAGCTGGGAGAGCGCTTGCATGGCATGCAAGAGGTCGGCGGTTCGATCCCGCCTGGCTCCACCACGCTTCGCCCTTCGGGCTACGCGTGGCGCAGCTACGGGTTGCCTGAAGGGCGAAGCGTGGTGTCCGGCGTAGCCCGAAGGGCGAAGACGGACTGGTTCAACCGCCACTTTCTAAGTCCGCTCCCGATCGATAGGCTAAGCTGTCCCTGCTAGGCGTCCGTACTCCGGCTATTCGTAGATGCGAATGTGGTACGTCTATATCATCCGCAGCATCGACTTCCCTGATCAGGAATATGTTGGCGCCACCGAGGATCTGAAACGACGGATTCCCGAGCACAACGCCGGCAAGTCCGCCCACACTTCAAAATTCAAACCCTGGCAACTCGTCTGGTACTGCGCCTTCGCCAAGAAGCGCCTCTAACCGCGGCCACGCCGTCCGCCTACTCCCCCAGCACCGCATTCAACCGGTCGCGCAGCGCGACGATCTCGTCCTTCATCGTCAGCAATTCGCCAACCGAGCAGTCCGACGCGGCGAGGATCGACTGCGGGACGGCTTTGGCCTTTTCGCGCAGCGCGTGGCCTTGCTGCGTCAGCGCGATCAGCACCACGCGCTCGTCCTCGGTGCTGCGGGTCCGCCTGATCAGCTCGGCCGCTTCCAGCCGCTTCAGCAGCGGCGTCAGCGTGCCGGAATCCAGGAACAGCCGCTCGCCGATATCCTTGACCGGCACGTCGTCGCGCTCCCACAGCGCCAGCATCACGAGATACTGCGGATAGGTCAGCCCGAGCCGGTCGAGCAGCGGCTTGTAGACGCGGTTGAAGGCGTGCGCGGTCGAATAGACCGCAAAGCAGATCTGGTTATCGAGCCGCAGCGCCTGATCCGCCGCCGTCTGTTTCCTGACCATGATTCCCATCGAATCCATCTCGTTTGCGGGTCATTTTGGGCTCACGGGACCGCCAATTCAATTGCGAACAATTAAATGTGAGGCCGCGCAATTTATATTGCGCACAATTCAATTGAATGCAATACATGCGGCCGTTGATTTCAAACCCACTCGAAACCAGCAAGCCAAACCAAGGGAGACCACGATGTCTGTGAACGTGCTCTACAAGACCAGCGCCAAGGCAACCGGCGGCCGCGACGGCCATGCGGCAACGCTCGACGGCGCGCTCGACGTCAAGCTCACCACCCCGAAGGAGCTCGGTGGCGGCGGTGGCGCCGGCAACAATCCTGAGCAGCTGTTCGCGGCCGGCTATGCCGCCTGCTTCATCGGCGCGATGAAGTTCGTGGCCTCGCAGGGCGGCCCCAAGGTTCCCGCCGACGCCGCGGTGACCTCGACCGTCGGGATCGGCCCGCGCTCGGAAGGCGGCTTCGGCCTCGCCGTCGAGCTCGCCGTCTCGCTGCCCGGCCTGTCGCGCGCGGACGCCGAAGCACTGGTCGAGAAGGCGCACCAGGTGTGCCCCTATTCCAACGCCACCCGCGGCAATGTCGACGTCAAGCTGACCGTCGTCTAATTCCACATCACGCAATGGTCCGCCACGCGACAACGTGGCGGACCATTACTTTTGGTGCGTGGCGAACGCACGCGCTGCCCGCTGCATGGGCCAGCGCCGATCAAAGCATTGCTGCCTCGCCTGAAGACCGTTAGCTCTGGGACCCTCGTTATCCCAACTGAGCGAAGGTTGTTTCCATGAATACCCCAGCGGCCACGGGCGCGATGACAGGACTGCGCGTGATCGATCTGACGCGCGTGCTCGGCGGCCCGTATTGCACCCAGATCCTCGCCGACCACGGCGCCGACGTGATCAAGGTCGAGCCGCCCGCCGGCGACGAGGTGCGTGACTGGGGCCCTCCCTTCCACGAGGAAGACGCGGCCTATTTCGTCGGCATCAACCGCAACAAGCGCTCGATCGGACTCGACCTCGCCTCCGAGGGCGGCCGCGTGGTGCTGATGAAGATGCTCGAGACCGCCGACGTGCTGATCGAGAATTTCAAGCCCGGCACGCTCGACAAATGGGGCATCGGCAACGACGTGCTGCGCGCGAAATTTCCGCGCCTGGTGCATTGCCGGATCTCGGGCTTCGGCGCCGACGGCCCGCGCGGCGGCAATCCCGGCTATGATGCGATCATCCAGGCGATGACCGGCATGATCGCGGCCACCGGCTCGCCGGAGAGCGGCCCGATGCGCATCGGCGTGCCGCTGGTCGACATCACCACCGGGCTCTATGCCGCGATCGGCATCCTGATGGCGCTGTCGGAGCGGCAGCGCTCGGGGCTCGGCCAGTTCCTCGAGACCACGCTGTACGAGACCGGGCTTGCGATCATGCATCCGCACACCGCGAACTATTTCATGCACGGCAAGCCGCCACAGCTGACCGGCAACGAGCATCCGAACCTCGTGCCTTATGCGATCTTCCCGACCAAGACCGACAACATCTTCATCGGCGTCGGCAATGACGGCACCTTCCGCAAGCTCGCCAAGGAGATCGGCAAGCCCGAGCTCGGCACCGATCCGCGCTTTGCCCGCAACAAGGACCGGATCGCCAACCGCGATGCGCTGCGGGCCGAGCTGGCCGCCGTGTTCAGCCAGCACGAGGCCGAGCCGCTGTGCAACCGGCTGCTCGCCGCCGGCCTGCCGGCCGGCCCGGTGCAGAAGATCGACCAGGCGCTGACCAACCCGCACACGATCCATCGCGGCGACGTCATCGAGAAGGATTGGTACAAGGGCGTCGCCTCGCCGATCCGCCTCGAACGCACCAAGCCGAACCTGCGCCGCACACCGCCGAAATTCAGCCAGCACGCTGCGGAGGTGCTCGGCGAGTTCGGCTACTCCAGCGACGAGATCAACGGCCTGGTCGACAAGGGCGTGGTCTGCGGTCCCCAGCGCAAGCGCTGACACAACCATCCGTCAGCCCCGCGGTGCAGCGTCGCGTCCGGCGTTGCACCGCAGGGCGGCGGCTGCGATCTCCGCCTTTTTTACCGCTTCCCTTTGTCGCGGCTTCCCCCCTACGATGGCTTTCGTTTATACGGTCATTTGAACGTCATCCGGCGCTGATAACGCGCGCAACGAAAGATGACGTTCCAACCGGGAGGGGCTTTGATGATTTTCCGACGATTAGGCGCTGCTGCGGTAGCCGCTGCTACGCTTGCATTCGCGTCGCCTGCATTTGCGGTGACCGAGATCCAGTGGTGGCACGCGATGACCGGCGCCAACAACGACGTCATCGTCAAGCTGGCCACCGACTTCAACGCCTCGCAGTCCGACTACAAGGTGATCCCGACCTACAAGGGCGGTTACGCCGACACCATGAATGCCGGCATCGCGGCGTTCCGCGCCGGCAACGCGCCGCACATCATGCAGGTGTTCGAGGTCGGCACCGCGACGATGATGGCCGCCACCGGCGCCGTCAAACCGGTCTACAAGCTGATGGCCGACGCCGGCGAGAAGTTCGATCCGAGCGTCTATCTGCCCGCGATCACCGGCTATTACTCGACCTCGAAGGGCGAGATGCTGTCGTTCCCGTTCAACTCGTCGTCGACCGTGATGTGGGTCAACCTCGACGCGCTGAAGAAGGCCAACATCGCCGAGATCCCGAAGACCTGGCCGCAAGTGTTCGAGGACGCCAAGAAGCTGAAGGCGGCCGGCTACACCACCTGCGGCTTCTCCGGCTCGTGGGTCACCTGGGTCAATCTCGAGCAGCTGTCGGCCTGGCACAACGTGCCGCTCGCCAGCAAGGCCAACGGCCTCGACGGCTTCGACACCGTGCTCGAATTCAACGGCCCGCTGCAGGTCAAGCATCTCGAGAACCTGGTCGAGCTGCAGAAGGACAAGACCTACGACTACGCCGGCCGCACCAACACCGGTGAAGGCCGCTTCACCTCGGGTGAATGCCCGATCTACCTGACCTCGTCGGCCTTCTTCGGCAACGTCAAGGCGCAGGCCAAGTTCAACTTCACCGCGGCGCCGATGCCGTATTATCCCGACGTCAAGGGCGCGCCGCAGAACTCGATCATCGGCGGTGCCTCGCTCTGGATCATGGGCGGCAAGTCGGCGGAGGAATACAAGGGCATCGCCAAGTTCCTGACCTTCCTCTCGGACACCGACCGCCAGGTCTGGATCCACAAGGCCTCGGGCTATCTGCCGATCACCAAGGCGGCCTACGCCAAGGCCAAGGAAGAGGGCTTCTACAAGGACCAGCCCTATCTCGAGACCCCGCTGCTCGAGCTCACCAACAAGGAGCCGACCGAGAATTCCCGCGGCCTGCGCCTCGGCAACATGGTGCAGCTGCGCGACATGTGGTCGGAGGAGATCGAGCAGGCGCTGGCCGGCAAGAAGACCGCCAAGCAGGCGCTGGACTCGGCCGTCGAACGCGGCAATCAGATGCTGCGGCAGTTTGAAAAGACCGCCGTCCACTGACATGATGCCTTGAGACCATCCGGCAGGCCGCAAGCGCGGCCTGCCAATTCTTCCGAGATCATGCAAAAGCAAGCCATTTTTCAATCAAAGCTGTTGCCTTACGCGCTGGTTGCCCCGCAACTCGCGATCGTCCTGATCTTTTTCTACTGGCCGGCCGCGCAGGCGGTGATCCAGTCCTTCCTGCTGCAGGACGCCTTCGGCCTGTCCACCAGCTTCGTCTGGTTCGAGAACTATCTCGAGCTGTTCAAGGACCCGGCCTATTTCGCCGCGATTATCAGGACCTTCGCGTTCTCGCTCGCGATCGCGGTGTCCTCGCTGTCGTTCGCGCTGCTGCTCGCCGTGATGGCCGACAAGCCGCTGCGCGGTTCGACGCTCTACCGCACGCTCCTGATCTGGCCCTATGCGGTGGCGCCGCCGGTCGTCGGCGTGCTCTGGGTGTTCATGCTGCATCCCTCGCTCGGCGTGCTGTCGCGCTATCTGCGCGGCATGGGCATTGACTGGAATCCGCTGCTCAACGGCGACCAGGCCGCCGCCCTGGTCATCCTCGCCGCGGCCTGGAAGCAGATCTCCTACAATTTCCTGTTCTTCCTCGCAGGCCTCCAGAGCATCCCGAAGAGCGTGATCGAGGCCGCCGCGATCGACGGCGCGCGTCCGATGCGGCGGTTCTGGACCGTGATCTTCCCGCTGCTGTCGCCGACCATCTTCTTCCTCCTGGTCATCAACATCGTCTACGCCTTCTTCGACACCTTCGGCATCATCGACACGATGACCCGCGGCGGCCCCGGCAAGGCGACCGAGACGCTCGTCTACAAGGTCTATTCGGACGGCCTGCTCGGCGGCAATCTCGGCTCGTCGGCGGCGCAGTCGGTCATCCTGATGGTCATCGTGATCGTGCTCACCGGAATCCAGTTCCGCTTCGTCGAGCGCAAGGTGACTTACTGATGGTCGAGGAACAGGGCTTCCAGCGCTATCTGGCTCACGTCATCCTGTGGATCGGGATCGCGATCGTCGCTTTCCCGGTCTATCTCGCGATCGTCGCCTCGACCCAGGACAACGCCGTCATCGCCAATGGCCAGATGTCGCTGCTGCCCGGCGGCCATTTCCTCGAGACCTACTACCAGACGCTGTTTGTCGGCACGAGCGGCTCGACCCGCGAGCCCGTCCTCAACATGATGCTGAACTCGCTGGTCATGGCGCTGCTGATCGCGGTCGGCAAGATCGCGATCTCGATCATCTCGGCCTACGCGATCGTCTATTTCCGGTTTCCGTTCCGGATGGCGATCTTCTGGATCATCTTCATCACATTGATGCTGCCGGTCGAGGTGCGCATCTATCCGACCTACAAGATCGTCGCCGACCTGCATCTGCTCGACAGCTACGCCGGCTTGTCGCTGCCGCTGATCGCGTCCGCCACCGCGACACTCTTGTTCCGGCAGTTTTTCATGACGGTGCCGGATGAATTGCTGGAGGCCTCGCGCATCGACGGCGCAGGACCGTTCCGCTTCTTCTGGGATACGCTGTTGCCGCTGTCGCGCACCAACATGGCCGCGCTGTTCGTGATCCTGTTCATCCTCGGCTGGAATCAGTATCTCTGGCCGCTGTTGATCACGACGCGCGATGACATGCAGACCATCCAGGTCGGCATCCGCAAGATGATCACCACAACCGACGCGCTGACCGAATGGCCTGTCGTGATGGCGACCGCGCTGCTCGCGATGCTGCCGCCGGTGTTCGTCGTCGTCGTGATGCAGAAACTGTTCGTGCGCGGATTGGTGGAGACGGAAAAGTAATGGCCAACGTCACGCTGCGCAGCGTCCGCAAGACCTATCCCGGCGGCTTCGAGGCCATCAAGGGCGTCGATGTCGACGTCGGCGACGGCCAGTTCTGCGTGCTGGTCGGCCCCTCCGGCTGCGGCAAGTCCACGCTGCTGCGGATGGTCGCCGGGCTCGAGACCATCACCGGCGGAGAGATCGACATCGGCGGCCGTGTCGTCAACCAGGTCGAGCCCGCCGATCGCGACATCGCGATGGTGTTCCAGAATTACGCGCTCTATCCGCATATGAGCGTCTACAACAACATGGCCTACGGCCTGCGCAACCGCGGCATGGCCGAGGCCGAGATCAAGACCCGGGTCGAGGAAGCCGCGCGCGTGCTTGAGCTCTCGCCAATGCTGGAGCGCAAGCCGCGCCAGCTCTCCGGCGGCCAGCGCCAGCGCGTCGCGATGGGCCGCGCCATCGTGCGCCAGCCGAAGGTGTTCCTGTTCGACGAGCCGTTGTCGAACCTCGACGCCAAGCTGCGCATCGCGATGCGGGTCGAGATCCGCAAGCTGCAGCGCCGGCTCAACACCACCTCGATCTACGTCACCCACGACCAGCTCGAGGCGATGACGCTGGCCGACATCCTCGTCGTCATGAATGGCGGCCAGGTCGAGCAGATCGGCAATCCGCTCCAGATCTACCAGAAGCCGGCAACCACCTTCGTCGCGTCCTTCATCGGCGCCCCGCCGATGAACCTGATGCCGCTGCGCTCGGAGGAGCTGACGTCCCAGATCGCGGGCGTCGACGGCGCCGGCATTGTCGGGATCCGGCCGGAGGATTTCGTGATCTCCAATGAGACCGCACCGGGCGGCGTCGCGCTCGGCCTGACCGTCGAGGCAATCGAGCATGTCGGCGCCGAGACCTTCGTCTATGGCAGCCGCCAGCGCGCGGAACAGGGCGTTGCCGCCAATCCGGGCGAGCTGCCGCCCGGCGAGGTGATCGTCCGGGTTCCCGGCGCCACCGGCCCTGGGATCGGCGAGCGGATCCTGGCGGTCGCCCCGCGCGACAAACTGCATCTTTTTACCGCTGACGGCCGGAAGCGGGTCGTGGGGTAACCGATCGAGAAGAATTTGCCCTCATGTTGCGGGCGTTTAGGCTGGTTTCTGGGCTGCTTGAACGCTATCCAGATCGCCCCCATATCCCTCACTAACCGGAGGCCAGACGGCCCGCCGGTTGCATGGGGCGCCGCAAGGGCCCCTCAAAGTCGCTTCGAGAGGACTTTGTAATGTCTCGTGTTCCATCGTTGTCCAGTCCGTTCCTTCTGGGATTCGACGAGATCGAGCGTGCGCTCGACCGCGTCGTGAAGGGCGCTGACGGCTATCCTCCCTACAACATCGAGCGGTGCGACCGCACCAACGGGCAGCCCGAGCGGCTGCGCATCACGTTGGCGGTGGCGGGCTTCACCCGCGACCAACTCGATGTAACTATTGAGGAAAATCAGCTCGTCATCCGCGGCCGCCAGCAGGACGACAAGGCTCGGCAATACATCCATCGCGGCATCGCCGCGCGCCACTTCCAGCGCACCTTCGTGCTGGCAGAGGGGATGCAGGTGCTGGGCGCGGATCTGAAGAACGGGTTGTTGTCGATTGATCTGGCCAGGCCGGAACCTGAACGGGTCATTAAGACAATCGCTATCAATGAGCACGAATAATAGAAACAAGGAGCGGACTCGACCGCTTGTCTGACTGAGGAGTCGAGACCATGAGTGAAGCAAGCATCATCTTCCAATCCGACAGCGTCACGCCGGAAGCGCTGGCCCATCTGGGCGAGGGTCATATCGCCTATGTGAAGCAGGTCCGTTCCGAGGACGTGCCCGATCTGTTTCCGCAGGCGCCGAAGATCGCGCCGGGCCTCAAGCTGTTCGCGCTGCACGCCGCCGACGGCACGCCGATCATGCTGACCGACAGCCGCGAAGCCGCGATCGCGAACGCCTGGAGCAACGAGCTGCAAGCCGTCAGCGTCCACTGACGCGCTGCTGACACGACATCCGCGAGTTCAGATGCGCGGGCATGCCTCGACACCGACCGAGGCGGCCCGCGCATTTTTTATTGGGATCAGGTCGACGTGGCGGGTAGCGGACCCATGCTGAGCTGCACCTCGCCGGGAACATTGTAGTCGCGCATCAGCATGCGGTTATTGCGCAGCCCGCAAGCTTCCCGCTGCACCACGAACATCCAGAGCGCGTGGCCGGCTTGCCGGACCAGCATGCGCCGCGCCTGCTGTGCAGGCGCCGGTGCTTCAGCGCGCGGATGAGCGGCATCGAACTCGCGCAATTTGGCGAGGGCCTGTTCCAGCGCCCGGCCCATGCGCCCGAGCGCGCTGGCCCTTTCCTCGGCGAGTTCGTAAGCGAGAACGTCGACAGGAACGCGATCAAGGCGAAAATCGCGGGACATCAGTCATCCCTTGGTACGCACGCGCCATGTTGCGCCGATCCGTCTTCTGGCGTCACAAAGCGCTTGTCAATAGGCGCGGACCGCAGCGGCTCCATTTCGTTCGGCACCGTTCCGTGCTGTTATCAGTTCGCGTGACGAACGGTCCGCGCAGTCCCGAGCCTTTCAGACGGCCGCACGACAAGAGGACTTCCACCAGGACTTATTCGCCGCCAAATCATTGGAGGAGATGCGACCATGCAGAAGAGCACGCTGATCAATCTCGTTGCTCCGGTATCGATTTCCATCCTCGCGACCGGTGTCGCGATTTCCGCGCAGGACAAGTACAGTTTGCAGGTGCAGAACGGGCTCGCGTTCTCCGAGTTCAGGGGATACGAGGACTGGGCGGTGATCGCGATCAGCGAGAATGAAGGCGTCATCGCCGTGATCCTGGGCAATCCCGCGATGATCGGCGCCTATCGCGACGGCGTACCCGGCAATGGCAAGCCGTTCCCGGATGGCGCCAAGATGGCGAAGATTCACTGGATCCCGAAGAAGCAAGAGGCATATCCCGGTCAACCAACCGTGCCAGGCGCCCAGCACGACGTCGACTTCATGGTCAAGGACAGCAAGAGGTTCGCGGATAGCGGCGGCTGGGGATACGGCGCGTTCGAGTACGACGCGGCGACCGATGTGTTCAGGCCCGCCAACACGACGGATAATCCGCCGCAGGAAAACGACGCAAAATGTGGTTATGCCTGCCACACGGTGGTGCAGAACCGCGACTATGTGTTCACCGAGTATGGCAAGAGGTAGATGCCTCGGATCGCGCGGGCTAGCGAGTTAGCCGCGCGCGGATGTCTGGCTTCAGCACTTTGCCGACCTTGGAGCGCGGCAGATCGTCCCAGACCTCGATCTGCTTCGGTGTCTTGATGCTGCCGATCTGCTGCTTGACGAACGCCGCCAGCGCGGTCGCATCGACGGTGTGGCCGGCGCGCGGCTGCACCACAGCAACGATGCGCTCGCCCCATTTGTCGTCGGGCATCCCGATCACCGCACAATCCTGCACCGCCTCATGGGCCCGCAACGCGTTCTCGACCTCGATCGAATAGACGTTGAAGCCGCCGGTGATGATCATGTCCTTGGCGCGGTCGACGATGTAGAGATAGCCGTCGCCGTCGATGTAGCCGATGTCTCCGGTGTGATGCCAGCCATGCACTGATGCTTCGCGCGTGGCCTCCGGGTTCTTGTAGTAGCCGTCCATGACAAGCGAGCCGCGCACCACGATCTCGCCGCGCGATCCCGCCGGCAACAGCTTGCCGTCGCCGTCCATGATGCCGGCCTGCACCAGCGGACCGATCCGTCCCGCCGACGACAGCCGCTCCATCGCGATCGTGCCGTCTGCATGATAGTGATCGGCAGGCGGCATCATCGAGATCATCATCGGCGCCTCGGTCTGCCCGAACAGCTGCGCCATCGGCCCGATCCGCTGCAACGCCTCGGCAAGCCGCGTCGCCGAGATCGGCGCCGCGCCATACCAGAAACATTGCAGCGAGGAGCGATCCGCCGCGTCGAGCTCGGGATGATCGAGCAGCATGTAGATCACGGTCGGCGGCAGGAAGGTGTGGGTGACGCGATAGCGCGCGATCAGCGCCAGGAACTCGCCTATATCAGGGTGATGCATGATCACGACGCGGCCGCCGAGCGTCATGATCGGAAAGCACAGCACGCCGGCGGCGTGCGTCAGCGGCGCCAGCGCGAGATAGACCGGACGGCCCTTGAACGGGTAACCCATCAGGGTCAGCGCGGTCATCGCCTCAATGTTGCGTCCCGAGAGCATCACGCCCTTGGGCTTGCCGGTGGTGCCGCCGGTGCCCGGGATCATCGCGAGATCGTCGATCGTGTCGCGCTGATGGTGATCGTCGGCAAGCCCGGACAGCCAGCGGTCGAATGACGGCGCGAACGGCAGTTCCTGATCGAGGCAGACCAGCGCGCGCAGCTTGGGCAGGTCCTGCCGCACGGCCTCGACCATCGGCGCAAAGCTCGAATGAAACAGCAGCAGGCTGCAATCGAACTGATCGAGGATGAACTTGTTCTCGGCCGCTTCGTTGCGCGGATTGATCGGGCACCACACCGCGGCCGCGCGGGAGATGCCGAACACGCAGGCGAACGCCAGCGGATCGTTGCCTGAGAGGATCGCGACCTTCTCGCCCGGCGCGATGCCGGAGCGCTCGAGCCCGCGCGCGATCCGGTAGCTCAGCCGCTGTACATCGCCATAGCTGAGGTCGCGGCCATCCATGGTGAGGCACGGCGCATCGGCGCCGAGCGAGGCACCCTTGTCGAGATAATCGATGAAGCGCATGGCGAGCCTCGCGAGAGGGCGCGGGTGACGCGCGACTGCGTCACCCGCGGATAGACGTTTTCGAACAAGGCGGATACCAGTCCGCTTGACGAAAACGCTTCAGGGAACGGAGTGTTGAGCCCCGATCCGATCGGGGCTCAAGCTTAATCGTGCACGGTCAGCACCGGCTTGCCGACCAGACCGAAGCTGCGCAATTGCCCGAGCAGCTCGTGATGGCCGAACGCCTGGCAGCCGGAGGCGAAGCCGACGCGCTTGGGCGGTTGCTGCACCAGATGCGCGGCGGCATAGGCCTGCAGCAGGCCGGTCTGCTTGTAATTGCTGTTGCCGTTGATGACGCAGTGCGCGCGCCCGAGCGGGCCGGAGGCATACACCGAATCCAGCGACTTGTTGACGCGCGGGTTCTCGCGCGGCGGCATGGTGTTCATCACGCCGGCCGCAGTCTGCGCCAGCGCGGCGTAGCGCTCGTCGGGCTTCATGTCCTTGGTCGCCTCCAGCGCGGCAGCAACGATCTGCGGCACGCCCAGCATGAGCGCACGATTGAACACGCCACCCAGCACCTTGACGTTGGCGACGCGCGGATCACGCTTGAACCAGACCGGATGCGAGGTGCCTCCCCAGGGCAGCGCCAGCGCCAGTTCGTGCTGGCCGGGGATGACGAGGTTGGTGAGGCCGGCATCGGGCTGATGCTCGACATACTTGTTCTGCTCGAGGTAGTAGGCCTTGGCCATCGCGGCGTTGACCAGGATGGTTTGCGTCGAGGCGATGGTCGGGCTGCCGCCCCAGAACACGGCGATATCGAGCGTGTCGAGGCCGGGCGTCTCCAGGCACAGCTGCGCGGCGATCTCGCCGGTGGTGTACATCTGCGCAATGCCCGGCGCCAGCAGCAGGCCGGCATTGCCGAACTTGGTGCCGAACTCCTGCTCGAGCGTGATCAGCCAGTCCTGCTCGCCGGTCGTGTCGGTGTAGTGGCACTTCGCCGCAAGGCAGGCCTGCACCACCTCGATGCCGAACTTGGCGAATGGGCCTACGGTGTTGAGCACCACCGAGGCACCCTTGAACAGCTCGGTCAGCGCAGCGGCGGTGTGCGGCACCGTCACCACCTCATAGTCGGCGGTCTCGATGCCGGCGACGTTCGACTTCATCGCGGCGTTGAGCTTGTCGGCGCTGCGGCCGGCGGCGATGAAGGGAATGTTGTACTCGCGCAGATATTCGCAAACCAGCCGGCCGGTGTAGCCGGACGCGCCATAGACGATGACGGGCTTCTTCTCGCTCATTGCGTTCCTCCGAAATGCTTGTTGTCAGCTTCGTTGCTACATGCCCATGCCGCCGTCGACCGGCAGGCCGATGCCGGTGATGAAGCGGGCATCGTTCGAGCACAGGAACACCGCGGCGTCGGCGATGTCGGAGACCTCAGCGAGCTTGCCGAGCGGCGTCTGCTCCACCACCGAACCGACGGCGGCGTTGACGTCGGGCGCAAGGCCGATCTTCACGATGTCATTGGCGAGCTGCAGGCCCATGTCGGTCGGGATCAGGCCGGGATAGATGCAGTTGACGCGCACGCCATAGCCGAGCTTGCCGGCTTCCATCGCACCGACGCGGGTCATGCGATCGACCGCGGATTTGGTGCCGGAATAGACGGCGATGCTCGGGAAGGCGATCGTCGCCGCGACGGACGCGATATTGACCACCGCACCGCCCTTGCCGGCGGCGCCGCCCGGCCGCATCGCGCGGAAGGCGTGCTTCATGCCGAGCACGGTGCCGACGACGTTGACGTCGCACATGCGGCGCGCGTCTTCGGCCTTGATGTCGGCGACCAGCGAGGTGATCTCGATGCCGGCATTGTTGATCAGGATATCGAAGCCGCCGAGGGTTTCGACCGTCGCTGCGGCGGCCCGCTCCCACTGCGCGTCGTCGGTGACGTCGAGCTTGACGAAGCCGGTCTTCACGCCGGCCTTGGCGATCTCGGCGGCGCTGGCCTTGCCGGTATCGTCGAGAATATCGCCGATCATCACAGCCGCGCCGGAGCGCGCCAGTGCCTGCGCAATCGCCGCGCCAATCCCCCGGGCGCCGCCGGTGACCAGGGCTTTCCTGCCTTCAAGGCTCTTCCCACTCATGACGTAGTCCTCCCTTTGCTTGGTGATCTTGATCAGTGCTGCGGACTGGGGGCTGCGCGGGCCGGACGTTGCGCATTTGGAGCGCATTGGTGATCGCGGCCGACGTCGGCGGGGCGCAGCGTGGCGCGCCCCGGCGGTGCATTTCCTCCTGTTTTGTCGATTGGTCAGCCGTCTTGACGGTTGTCCAAATTATTGCGCCAACCCTCGTCCAGGAACTTGACACTTGTCAAGTCTGAATTTGACAAGTGTCAAAGAGGATGATTGTGAAGGGATGGAGCACACTGCGGTCGCCGCGGTATAGTTGCTCGCGGGAAGAGACAGAGGAAAGGCACCGGATGGCGCGGCATGCGACAGGAGCGGCCCAACGCGTGGCGGTGGCGACCGAGACGCTGCGCGACGAGAAGTTCAACGCACGGCGCGTCGAGCTTGCGGAGGCTGCGCTGGAGACGCTCGGCGAGCTCGGCTTCGCGCGCACCAGCCTGCGCGAGATCGCGCAGAACTCCGCATTCACGCACGGCGTGTTTCACTACTACTTCAGCGACAAGCTCGACCTGATCTGCTGCTGCGTCCGTCACTACAAGGCGAAATGCGTGACGCGCTATGACGAGGTGGTGACGACGGCGCGCAGCCGCGACGAATTGACCGAAGGCTTCCTCGCCAAACTCGCGGCGACGTTGCGGGACGAAGCCCGCATGCACCGGCTCTGGTACGATCTGCGCTCGCAGGCGATGTTCGAGCCGGCGTTTCGCAAGGACGTGCTCGAGATCGACAAGAGCCTGGAAGCGATGATCTGGCGCATCGCCACGCGCTACGCCGAGCTCGGCAACAAGAAGCCGGCATCGTCTCCGGCCGCGCTCTACGCGCTGTTCGACGGCCTGTTCCAGAGCGCGCTGCTCAGGCATCTTGCTGACGACGAGCAGGCCGTCCCGGATCTGCTCGATGAAGTCCGCCGCCTGCTGCCGACGATCTGCTGAAATTTTCCAATGCTTCGAAGCCCGGATGAAGCGCAGCGAAATCCGGGATTCGCGCCGACTGCGAGATTTTCCCCGGATTGCGCTGCGCTTCATCCAGGCTGCAGGCTCAACGAGCCTGACAACGCGTCGGGCATGCGCCATCGCCTGACGAACAGACTACACGCCGATGACAGTTGCGCGAATGAGCGCTGAGTGATTAGGCCGCGCTGGCCGGCGGCAGCGCGAGCACTGAGTAGATCGCCTGCGCGTCGCGCGATGCGCGCAGCTTCTTGGCGACGTCCTGGTCACGCAGCAGGCGGGCGATGCGCGCCAGCGCCTTGAGGTGATCGGCGCCGGCGCCTTCGGGCGCCAGCAGCAGGAAGATCAGGTCGACCGGCTGGCCGTCCATCGCCTCGAAATCGATCGGCCGCTCGAGACGGGCGAAGAAGCCGAACAGCTTCTCCAGCTTCGGCAGCTTGCCGTGCGGGATGGCGACGCCATAGCCGACCGCCGTGGTGCCGAGCTTCTCGCGCTGCAGCAGCACTTCGAAGATCGCGCGCTCGTTCTGCCCGGTCAAAGCGGAGGCACGCGCCGCAAGTTCCTGCAGCGCCTGCTTCTTGCTGATGACTTTCAAAGCAGGGAGTATCGCCTCGGGTGCGACCAGGTCGGTAATCGGCATTGGGACGTTCCGAGGTGAATGACCGTCAGGTTGCGAAATAGGCTTTACAGCGGCGGCGTCAAGAAGATGAGGTGGGATGCGGGCTTAGCCCGGGTCCATTTGGCAGGGCTTCTACTCCAACGTATCGGCGGTGCCAACACCTGCGAACCCTGTTCCGCCCCCCTTATTCCTGGAGGCGGCGGACCATAAGCAGGGCTGGCTTCGAACGTCAATGCCATCTGCCAACTATCCTCAGGGGCTCACCGCGGGCGGGTCGACCCAGCCGACATTGCCGTCCGTACGGCGGTATATGATGTTCAACCGGCCACTGCCGCCATGCTGGAACACCAGGCAGGAGGCGCCGGTCAGGTCGAGCTCCATCACCGCCTCGCTGACCGACAGCCGCTTCAGCGCGGTGGTTGCCTCGGCAATGATGACAGGGCTGTATTCGGTGACCTCGTCCTCGTTCTCGGGCGCCTCGATGATGTAGCTCGGCGCGTCGAGGCCTGCGCCGTTCAATTCGGCGAGCGCGGCGTTCGCGGCATAGGCCTTGCGGGCGGAGCGGTCCTTGAGCCGGCTCTTGTAGCGGCGCAGGCGCTTCTCGATCATCAGCAGCGCGGCATCCGCGCTGGCATAGGCATCGGCGGCGTTGGATTCGGCTTCCAGCGTGATGCCGGAATCCAGATGCAGCGCGCAGTCGGTTCGAAAGCCGAAGCCATCCTTGCTCAGCGTGATGTGACCGGAATAGTTGCCATCAAAATACTTTCGCAGGACCTCGTCGGTGCGCTCGCTGACGCGCGCGCGAAGCGCCTCGCCGATGCTGATGCTCTTTCCCGAGATTCGAAGGGTCATTTGATGCCTCGATTGCTGGATGCCTCGATCGGTCTTGCAGGAGCACGATGCTTGCTGGGCTTCCGGGTACCTCCCTCGGTGGACGACGCTTCACCAGGAAAGATTGAGACTATCGCGATTTGACGCGAACGCAACGAGCGCTTGGACCGGTCCGTACTCGGACGGGGTCATGCTCAAGAAGTAACCTAAACGGGCGCTGTATCACGCGACCGGTCGGACGAGGAGGCAGGAGCCGAAAGGGCATTACCGAGCATGCTCTGTTTGTCACGGCGGCGCTGCACCGAGGATGGTATCCGCATCGCCTCGCGATACTTCGCGACGGTGCGGCGGGCGATATCAATGCCCGAAGCGCGCAAACGTTCCACGATCGTGTCGTCGGACAGGATCGCCGACGGCGCTTCGCCGTCGATCAACTGCTTGATGTGGTGACGCACCGCTTCGGCCGAATGCGCCTCGCCGCCGTCGGCGGACGCGATCGACGCGGTGAAAAAATACTTCAATTCAAAACTGCCGCGATTGGTCGCCATGTATTTGTTGGCGGTGACGCGCGACACCGTCGATTCATGCATCTGGATCGCGTCCGCGACCGCCTTCAGATTCAGCGGCCGCAGATGCGCGACGCCATAGGTGAAGAAGCCGTCCTGCTGGCGGACGATCTCGGTGGCGACCTTCAGGATGGTGCGGGCGCGCTGATCGAGCGCGCGCACCAGCCAGGTCGCGTTCTGCAGGCAGTCGGTGAAGTACGACTTGTCACCGTCCTTGCGGATCGTCTTCGACAGCTCAGAGTAATAGGTCTGGTTGACCAGTACGCGCGGCAGAGTGTCGCTGTTGAGCTCGACATGCCAGCCGCCGTCGGGACCCGGACGGACATAGACGTCAGGCACCATGGTCTGGGTCCGCGAGGTGCCGAACTTCAGTCCAGGCTTCGGATCGAGCCGCCGGATCTCGGCGATCATGTCGGTGATGTCTTCGTCGTCGACGCCGCACAGCTTGCGCAGGCCTGCGATGTCGCGCTTGGCCAGCAGATCGAGATGCTCGACCAGCGCCTGCATCGCCGGGTCGTAGCGATCGAGCTCGCGCAGCTGGATCGCCAGGCACTCGCTCAGGTTTCGGGCGCAGACGCCCGGCGGATCGAATTTCTGCAACACCGCGACGACCTCGTCGACCGCCTGCTGCGACGCACCGAGCCGCTCGGCGGCCTGGCCGAGATCGGCCGGCAGATAGCCGGCATCGTCGACCAGGTCGATCAGGTACTGTCCGATCATGCGCTGCGCCGGCGCCGAGAACGCCACCGCGAGCTGTTCGGCGAGATGGTCGGCGAGCGTCAGCTCGGCGGCCACGAACGCTTCGAGATTGTATTCGTCATCGCTGGAGGCGCCGCCGCCCCATTCGGTATAGACAGACGGCGGTGCATCCTGCGCGGCGCGCGCAGCGGCCTCCGCCGGCTCCTCGGAGAACACGTTGTCGAGACCGGTGTCTAGCGTCTGCTCGATCTCGGCGCGGGTGCCGAGGTCGCGATTCAGCCACTCCTCCTGGCCGGGCTCGAAAGCGGCCTCGCCGCTCGAACCAGAGGCCATGTCGGAGCGGTCACCATCGTCACCGTAGCTTGAGGAACCGTCGGAATCGCCGTAGTCGGACCGCTCCATGGCCGGCTCGCCCGCCACCGGCGGCTCTGGCCCGTCGGCCGCGCGCTCGAGCAGCGGATTGCGTTCCAGCTCTTCCTCGACGAAGGCCGACAGATCCAGGTTCGACAGTTGCAGCAGCTTGATCGCCTGCATCAGCTGCGGCGTCATCACCAGCGACTGCGACTGGCGGAACTCTAGTCTTTGCGTCAGCGCCATGGAGGCAAGATCGACCTTAAAAGTTGGCTCGATTCTTGCTTATCTTAGTCCGTGAAGCTTGTACACGGCTTGACGGATGCAAAATTTGGGCTAGAGCCGGAATTCCTCGCCAAGGTAAAGCCGGCGTACATCGGGATCATTAACGATCTCCTCCGGACTGCCTTCAGTCAAGATCTCACCGGCATAGACGATGTAGGCGCGGTCGGTCAGGCCGAGCGTCTCGCGGACATTGTGGTCGGTGATGAGCACGCCGATGCCGCGGTTAGTGAGATGGCGGACGAGGTCCTGGATGTCGCCGACCGCGATCGGGTCGATGCCGGCGAAAGGCTCGTCGAGCAGCATATAATTCGGGCGCGTCGCCAGCGCGCGGGCGATCTCGACGCGACGCCGCTCGCCGCCGGACAGCGCGATCGACGGGCTCTTGCGCAGCCGCGTGATGTTGAACTCGTCGAGCAGCGAATCCAGCTCGTGCTCGCGCTTCTTCTTCGAGGGCTCGACGACCTCCAGCACGGCGCGGATGTTCTGCTCGACCGACAGGCCGCGGAAGATCGAGGCTTCCTGCGGCAGATAGCCGATGCCGAGACGCGCACGCTGATACATCGGCAGCCTGGTGACGTCGTGGCCGTCGAGCTCGATCGCACCGCGATCGGCCTTGATCAGGCCGGTGATCATGTAGAACACGGTGGTCTTGCCGGCGCCGTTCGGCCCGAGCAGACCGACCGCCTCGCCGCGGCGCACATAGATGCTTACGCCGCGCACGACCTGGCGACTGCCAAAACTCTTTTCCACGCTGTGCACAGCCAGGTAGCCCGGCCGCTTGATCAGCTGCGGCGCCGCCGGGGCGCTGTTCCTGGCTGGCCTTGCCCGGGCCGGAGCGGGCGCTGCTGCGGGCTGGGATCGCGGCAGCTCGGCGGCGGGAACCGAGGCGGCACGCGCCATCGGCGGCGCGTCACGCACCGGCGACGTCAGCATCTCGCCGAACTGGTCGCCGAGCGCCGTGATGTCGTCATGCGCACGCGCAAATCCGGTGCTGCGTTTCGCAGAGCGCCGCCGGAACATGCCGAATAAATCCACCATCCCCGCTTCGCTTCAGCCTTTCACGGTGATCCCGCGACTTTGCCTGCGGACCAATCGATTCGCACGCCAACCTGCCAACATGAAAACCGGATTCCGGCCTTCCCGCGCGACAAGCGCGGACGCGTTTGCGCGGATCATGCTCAAATAATACGACAAAGCGCGGTGACCCGCGCCTTGGATGAGTGGATGCCCCTGCCCAGCCAACAAGATTCCCCCTCGAGGCGCATCTTCGGCCGAACCGCAGCAGTAAATACAGTCTCGCCCCTCGCGCTTCAACCTCGCGGCTGCAAAATATTATCTAACCAATTGATTCTGCTGGACCTTACGCGAAGCTTACTTGGCTCCCTATTTCGACTTGCTGCCCGGCAGGAGCTGAAGCGGTGACGGTGCCGCCGGGGCCGTCCCGGGGGCGGCCGGCGTTCCGCAGCCACCCTTGCCGCTCTGTCCGCCCTGCGACTGGATGAACAGGCCCTGCACCTTGCCGCTCTCGGATTCCACCCGCGAGACGCCGGTGGTCATGTCGACCAGCAGGCGGTCGCCGCGCAGCACGTTCTGGCACTGGGTCAGCACCACCTGACCGCCACCACCGCCGAGCATGGTGATCAGATTGGTCTTGGTGTCGAAGATCGCGGTCTCGCCGGTGACCACCTGGTCCTTCTGGGTCACGACGACATTGCCCTTCGCTTCAAGCCGCTTGATCGAGGATGCCCCGCCGGGGCCCGGGGTCGCCGATTGCATCGGCGCAGTGCCCTTGGCGGCGGCACCCTTGGTGCCGGCCGGCGCGGGCGCGGGCGTCTGGGTCGATTTGTCCTCGTAGAACACCACCAGGATCTTCGAGGTCATGGTGGTGTCGCCCTGCACGACCTTCACATTGCCGGAGAAGGTCGCCTCCTTCTTCTTGTCGCGCATTTCGAGCGCGGCGGCCTCGATCTGGATCGGCTGGTCACGGTTCTGCGAGAAGCCCTGCATGGCATTGGGGACGCCGCTCATCGAGCCCTGCGCGGACGCGGAATTCACTGCGAACAGCGCGAGCAGGAAGGCCGCAATTGCGATGCCGTGCGGAAAACGTCTCATCATCAAAATCATTTCGTGTTGGCGGATTTGCGCGCCTTCGGCGGCGCCGGAGGAGGAGGTAGCGGTGCGGCCTCGGCGGGCGGGCTCGCATTGTTGTCGCCGAGCTTGTCGAGGTACATCACAACATTGCCTTCGAACCGCACCAGCTCGCCACTGTTGTAGATTCTGAGTCGGTCCGATGTCAGGGTGCCCTGCAGCAGCTTGACGTCGACATGTTCGTCCGACGACACGTTGCCCTTGTTGATGTCGACCAAGGCTTGCGTCAGCCTGGCTTCATAGCCGGTGGACGATTGCAGGAAGATATCCTGGCGCAGGTCGAGCAGCTGCTTCTTGTTGTCGAAGAAGCCGGTGCGCGCGTCCATCGTCACGGTCGACTCGTCCTGTTGCGAGACCTTGGCGCGGATCGTCTTCAGCTCGACATGGTCGGGATCGGTGACGTCCTGGATCGCCGCCTTGGCCCACATTTCATAGGGCCGGCCGTCGGCGGAGAAGCCGGCGATATGCGGCGATTCCATCGTGATCTTGGTGCCCGACACCACGAGGTTATCCATCTCGACCGGCAGCCTGGGGATGATTTCGCGGAAGGGATTGTAGACCGAGACGAAGATGATCGAAGCCATCGACAGTCCAACCACCGCGGGCACCGCGACGCGCAGGATCCGCACCATGCGGCTGTGCCGCGCGGCAGCGGCAAAGCGCGCCTCGAGGCCCGTCACATAGGCTGGATTCTGAACCGAATTCACCTGAGCTCCAGAGGCGCGAAATGCCCCTATCCTAGCCGGAGCCGCCCAAATATGCAGCCCGGACCTCGCGTCGCGCCCCCGCAGGGGACAACGCGTGAACAGTTTGGCCGAAACGGGGCGGATTTGGCCCCGCCGCGACGAATTCGGCGCCCGCCATGAACGGGCGAAATCATGAATGGGCGAAGATGTCCTCGGCCTCCCAGCCGTCGAGATCGAGCCTGGCGCGCGTGGGGAGGAAATCGAAACAGGACTGCGCGAGATCGGTGCGTCCCTCGCGCGCCAGCATCACGTTCAACTTGTCGCGCAGCGCATGCAGGTGCAGCACGTCGGAGGCGGCATAGGCGAGCTGGGCCTCGCTCAGGCTCTGCGCGCCCCAGTCGCTCGACTGCTGCTGTTTCGACAAATCGACGTTGAGCACCTCGCGCACCAGATCCTTCAGGCCGTGGCGGTCGGTGTAGGTGCGCGACAGCCGCGAGGCGATCTTGGTGCAATAGACCGGCGCCGGCATCACGCCGAACGTGTTGTAGAGCACCGCGACGTCGAACCGCGCGAAATGGAAGATCTTGGTGATCGCAGGATTGGCCAGCAGCGCCTTCAGGTTCGGCGCATCGGTGTGCCCCTTCGGAATCTGGATCACGTCGGCAGTGCCGTCGCCGTTCGACATCTGCACCACGCAGAGCCGGTCGCGATGCGGATGCAGCCCCATGGTCTCGGTGTCGATCGCAACGGAATCGGTGTAGCGCGTGAGATCGGGCAGGTCGCCGCGATGCAGGCGGATGGTCATGTATTAAGGCCTCGGGTCTCGGTTCGATTCGACAGGCGACACTAGCCCCCAAACGCCCGGGATGCGAGCGGATAGGCGGTCGCCGCGCCGCTGAGCGGGGGGATCACGCCCCGCTCTTGCCATATCCCGACACGGCTGCCCAGCACCGCGCAACCTCTGTTGCATTTGGATCACGCTGCAATTCAAACGATTGGCGACGAGATGACCCGAGGCCTCGCAATACCCACATGGAGGAGCGGGAATCTCGCGGTTCTTGATCACATATCCGCGCATTTTTTGCGTGTCCCCGCCGATGAAATCCACGAGCGGCGCCCTATCTGTGCCCAGCCGCTCGCACGTCCTACTCATCTTCAGAAATGAGCCTCATGTCGGAACAGACCATCGCCGCGCCGATCGACGACGAGCCGCAGGTGCGCGGCTTCACGCGCTATCAATCGTTCCTGATCGCGCTGCTTTCCTTCACCCAGTTCACCCTGATCCTCGACTTCATCATCATGTCGCCGCTCGGCGCCATCCTGATGCCGTCGCTCAACATCACGGCCGGGCAGTTCGGCGTCGCGGTGTCGGCCTACGCGTTCGCCGCCGGCATTTCCGGCATCCTCGCCGCCGGCTTTGCCGATCGCTTCGACCGCAAGAAGCTGCTGCTGTTCTTCCATGTCGGCTTCATGCTCGGCACCGTGCTATGCGCGCTGGCGCAGAATTTCCACGTGCTGCTGCTCGGCCGCATCGTCACCGGCCTGTTCGGCGGCGTGATCGGCTCGGTCGTGCTCGCGATCGTCACCGACCTGATTCCGCTGCAGCTGCGCGGCCGCGCCATGGGCGTGCTGCAAACGGCGTTCGCCGCGAGCCAGGTGCTCGGCGTCCCGGCCGGACTTTTCCTGGCCAATCACTGGAACTGGCACATCTGCTTCGTCGCCATCGTCGGCCTGTCGATCGTGGCGATCGCGGTGGTTGCGCTGTTCATGGAGCCGGTCACCGCACATCTCAAGCTGCAGCACGACAGCAATCCGTTCCGCCATCTGATCGCGACCGTGGGGCAGCCGCGTTACACGCTGGCCTTTTTGGTGACGACGCTGCTGGCGACCGGCGGTTTCATGCTGATGCCGTTCGGCAGCGCCTTCACCGTGCACAATCTCGGCATCGACATCGTGCATCTGCCGACGATCTATCTGGTCTCCGGCCTGTTCAGCATCATCATGGGGCCGCTGGTCGGCCGCGCCAGCGACGCGTTCGGCAAATATCCGACCTTCATCTTCGGCTGCGTGGTGTCGGCCATCATGGTGCTGATCTACACCCATCTCGGCCACGTCTCGCTGCTGACCGCGATCATCGTCAATGTGCTGATGTTCGTCGGCATCTTCTCGCGCATGATCCCGTCGCAGGCGCTGATGTCGGCGATCCCCGACGCCAGCCAGCGCGGATCGTTCAGCGCGGTCTCGGCCTCGGTGCAGCAGCTCTCGGGCGGGCTGGGCTCGGTGGTCGCAGCCGCGATCGTCGCCGAGAACCCGGACGGCTCGCTGCTGCATTTCGACCGGATCGGCTACGTCGTCGTGGCGAGCTCGATGATCTCGATGGTCGCGATGTACTTTGTGCAGAAGCCGATCGCGCGGCGCGCGGGGCGGCGGGTCGTGTGAGGACGGCTCTGCTTCGAGAGCATGGGGCCGGAGCGGCCTGAAGCGGCGGCGGGTGACGGCGTCGCCGCACCCACCCCGCGGATGCTGAGCGATTTCAATCGCTTATGAAAATGGGTGGTGCCCAGGAAAGGACTCGAACCTTCACGGCCGTTAAGCCACTGGCACCTGAAGCCAGCGCGTCTACCAATTCCACCACCTGGGCGTGGGCGCGTTAGTAAGGTTCGGTTACGCGCTTGTCAAATTCAGGAAACGAAAAATCGAATACCCTGTACATGGTGGGGTCGATGGCGTATCGCCAGATGGCTAACCCACGTCAATAACTCCCGAATCCGACAGGAACCACCCCATGGCATCGAACCTGGACACCACAGTCACGGTCTTCGGCGGATCGGGGTTTCTAGGGCGGAACGTGGTCCGGGCGCTCTGCAAGCGCGATTACCGGGTCCGCGTCGCGGTGCGGCGGCCGGAACTGGCCGGCCATCTCCAGCCGCTCGGCCGGGTCGGGCAGATTCATGCCGTCCAAGCCAACGTCCGCTACCCGGCCTCGGTCGAGGCGGCGATGCGTGATTCGCAGGTCGCCATCAATCTGGTCGGCATCCTGGCCGAGGGCGGCGGGCAGAGCTTTGACGCGGTGCAGGTGAAGGGCGCCGAGACCATCGCCAAGGCGGCGGCCGCAAATGGCGGGCGGATGGTCCATGTCTCGGCGATCGGGGCCGACGAAAATTCGCTGTCGGGCTATTTCCGCGCCAAGGCGGAGGGCGAGAAGGCGGTGCAGGCGGCGCTGCCGTCGGCCACCATCATGCGGCCGTCGCTGCTGTTCGGGCCCGAGGACCAGTTCACCAACCGCTTTGCCGCGCTGGCGCGGATCTCGCCGGTGCTGCCGCTGGTCGGCGGCGGCGTCAACACGGTGCAGCCGGCCTATGTCGCCGACGTTGCGGACGCCGTGGCGGATGCCGTCGATGGCAAGGCGAAGCCGGGCGCAACCTACGAGCTCGGCGGCCCGGAAGTGCTGACCATGCGCGAGGTGATGCAGATCATCCTCCAGATCACCCAGCGCGACCGCATGCTGGCGCCGCTGCCGTTCGGCCTCGCCAAGCTGCAATCCTACGTCCTGCAATTCGCGCCCGGCCCGTTCACGCTGACGCCGGACCAGGTCGCGATGCTGCGCGTGGACAATGTGGTGTCCGACGCCGCCAAGGCCGCCGGCCTGACCTTCGCCGGCCTCGGCATCACGCCGGATTCGATGGAAGCGATCGCCCCGCAATATCTCTGGCGCTTCCGCGCGACCGGGCAGTTCCAGAAGAAGAGCGCGTAGGCCGCTCTCTCAACAGGTCGTCCCGGCGTAGGCCGGGACCCATAACCACCGCAGCTCATTGTTGCAGCGGGCTACGGCCCCAACGTCGTGCCAAACTACCATTCGGGGTAATGGATCCCGGCTTTCGCCGGGACGACGGTTGGAGTTTCCCTTACCGGCCCATCGCCAGCGCGATCAGGCCGAGCGTGCCGACGATCACGCGCCACCAGGCAAAGAAGGTGAAGCCGTGGCGGGTGACGTAGTTGAGGAACGTCTTCACCACGACCATCGCGACGACGAACGACACCACGAAGCCGACCGCGATCACGCTGAGATTGTCTGAGGTGAAGTCGGCGCGGTTCTTGTAGAAATCATAGACGAACGCGCCGACCATGGTCGGGATCGCGAGGAAGAACGAGAACTCCGCCGCCGAACGCTTGTCGGCGCCGAGCAGCATCGCGGCAACGATGCTGGCACCTGAGCGCGACACGCCGGGGATCATCGCCAGGCACTGCGCGACGCCGATCCAGAAATACATCAGCAGCGGGAACCGGGTCGCATCGTCCTCGTACACTTTCAGATCGAGCTGATCGACCCACAGCAGGACGGCGCCGCCGACGATCAGCGTGAAGCAGACCACCCACGGATTGAACAGGAATTCCTTGATGTATTTGCCCGCGAGCAGGCCGATCACGACCGCCGGCAGGAACGCCACCAGCACGCCGATCACGAAACGGCGGTCGTCGGGATTGGAGAACATGCCGAGCGCGACACGCCACAATCTGCCGAAATAGAGCACCAGGATCGCGAGGATCGCGCCGAGCTGGATCAGGATCGCAAAGCTCTTCCAGAAATTGCCTTCGCCGAGATTGAAGAAGCGTTCCGCGAGCAGCAGGTGGCCTGTCGAAGAAACCGGCAGGAACTCGGTGACGCCCTCGACGATGCCGAGAATCACCGCCCGCAGCATATCCGTCATCATGATCTGATCTGCCCTGTGTGGAAAACCGGATTCTTCTCGCTTATTCGCACATTGGCCGCAATCGCAAAAAATCGTCAAACAATGGGTTACCCGGCCGATTTGCTGGGCTATAGCGTTTTTGTGACCCGCACGATCTGCGGGGGCGGCTACCGGTTTGCGTGCCGACGCGACATAGAGACGAGCGGAACTGGCCTCGCCAAATCGCACGGCCGGGCCGCACAGGTTGATGGTTTCTTAAGCGCCGCGAAACTACCAAGGGCTTCATGTACACGCTGTATCACCACCCGTTCTGTCCGCATTCGCGATTCATCCGCCTCGTGCTCGGCGAGTATGGCCTCGATCTGCGCCTGGTGGAGGAACGGGTCTGGGAGCGGCGCGAGGCGTATCTCGCACTCAATCCGGCAGCGACCACGCCGGTGCTGATCGCCGAGGGCTTTCCACCGATTCCGGGCGCGCCCATCATCGCCGAATATGTCGACGAGACGCACGGCCTCGATGCCGGCGAGCGGCGGCTGCTGCCGACGTCGTCGGCCGAGCGTGTCGAGGTGCGCCGCCTGATGGCGTGGTTCAACGAAAAGTTCTTCGAAGAAGCCTCCAACCCGCTGGTGACCGAGCGGATCTACAAGCGCTTCATGAGCGAGGACAATGGCGGCGGTCCGCCCGCGCCCGACATCATGCGCGCCGCCAAGGTCAATGTGCGCTATCATCTGAGCTACATCGGCTGGCTGGCGAAGACGCGGAACTACCTCGCCGGCGACCGCCTCACCTACGCGGATCTCGCCGCCGCGGCGCATCTCTCGGCGATCGACTATCTGGGCGACGTGCCATGGAGCGAGGACGACGCGGCAAAGTCGTGGTACGCGCGGGTGAAATCCCGCCCGTCGTTCCGCCCGCTGCTCAGCGAATGGCTGGCGGGAGTGCCGGCGTCGCGCACCTATGTGGACCTCGACTTCTGAACCCGGCGGTCAGGCTCTCTCCGTCCGATCTCAAGGCGGCGCTGCAACGCGAGGCGCGCGCGCTCGGCTTCGATGCCATCGGCATCACCGATCCTGACGCGACCAGCGAGGCCGGAAAATATTTCCTCGAGTTTCTCGGCTCCGACGGCCATGGCGACATGGATTGGCTCGCGGCCAATCCGGAGCGCCGCACCGATCCGCGCGCGCTATGGGCTGGCGTGCGCTCGATCATCATGCTCGGCGTCAATTACGGGCCCGACGATGATCCGCTGAAGCTGATCGCGCGCCGCTCGCAGGGCGCGATCTCGGTCTATGCGCAGGGCGACGACTATCACGACGTGATCAAGAAGCGGCTGAAAGTGCTGGCGCGCTGGCTTGCCGCTACGACCGGCGACGAGGTCAAGGTGTTCGTCGACACCGCGGCCGTGATGGAGAAGCCGTTGGCACAGGCGGCCGGAATCGGCTGGCAGGGCAAGCACACCAATCTCGTGTCACGCGCGTTCGGCTCCTGGCTGTTTCTCGGTGCGATCTATTCCGCGACTGAGTTGCCGCGCGATGAGAGCGACACGGATCATTGCGGCAGCTGCCGCGCCTGCCAGGACATCTGTCCGACCGCGGCGTTTCCCGCGCCCTACAAGCTCGATGCGCGGCGCTGCATCTCGTATCTGACGATCGAGAACAAGGGTCCGATCCCGCACGAATTCCGCAAGGCTATCGGCAACCGCATCTATGGCTGCGACGATTGCCTCGCGGTGTGCCCCTGGAACAAGTTCGCCGAGGCAGGACGCGAGCAGAAGCTCGCAGCGCGCGATGCGTTGCGGGCGCCTGATCTTGCCGATCTCGCGCGGCTCGACGATGCCGCGTTTCGCGCGCTGTTCACCAAATCGCCGGTCAAGCGCATCGGCCGCGACCGCTTCATCCGCAATGTGCTGGTTGCGATCGGCAATTCCGGCAATGCCGGTCTCGCCGGAGAGGCGCGGCGCCTGCTCGACGATGCGAGCCCGCTGGTGCGCGGCGCCGCGGTGTGGGCGCTGTCACAACTGATCGCACGCGATGCGCTCGCCGCACTGGCGTCGCGAGCCGGCGACGAGCCCGACATCACGGTGCAGCAGGAGTGGGGCGCGGCTGCCGCCCCTTGATTTCATCGCGCCATTCCCGTCATGGTCGCCCGCCATGACAAACCAGCCTTTCTTCACCAGGCACGGCGACGGCTTCATGCCGACATCAGTTGCCAACGGCCCCTGGAGCCCGGAATCGATGCACGGCCGCGTCGTGATCGGCCTGCTCGGCTTCGTCATCGAGGAGCGCCACGGCTCCGACGATTTCGTCCCCGCGCGGCTGACCGTCGACATGTTCCGGCTGCCCAACATCACGACGCCGGTCGAGGTGACGACCCGGCTCGTGCGCGACGGGCTCCGCATCAAGGTGATCGAGGCCGAGTTCATCTCGGGCGGCACCAGCATGGCGCGCGCCTCCTGCCAATTGTTGCGCCGGACGGAAAATGCGCCGGGCAACGTGTGGTCGCCGCCGAACTGGCGGGTGCCGGCACCGGCGGAGATTGCGAAGCCGACCGATCCGAGGCTCGGCATGAACGGCAAATGGGAGACGCGGCCGATTGTCGGCCATATGGGCTCGCTCGGCGAGCGGCGGCTCTGGATGAGCGAGGTGCGCGAGCTCGTCGAAGGCGTGAAGATGACGCCGTTCGTCCATGTCGCGACCGGCGCGGACTTTGCCAGCCCGTTCGCCAATGCCGGCGACCAGGGCCTCGGCTACATCAACAGCGACGTCACGATCTATCTGCACCGTTTGCCGGTGACCAACTGGATCGGCTTCGAAGTGGTGAACCATCACGCCACCGACGGCATCGCGATCGGCGAGTGCTGGCTCTATGACGAGAAAGGCCCGATCGGCACCTCCACCGTGGCCGCGCTCGCCCAGCGCAAGCCGATGAGCAACCCGCCGCCGCCGTAGGACTTCCCCACCGTTATTCCGGGGCGCGCGAAGCGCGAGCCCGGAATCCATCAGGCCGCAGGCGCTGACGGAAAAATGGATTCCGGGCTCATCGCTTCGCGATGCCCCGGAATGACGGCGGAGAATAGCTCACGCCAAATGCCGCTTCATCTCTTCCCGTGCCCGCAGCGCAATGCCCTGCTTGCCGACGATCTTGGCGATCCGCTCCGGTGCGAAGTTCAGATCGACGAAGGCGGGCGCGGTGTTGGCGACCTCGTGGTATTCCGTGATCCTGCCGTCGCGCAGCCGCATGATCGCGACGCCCTCGAACATCGCACGCGCGCCCTTGGCCTCGGGCAGGGTCGATCGGTAGCTGAACGTGTAGCGCGCGTAGAGCATCGTGCCGTCGCTGACGGGATCGTGCATGACCCAGCGGAAATCGGTCGCGGTCCGGTAGAACCAGTCGTCGATCATCTCGGCGATTTTGGCGCGCCCCTCGAAGGCGCCGTAGAACACGTCGTGATAGACGCCGTCCTCGGTGAACAGGTCTGCAAAGCGCTTGCCGTCGCGCCGTTCGACCGCGTCGCAGAACGCGCGCAGCATTGTTGTCGTGTCCATTGGCTTCTCCCTGTGCAGGGAGCTTAACCGATCTCCGCCACCGCGGCGATGATCCGCGCGATGTCCTGCGGCCGCGACAGCCGGTGGTCGCCGTCCTGGATCATGGTCAGCACCACGTCCTCGGCCGGCAGCCGGTGCACCAATGCGAACGCATGCTTCCACGGCACGTCGGGATCCTGCGCACCCTGCAGGATCCGCACCGGACAGCCGACGTCGATCTGGCTGCCGAGCAACAAATGGTTGCGGCCCTCCTCGATCAGATTGCGGGTGATCGGGTAGGGCGAGCCGTCGCCATATTCGGATGGACGCAGCCACACGCCCTTGGTCTCGATCTCGGCGCGGATCTCGGGCGAGAAGCCCTTCCACATCAATTCCTCGGTAAAGTCGGGCGCTGGTGCGATTAGCACAAGGCCGGCGAGTTGCGCCTTCCTGCCACCTCGCCGCGCGATCTCGCGCGCGAGCAGCAGCGCCATCCAGCCGCCCATCGAGGAGCCGATCACCACCTGCGACCCGCTGCAGAATTGCGAGAACACCGCAACGCTCTCCTCGAGCCAGCGGCCGATCGTGCCGTCGGCGAACTCGCCGCCGGATTCGCCGTGCCCGGAATAATCGAACCGGACGCAGCTGCGGCCGTGCTCGGCGGCCCATGCGTCGAGGGCGAGCGCCTTGGTGCCGGTCATGTCGGACTTGAAGCCGCCGAGCCAGACCAGGCCAGGCGCGCTGCTGGCGCCGCCGGCGCGGGCGCGCACCGCGATCCGGCGCGCCTCCCGGCCCTCGCCGACCTCGATGAAGGCGGGTTCCTGTCCGGATGCGGCGGTTTCGCTCATGGTTCGGTCACTCGCGTGTCAGACATCTGCTTTTCAATCGTCACGTGGCAGCGGTCAACGGCAGCCGGCATGCCTTGCGGAGCAGATGTGCCCGCTATATGTGCCGGGCGTGGCCAAAATGCCTCGCAATTGACGGTTTTGCCGCTTAAGGAAGCGACTTCGCTTGCCCGCCGCAGCGTCTTGCTTCAAAATATCCGCCTCCCTTTCACAACTTTGGAGAGTTACCCATTCGCCGTCCCAATAGAGCCCCGCCCACAGTCGCAAAAGACGGGCCGCGCACCAATGATGAGATTCGCAACGCACAGATCCAGCTGATCGATGCCGATGGTGTCAACCAGGGCACCGTCGAAACCATGGTGGCCATCAAGATGGCCATGGAAGCCGGCATGGACCTCGTCGAGATTTCGCCGAACACCAGTCCTCCGGTCTGCAAGATCATGGACTACGGCAAGTACAAATATTCCGCGCAGAAGAAGGCCGCCGAAGCTCGCAAGAAGCAGAAGGTCGTCGAGATCAAGGAAATCAAGCTCCGCCCGATGATCGACGATCACGACTATGACGTGAAGATGCGCGCGATGCAGCGCTTCTTCGAGGAAGGCGACAAGGTCAAGATCACCTTGCGCTACCGTGGTCGCGAGATGGCGCACCAGGAGATCGGCACCAAGCTGCTGGACAAGGTGAAGGCCGATGTTGCCGAGTTCGCCAAGGTCGAGCAGGACGCCAAGTTCGAGGGCCGCCAGGTCGTGATGGTGCTGGCGCCGCGCTAGTTCGAATGAGTCGCTTTGTTGAAATTGAACGGCCCGTCAGGCGATCTGGCGGGCTGTTTCGTTTCTCGTAGGCCGGATGCAGCCAACGGGGACTACCCGGTTCCGACCCCGATTTCCCGCTTCAAACGTTGCAAAACCGCCGATCCTCTGTCATAAGCCGGGCCTTCGCCGCCCGGCTGATCAAGGGCTGCCGTGGCGACGTCTAGTGCAGGTTCTTTCAATTCGGAAAAAACCATAGCACTTTCAACGCTCTAACGAGCATTTTAGCCGGCCGGACGCCTCTCGGGGCGATTTTCGTGCTGTGCAATAGGAGAGCTAAATGCCCAAGTTGAAGACCAAGTCGGGCGCTAAAAAGCGCTTCAAGGTGACCGCCACTGGCAAGGTCATGCACGCCCAGCGCGGCAAGCGCCACGGCATGATCAAGCGGACGAAGAAGCAGATCCGTCAGCTCCGCGGCACCCGTGTGCTGTTCAAGACCGACGGCGACAACGTCAAGAAGTACTTCTTGCCGAACGCCTGATCGCGCTCATTCGCTTGAACCCTGCCGCCCCTCGCGCGGCGCCCCGTCTCTTCTAGATCTCAAGGATTTCCGTCATGTCTCGCGTCAAACGCGGTGTGACCGCTCACGCCAAGCACAAGAAAGTCTACAAGGCCGCCAAGGGCTATTACGGCCGCCGCAAGAACACCATCCGCGTCGCCAAGCAGGCCGTCGAAAAGGCCGGCCAGTACGCCTTCCGCGACCGCAAGCGCAAGAAGCGCACCTTCCGCGCACTCTGGATCCAGCGCATCAACGCCGCGGTCCGCCCGTTCGGCATGACCTACAGCGTGTTCATCAACGGCCTGTCCAAGTCGGGCGTCGTCGTCGACCGCAAGGTGCTGTCGGATCTCGCGATCCACGAGCCGGTCGCGTTCCAGGCGATCGCCGAGAAGGCCAAGGCGGCGCTGGCTGCCTGATCTGAGCATGATCCGGAAAAGTGGGTACCGGTTTTCCGATCAGACTATGCTCAAAACAAAGGCCTAGCGGGCTTTCGGGCCCGCTTTAAGCGCCTTCTGCGAAAAGCGCTGGGCGACGATCGCCCGGCAGAACGCCGTGAACGAGCGGTACATGGTGCCGCTTTCGTTATCGTATTTGTGGTCGCAGCGCTTGAGCTGGCCGGCGTAGAGCTTCTTCTGCGAAGCGCCGAGGCCGGACAGGAAGTCCGCCTCGCATTTCTTCTCGACCACTTCGCCGAACTGGACGTCCCCGCTGGCGCCGTATTCGCACGCCTCGAAAATCTTCATCGCGCGGTTGCAGCTCGGCGCCTTCTGAAGCTCGGCGATGATGTCGTCCATCTGGGTCGATTTGGCGGGACATTCCTCGGTCGCGGCACGTGCCGTTCCGAGCATCAACAGGACCGCCGGCACGGCGAGGCAAGATCGCAGCAACATCGCGTGGGTCTCCTTCAGCTCCCCTTGGGTAGCCCGGTCTCCGCGCTGGGTTCAATGCAGCCGGCCGTTAGCCCGAAATGACCGGCTTTTTGCTTGACGTTACGGCCTTCGGGCGGCGACAACCCAGCCGAATTTTGGCGCATGGTTCGGAAGCCGGCTCTTCCCGCCGGATCATGCTCAGCGCAGGAATTGACCGTGTCCGACCTCGCAACGCTCGAAACATCCATCCTCGACCAGATCGCCTCCGCTGCTGACGAGGCCGCCCTCGAGGCGGTGCGCGTTGCAGCCCTCGGCAAGAAGGGCTCGATCTCGGCTTTGCTCGCCACCCTTGGCAAGATGTCGCCGGACGAGCGCAAGACCGAGGGCGCGAAGATCAACCTCGCCAAGGATGCGGTGACGCAGGCGCTCGCGGCCAGGCGCGACGTGCTGAAGGCGGCCGCGCTCGATTCGCGTCTCGCCGCCGAGACCATCGACGTCACGCTGCCGCTGCGCGATGCGCCGGCGGAGACCGGCCGTATCCATCCGCTGAGCCAGGTGTGGGACGAGCTCACCACCATCTTCGCCGACATGGGCTTTGCGGTCGCCGAAGGTCCCGACATCGAGACCGACGACTACAACTTCACCAAGCTGAACTTCCCCGAAGGCCATCCGGCCCGCGAGATGCACGACACCTTCTTCTTCAATCCGAAGGACGATGGTTCGCGCATGCTGTTGCGCACCCACACCTCGCCGGTGCAGGTGCGCACGATGCTGAGCCAGAAGCCGCCGATCCGCATCATCTGCCCGGGCCGCACCTATCGCATCGACTCAGATGCGACCCACACGCCGCAATTCCATCAGGTCGAAGGCCTCGTGATCGACAAGGGCTCGCATCTCGGCCACCTCAAATGGATCCTGCACGAATTCTGCAAGGCGTTCTTCGAGGTCGACCACATCAACATGCGGTTCCGACCGTCGTTCTTCCCGTTCACCGAGCCGTCGCTCGAGGTCGACATCCAGTGCCGCCGCGACAAGGGCGAGATCCGCTTCGGCGAGGGCGAGGACTGGATGGAGATTCTCGGCTGCGGCATGGTGCACCCGAACGTGCTGCGCGCCTGCGGCATCGACCCCGACGTCTACCAGGGCTTTGCCTGGGGCATGGGCATCGACCGCATCGCGATGCTGAAATACGGCATCGCCGACCTCCGCCAGCTGTTCGAGAACGACATCCGCTGGCTCAACCACTACGGCTTCAAGCCGCTCGACATCCCGACCATCGCGGGGGGATTGAGTTCGTGAGTCTCGTTGAGACCACCGACGCGGCGCGAGCCCACACCCTGTTCCTCCCCTGCAAGTGGGAGAAGGAATGGATGGAGTACGCTCACCGGCTTCGAATGGATACGAAGACCCTGTCGACGAGAGCGGTCGGACTCCCTCTCCCGCTAGCGGGGGAGGGCTGGGGTGGGGGTCTCGCCGCAATGGGGCTGCTAATGGTCGATCCCGAACATCCGGACTGGAAGGTCTCCGAGGGACTCCGTTCCAACGCACGTGCGCTTCGCAAGAATGCGACCGATGTCGAGCGAATCCTCTGGTCTGAGCTGCGCGGCAATCGACTGAACGGTGCAGTCTTCCGCCGTCAGGTGCCAATCGACAACTACATCGCCGATTTCGTCTGCCACGCGGCAAAGCTCGTGATCGAGCTCGACGGCGGTCAACACTTTTCAGACGAAGGAGAACGCGCCGATGCCGCGCGCTCGGCCGTTATCGAAGCGAAAGGCTTCAAGGTGCTTCGCTTCAGCAATCTCGACGTCATGACAAATCGTGCAGGCGTCCTCGAAACAATCGCCGCTGCCATCGCGGAGAGAGCCCCCACCCTAACCCTCCCCCGCAAGCGGGAGAGGGGACAAGAGAAATCATCGTCATGAAGTTCACCCTCTCCTGGCTGAAGGAACATCTCGAGACCGACGAGCCGCTCGAGAAGCTCGCCGACAAGCTCACCATGATCGGGCTCGAGGTCGAGAACATCGAGGACAAGGCGAAGGCGCTTGCGCCGTTCACCATCGCGCGCGTGATCTCGGCCGAGCAGCATCCGAATGCCGACCGGCTGCGCGTCTGCATGGTCGACACCGGCGACGGCGGCGCGCCGGTGCAAGTGGTGTGCGGCGCGCCGAACGCCCGTGCGGGGCTGATCAGCGTGTTCTCGCCGCCCGGCACCTATATCCCCGGCAAGGACATCACGCTCGGCGTCGGCACCATCCGCGGCGTCGAGAGCCGCGGCATGCTGTGCTCGGCGGCTGAGTTGCAGATCTCGGAAGATCACGACGGCATCATGGAGCTGCCGGGCGACGCGCCGCTCGGCAAGGGCTATGCCGATTGGGCCGGGCTCGGCGATCCCATGATCGAGATCAACCTGACGCCGAACCGGCAGGACTGCACCGGCGTGCACGGCATTGCGCGCGATCTCGCCGCCGCCGACATGGGCAAGTTCAAGGATCCCGGGATCAAGCCGATCAAGGGCGAATTCCCCTGCCCGGTCCAGGTCAAGGTGGAAGACGCCACGCTGTGCCCGGGCTTCGCGCTGCGGCTGGTGCGCGGCGTCAAGAACGGTCCGTCGCCGGAATGGCTGCAGAAGCGGCTGACCTCGATCGGCCTGCGCCCGATCAACGCGCTGGTCGACATCACCAACTTCATGACCTACGACCGCGCCCGCCCGCTGCACGTGTTCGACGCCAAGAAGGTGACGGGCAACCTCACGGTCCGCCGCGCCAAAGACGGCGAGACGTTGCTCGCGCTTGACGGCCGCACCTACACGCTCGACAGCAATGTCTGCGTGATCGCGGACGAGCACGGCGTCGAATCGCTCGCCGGCATCATGGGCGGCGAGGCCTCGGGCTGCGACGACAACACGACGGATGTACTGATTGAGTCCGCGCTGTGGAACGAGATCAACATCGCGCAGACCGGCCGCAAGCTCGGGATCAATTCGGACGCGCGCTATCGCTTCGAGCGCGGTGTCGATCCGGCCTTCATGGTGCCCGGGCTCGAGCTCGCGACCCGGCTGGTGCTGGAGCTGTGCGGTGGCACGCCGTCCGAGAACGTCGTGGTCGGCAAGCAGTTCGGCGAGGATCGCGTCATCGATTTCCCGCTCACCGAGGTCAAGCGGCTTGCCGGGATCGAGGTGCCGCTGGTCGAGGTGAAGCTGATCCTGACCCGGCTCGGCTTCATGCTGGCCGGTACCGGCCCTGTGGTGAAGGTCGCAGTTCCGTCCTGGCGCACCGACGTGCAGGGCAAGGCCGACATCGTCGAGGAGATCGTGCGCATCGTCGGTGTCGACAAGGTGCCGATGACGCCGTTCGAGCGCGGCGAGGAGCCGCGCAAGCCGGTGCTGACGCCGATGCAGCTGCGCACCCGCCGCGCCAAGCGCGCGCTCGGCGCCCGCGGCATGGTGGAAGCCGTCACCTGGTCGTTCATCACCAATGATGCGGCAAAACTGTTCGGCGGCGGCCAGAGCGAGCTCGTGCTCGCCAATCCGATCGCGGCCGATCTCTCCGACATGCGGCCGAGCCTGCTGCCCGGCCTTGTCGCGGCCGTTCAGGCCAATATCAACCGCGGCACGCCCGACGTCGCGCTGTTCGAGGTCGGCCAGGTGTTCCGTGGCGATCGTCCAGAAGACCAGCTGGTGGCCGCTTCCGGGGTGCGCCATGGCTACGCTTCGTCGAAGGGGATCGGACGGCACTGGACCGGTGCGGCCACGGCGGATGCGATGGATGCCAAGGCCGACGCCTTCGCCGTGCTGGCAGCTGCCGGCGCGCCGGTGCAGGCGCTGCAGATCGTGCCGGGCGGCCCTGCCTGGCTGCATCCGGGGCGTTCCGGCACCATCCAGATCGGTCCACAGAACGTGCTCGGCTATTTCGGCGAGCTGCATCCGCGCGCGGCCGAGGCGCTCGGCGCCGACGGCCCGATGATCGTGTTCGAGGTGATCCTCGAACGCATCCCGCAGGGCAAGCAGCGGGCGACGCGCGCCAAGCCGGTGCTGGAGCTCTCGGCATTCCAGCCGGTGTCGCGCGACTTCGCCTTCATCGTCGACCGCAGCGTCAAGGCGGGCGACATCGTCCGCGCAGCGCAGAATGTCGACAAGAAGCTGATCACTGACGTGACCGTGTTCGACGTCTACGAAGGCAAGGGCATCGATTCCGACAAGAAATCGATCGCGATCGCGGTGACGATCCAGCCGCGCGAGAAGACGATGACCGACCAGGAGATCGACGCGGTTGCGGCAAAGGTCGTTGCCGAAGTCACCAAGAAGACCGGCGGCACGCTGCGGGCGTGACGCCGCGTGCGTGATGGCGACGCGAGCGATCCGCTGTTCTCTCTCCCGCATGCGGAGTACCTGTCACCGTCACCCTGAGGAGGCCGCGTAGCGGCCGTCTCGAAGGGTCGACGGCCCGACTGTGGCCGATTCATCCTTCGAAGCTCGCTCCGCTCGCACCTGGCGGCACGCCGATCGTCGCCTATTGGCTGGGGCGCCCGATCGCGTCGGCAAGGCCAGCGAGCAGGTGTTTCGTACGATCTGCTCCGCGCTGATCGCTGCCGCCGTCATCGTCGGCCTGCGGGCGCTTGATGGCATTTTGCGCGGCGGCTAGGGTCGGCAGAACTCGGAAGACGTCTGCGGGAGGAACACCATGATCGATCGCCGCACTACACTGAAACTGGCGCTCGGCAGCGCCGCCATGCTCGCGTCGCCTGTCGTGCGCGCGCAGAATGCAAAACCACGCACCCGGATCGTGTTCCTCGGCACCAAGGGTGGCCCGCGCGTCGGCATCGGCGCTGCCAATCCAGCCAATCTGCTCGTCGTCAACGACACCCCCTTTGTCATTGATTGCGGCATGGGCGTCAGCCGGCAGCTGGTCACCGCCGGCGTGCCGATTCCCTCGGTGAAATACATCTTCATCAGCCATCACCATTCCGACCACAATCTCGAATACGGCAATCTGTTCTACAACGCCTGGGCAGCGGGCCTTTCGACGCCGATCCATTCGTTCGGTCCCAAAGGCATCGAGGCGATGACCCGGGAATATTGGGAGCTGAACAAGTTCGACGTCGAGACCCGGATCGCGGATGAAGGCCGCCCCGACCCGCGCAAGCTCCTGATCGCGAAAGACATCACCGACGATGGCGTGGTGCTGAAGACATCGGATGTCACGGTCACCGCGTTCCGCACGCCGCATCCGCCGATCACGGACAACTTCGCCTACAAGTTCGAGACGCCGGATGGCGTCGTCGTGTTCTCCAGCGACACCGCCTACAATCCGAAGCTCGCCGAGTTCGCCAAAGGTGCCGACGTGCTGGTGCACGAATGCCTCTATATCCCGGCGGTCGATCGCCTCGTCGCAAAGACCAAGAACGGCGCGACTCTGAAGAAGCACCTGCTCGACAGCCACACCTCGACCGAAGACGTCGGCCGCATCGCCGCTGCCGCCGGCGTCAAAACGCTGGTGCTGAGCCACTTCGTCCCCGGCGACGACCCCGATGTCACCGACGACGACTGGACCCGTGACGTAAAGACGAACTTCAAGGGCCGGATCGTGGTCGCGAAGGATCTGATGGAGCTGAAGCTGCCGGTGTGAGGGGCGCGATCTTATCTCACCGTCATTCCGGGGCTCGCGAAGCGAGAACCCGGAATCCATCGGGCCGCCTGTGCCGTGGACGAATGGATTCCGGGTTCAGCCCTGCGGGCTGTCCCGGAATGACGAGTGAGTTGGGCAGGACGCGGCCCTGCGGCCACACACTCGATGTCGTCCCTGCGAACGCAGGGACCCATACGCCGCAGCAGATGTTGCGGTCGGGAGCCGTCGTTCCAACATCGCTCCCCAACAACGATTCGTGGTTATGGGTCCCTGCTTTCGCAGGGACGACATCTGTTATGCGGCGGAATCTGCCCGCAAATCCAGTAGCGAAGCCCGATCTCAGCCGACACTCAATTCATCGGCTCGGCCGATCGCGGCGTGCGGCGCTTGTGTTTGGCGGCAGGTGCCGGCGTCTCCGGCGCGGCCTCCTTCACTCCGCCGATCCTGCGCAGCGCGGCGTCGGCCGCGCGTTCGCCGCTCTCCCAGGCGCCGTCGACCGTTCCCCACAGCGTCTCATGGGTGGCCTCACCCGCCAGATACATCGCACCGATCGGCTCGGTCAGGATCCGGCGCGAGAACTGCGCGCCGGGGGCTGCGGCCGACATTGCCCCTTGAATGAAGGGCTGCGCATTCCAGCGCGTCGCGCTGGTCTTCTTGATGGATGCTCCGACCTCGCTGCCATAGAGCCTGGTCAGCCATTCCACCGCGAACGCAGCCATCGCTTTCTCGCCTTGCGCCGACAACTCGCGGCCGAACGAGCCCGCGACATCGATCGTGCACAGCGAGGAGCCGGCGATGTTGCCGTAGAGCAGCGCGGTCCTGGTCGAATTGCTCTGCTCGATGATGACGTCATCGTGCGACAGCCCGAGCGGGTTGCCGGGAATCTCAAGCGCAATCCGATCGTAGCTACCGAGGCCGAGTTTCGCGACGGCATCCAGCGAGCGCTTCGGGAGCTCGGGCGCAAACTTGATATTGCCGCTCGCCAGCACGTTGCTCGACACGGTGACGATGGCGGCGCGTGCGACGATCTTGCCGGAAGCCGTCTCGACCGCCACGTCACGATTGCTCCACAGAATGCGCTGCGCCGGCGTCGACAGCACGAGCGGCAGCCCCTCGCCGAGTTTCGCGATCAGCGCGCCGAGGCCCTGCCGGCAGGCGATCGCGGTGTTGCGGTCCTGCGCGCGCACCTTGTCGACGGCGGAGAGATCCTTCAGGTCCTTGCCGCTGAAACTGGCGCCGAGCAGGAATTCGGCGGTGCCGGCCCAATCGCCGAGGTCCTTCGGCATCACAGCGGCGCAGGCGATATCGGCCTTGCGCGAGGCGTCGTCGATGGCGCGATTGGCGCGCACCAGCGCCGCCAGAAACTCCTCGGTCTCGCCGGGGCGGGCGTAGCGCCGACCGATGCGAATCTTCTGGCCCGCAGGCGCCGTGACGATGTCGAGGCCCGCGGAACGCGCCAGCCGGATCATCGGGTTGGTTTCGGGATTGTGCATCCAGCGCGCGCCACGGTCGAACGGCACATCGAATGTCGATGCGTCGGTCTGGCAGCGGCCGCCGACCTGGCCGGATGCCTCCACCACGATCGCCTTGCGGTTCGCGGCGGCGATCCGTCGCGCCGCGGCAATGCCCGCGGCACCGGCGCCGATCACGACGATATCGGCCTCGCGCGGCAGCGGCGCAGCAAGCGCCCGCCCGCCCAGCACCGGCGCCAGCGCAAGACCTGCGGACGCCGACAGGAAATCGCGGCGGTTCACGGGCATGACATAGCTTCTGGCATGGTTTCCGGGGACTTGCAGAGAATGGGAACGCTTCGCGAACTGTGCCGCATCTCACCGATCGCAGCAACACTCATGGTAAATCAATCATGATTGATCGACTGAGCGCATGAACTAAATTGCAACGGCTTGCGACCATGATTAGGTGGAGACAAGCGGTCATAGAACCGCTGGGGGGAATCCATGGGCGTAATGCTCGATACCGTCGGTAAATGGATCGCGGGGTACCTGTCGAAGGAAGTGCCCGGCTACGAGCCGTTCACGCCGAGCGACCCCGACCATTTGCGTGGCATCATCCAGGAGGGCGATGTCCTGCTGGTCGAGGGCAACAACCGGATCTCCGGCATCATCAAATACCTGACGCAGTCGACCTGGTCGCACGCCGCACTGTTTGTCGGACCGATCGACGGCGCGTTCGAGCCTGACGGCGAACAACACGTGCTGATCGAGGCCAATGTCGGCGAGGGCGTGACCTCCGCGCCGCTGTCGAAATATTTCACCTACCACACACGGCTCTGCCGGCCGGTCGGGCTGTCCTACGAGGACCGCACCACGGTGTGCCGCTACGCCATCAACCGGATCGGCTTCGGTTACGACACCAAGAACATCGTCGACCTCGCGCGCTATCTGTTTCCGCTGCCGATCCCGCAGCGCTGGCGGCGGCGCATGATCGCGTTCGGCTCCGGCGATCCGACCAAGATCATCTGCTCGGCGCTGATCGCGCAGGCCTTCGACGCCGTGCGCTATCCGATCCTGCCCAAGATCACCCGCGCCGCCAGCCGCAAGGCGCGCCGCGAGATCCTGCATATCCGCGATTCCTCGCTCTACATGCCGCGCGACTTCGACATCTCGCCTTATTTCGAAATCGTCAAACCCACCATCGTGCACGGTTTCGACTACACGGCCCTGCACTGGGCCGACAAGCAGAAGCCGCTCCAGGAGGTAGCGGGCGAATTCAGTGTGTTTCCAGAGCACAGGTCGCCGCCGCTTGTTCCTGAAGCGATTGACGAAGAGGCGCCGCTTCCGGCTGCGGAAGTGATGGCCGCGGAGCCCACGCGGGGATAGCGGGACTCGTCGACCACCATCTGGAATCCGCCTCATCGTCCGGCTTCGTCGTTGAGTTCTCGCTACCGCATCACTAGGGTGCGTGCGCTTCTCGCTCGCTTTCATTCGGTAGTTTTACGGTGCTTCGGTTGATAGATTTCTCGGCGATGGCCGCGGCGTCGGAGAAGCATCCGGCGCGCTGGCGCCGTCCATTCAACATCTGGCTGGAGGGAATCGAGACCGGCTGGTCGATCCCGCTGCTGCTCGCACTCTTTGTCGCAGTCTGGACGGCGTATCTGGTCGTCGCCTATCTCGGCGCCGGCCTGCACCCCGACGTGCTCGAGACCTGGACGCTCGGCCGGCACCTCGCGTGGGGATACCACAAGCATCCGCCGATGATGGGCTGGATCACCCGGGGATGGACCGCGGTTTTCCCGCTGACCGATTGGTCGCTGCAGCTGATGGCGATGGTCAATGCAGCCGTGGCGCTGTGGGCGGTCGACCTGATCTCGCGCCGCTTTGTCCGTGGCGAGAAGCGGGTGATCGTCCTGCTGCTGGCGATGCTGCTGCCGGTGTATCAATTCCACGCCCAGCGGTTCAACGCCAACACGGTGCTGCTGGCATCCTGGCCGCTGGCGACCTACTGCTTCCTTCGCGCGTTCGAGGCGCCACGGCAACTCGGCTGGGCGATCGCGGCCGGCGCGGCCTGCGCGCTCGCGATGCTCGGCAAATATTATTCGATCTTCCTGGTCGCGAGCTTCGTCTTCGCGGCCGTGCTGCATCCGGATCGCCGCCGCTATTTGCTGTCGGCCTCACCCTGGATCTCCACGCTGGCCGGAATGCTGGTGCTCGGCCCGCATCTGCACTGGCTCGCCACGACTGGAGCAACGACATTCGACTATGCGCTCGCGCATGCCGGCGTCGACCATGTCGCCGCGCTGTGGGAGGTGGCCTATTTCATCACGGGGCTGATCGCGGCGCTCTCGGTCGCGGCGGTGACCTGGGTGTTCATTGCCGGCCAAAGGCTGGCGCAGCTGCCGGCCGATTTCCGCGCAATGAACCCGGGGCTCCGCCTGCTGCTGCTGGTCGCAATCGGCACCATCTTGTTTCCGGCGATCGTGTCGCTTGCGATCGGCACCGACCTGCCCTCGCTCTGGGCGGTGCAGGGCCTCTTCCTGTTCATCGTGCTGATCGTGTGCGGAACGAGCTACCCGATCGAGCGCTTCTACGCGGTCAACCTGACCGTCATGGTGGCGGGCATTGCCATTCTCGCGGTTGCCGCCGGCGCGCCGATCCACGCGCTCTATCGCCACGCTTACGGTTATGAAGAGGGCCGCAGCTTCTATCATGCGATCGCGACCGAGCTCACCGCACGGTGGCACCATGCGGTCGGGACGCCGCTCGTCTCGGTCAGCGGCGACGACGCACTCGCCTTCGCTGCCGCCTTCTACAGCCCGGATCATCCGTTCTATGCCCGGCCGTTCGCCTATCAGTACACTTGGGGTTTGCCGCGCAAGACCACGCTCGATCGCGGCTGGGCCGCATTGTGCTTCGCAGACCAGGCGGACTGCCTGAGCTGGATGGCACGCACGGCGTCGCGCGCCACCAACCTCTTTCGTTCCGAGTTCGATGCGCAGGCAACGTTGCTGGGCAGGCCCGGCCGGACGCGCCGAGTCGTGTTGCTGATCGTACCGCCCTCCCGCGAAACCGCCCCGGTGCAGCCCGGCGTCGAGGATTTCAGCTCGAGCCGCCGCACGCGCGACTGATCAGAACGTTGCCGCCAGCGTCAGCCGGACGGCAAGCGGCTCAGCAGGATGCACATGACGGTCCGCGACGCCGTCGATCGGCTCCCCCGGCAGACGGGAGAGATAGTAATACTCGATCTGATTGGTCTGTGCGTTGAAGAGATTGAGGACGTCGAGCTGCAGCCGCATCCCATTGTCGAACTTATAGCCGGCGCGGGCGTTGACGATGAACGACGACAGCGAGCGGACGCTGTCGTCCTCGATCAGCGGGCGCGGGCCGAAATAGCGGGCACGCAGGCTGCCGAACCAGCCGGTATCGCGGCCGAAGGTAACGCCGCCGCTGGCGACCCAGCTAGGCGCCCCCGGAATGAAATTGCCGACCGGATCAAAATCGGTGAAGCGAGCGCGGGTATAGGCCAGATCAAGGTCGAGGCTCATCCAAGGCAGCAATTTGTATTGATTGGTCCACTCGACGCCCACGCGCCGGCTCGGCCGGCTCGGCTCGGTGGTACCGGCGTCACCGACGAACAGCAGTTCGGAATCGAAGTCGAGCACGAATACCGCAAGCGACGAGGTCAGCCCGTCGACCGCCCTGGTACGGATGCCGAACTCGGCGCCCTTCGAGCGCACCAGCAGCGGCACGCGTTCGAGCGGCGTCACCTTGTCGTTGGGATCGACCGTGATGGTCGCGCCCCTGATATCGTTGGAATGCAGGCCGAACCCCGCATTGCCGTAGAACTCGGTCTTGGACCACGGACCGAGCACGATGCCGGCCTTCGGGCTCGTCATCGCCGCCTGCGCGTTGCCGGAGTTCTGCGGCGTGTCGCTCAGCACATGGCCGGCAAAATAATCCTCGCGAATGCCGACCGTGGTACGCAGCCAGTCGGTCCAGCGCGCGGTGGTATCGGCCCACAGCGCGACGCTGCCCTCCTGCACCTGGTCGTTGCGCACCGTGGACAGGATCTCGCGCTGCGCGGTCTTGAACAGGCCGACATTGATGTCGTCGTAGCGGGTCTGCACGCCGACCCGGGCCTGGGTATCGATGCCCGCGATGCGAATATCGGCGGCATGGCTGGCATCGAAGCCGTAGACGGTGCGCCTGTCGGTCTGGCTGAACTGGTCGCCATTGACGGGATCGTCGAGGAAGTAGGTGAAGTCGTTGTAGAGCTGCAGCGACGAGCGGATCACATAGGCGTTGAGCTTGGTCTGTCCGTAATCGCTCGACTGCGCCCAATTGCCTGACAGGCTGAAGCGGCTCGACGTGCCGCCGTCGGTCGGATCGAGCGAGCCGTAGCGGCCGATCAGGCCCTGGTCGATGGCGCGCTGCGCCACCTGGTCGGTCGAATTCCAGCCGTTGGAGTAGGCCATTGCGGTCAGCGAGAAGCCGTCGGTCGCGGTGCCCTGGCTGTAGCGCAGCACGCCGTTGAGCTTGCGGACGTCGTCGGGCACGTCCCACGGGCCGTTGTACTTGTTGGCCTCGAAAGCTGCGAGCAGCGTGCCGTCGCCCACCTTCGTCGAGCCTGCGGCCATCGCGCGCTGATAGCCGAAACTGCCGGCGGTCAGCTCCACGATGTTCTTCGAGAGCCGATCGAGGTAGTTGATGTCGACAGCGCCGGCGGACGCGAAGTCACCCTTGTCGGCATAATACGGCCCCTTTCGGACGTCGACCGACTGGATCAGCTCCGGAATCAGGAAGTTGATGTCGGCATAGCCCTGGCCGTGGCCATGGGTCAGCATGTTGACCGGCATGCCGTCGACGCTGATGGCGAGATCGGTGCCGTGATCGAGATTGAAGCCGCGCAGAAAATACTGGTTGGCTTTGCCTTCGCCGGAGTGCTGGGTGACGATCAGGCCCGGCACCGCCTCCAGGACTTCGCCGACGCGCGAGACCGGCCGCGCGTTCAACTGCTCGCCGCTGATCTGCCGCTCGCTGGCTGCGGCGGGTTGCAGATTGGCGGCAGGGATCGTCGCAGCGCCGGCGGTGATTCCGTCGTTCGGGGAATTCGGCGGACTCGGTGGCAGCGCTGCGGGCCTGTGGCCGCCGGCGGCAGCATGGCGCGGGCGTTGGGACGGCCTGGCGCGCTTGGGCGGCGCTTGAGCAGGCGACGTCACCGTGACCGGCGGCAGCTGGCTCGGTGTGACAGCCACGGTCTGCGCTTCGGCGACCGCCGCGCACGCTGCAATGGATGCGGCGGGAAATATCCGCCAAACAGTACGACGCAACACCCATGCCCCCGCATGATACCTGTTACAGTCACGCGACAACCGCACCAGCACAAACCAAACCCGGCCAGCGAACGCTAGCAAGCGTAGTATGACGTTACAAGAGAAATGTCATACTGGCGCTCAGCAACACGGATAGTCCATGCAACGCATCACCATCACCATCGAGGATGATCTGCTCGCGGAGATCGACGCCGCCGCCGAGGCGCGCGGCTACCAGAACCGCTCCGAGATCATCCGCGACCTCGCGCGCGCCGGTTTGCAGCAAAGCGCTGAGGAGGCGCCGTCAGGGCAGTGCGTGGCCGCGCTGGTCTATGTCTATGATCACGCCGCGCGCGACCTGTCGAAGCGGCTGGTGCAGAATTTCCACGGCCATCACGACCTGTCGCTGGCGACGCTGCACGTGCATCTCGACGACGACAGCTGCATGGAGGTGACGGCGCTGAAGGGCGCCAGCAGCGAAGTCCGCCATCTCGCCGACCACGTCATCGCCGAGCGCGGCGTGCGCTACGGCCGCGTCGTGATGATCCCGACCGCGGCGGACAAGAAGCCGCGCAAGCGCGGGCATGGGCACGATTAAGGATGCACGGCAGCTTAGATGGGTAACGGGCCGGCCCGTTGCCCCATCTACGAACGTCGCTACGCCGCCTTCGCTCTCGTGCCACGCGGCAGGCCGGCACGGGCGAGGCCGCCATAGAGCGTTTCGCCCGGCATCTCAGCTTTCAGGATGGAGCGCACTTCGATAAGGCGATCGAGATCGATGCCGGTCGGAAATCCCTTGCTCTCGCAGAGGAAGACGAGGTCCTCGAACACGACATTGCCGGTGGCGCCCGGCGCGAACGGGCAGCCGCCGAGGCCGCCGAGCGAACCGTCGAGCACGCGGGCGCCTTCATCAAGCGCGGCCGAGGCATTGGCAATGCCCATTCCTCGCGTGTCGTGCAGATGGACGCAGACCGGCTTGGAGCCCGCGATCTTCACCGCGCCACGGGTCAGCTCGCCGACCTGCTTCGGTCCGGCATAGCCGACGGTATCGGCGATCGCGACCATGTCGACGCCGACCTCGTAGAGCTTCTCGGTGAGGCGCAACACCTCGTTCGGATCGACCGCACCGACGATCGAGCAGCCAAGCCCCATCGAGATCGCGGCATTGACCAGCGGCCTGTGCGCGCTGGCGTCGCGCAGCTCGCAGAGGCGCCTGATGTTCTCGATCGCGGATTCGCGCGAGCGGTTGGCATTGGCCTGGCTGTGCTCCTCGGTCGCCGACACCACCGATGCGATCTCGGCGACGCCGGAGGCCAGCGCCTCATTGACGCCGCGCTCGTTCAGCGCCAGCGCGACGCCATGCGCGCCAGGCAGCGCGGCGACAGTGGCGATAACGTCACGGACATCGACGAATTGCGGGAAGGTCTTGGCCGGCAGGAACGAGCCGACCTCGAAATGCCGGACGCCGGCGGCATATTCGTCGCGCACCCAGCGCTGCTTCGCCGCGGTCGAGGGGAACGTCTTCACGAGCTGCAGGCCGTCGCGCAGGCCGACCTCGCGCAGGCTCACTCTGTCGTTGGGATAGATATCGTGGACCCGGGTCATGTCAGCCTCACGCAGCGTTTCCAGTTGACGAAATTGTTTGTTGATCGAGCTCGGCACGGACCGCCTCGGTATCGGCGCCAAGCACCGGCACTGTCAGGCCTTCGCCGATATGGCGTCCGTTCCATTCGACCGGCAGCGCGGGGACGCGGAACGGCTTGCCATCGACATTGACATTGTGAACGAGGCCACCCGGACGCAACACATGCGGGTCCTGCAACAGATCCTCCGGCCGGTTGATCGGCGAGAAGCAGATGTTGAGCGCGTCGAGCCGCGCCGAGAGGTCGGCCACGTTCCAGCCCTTGATCACCTCGGCGACGCGCGGAATGATCCGGTCGCGCGCCATGATGCGGTCCGTGGTGCTGCGCAATGTCGGATCGTCGGCGAATTCCGTCAGGCCAAATTCGCGGCAGAAACTCTGCCAATGGCCTTCGGTCACGACGCCGATGAAGATGCGATCCCCGCCGGCGGCATCGAAGATGTCGTAGATCGGCCAAGCGTGCTCGCGCTCCGGCATCGAACGCGGCTTGCGCCCGGTCATCTCGTATTCGACCATGTGCTGGGCAACCAGGAACAGGCAGTTCTCGAACAGGCCGATGCGGATGTCGGCACCGTCAGCCTTGCCGCAGCGCCTCTGATAGAGAGCGGCGAGGATCGAGATCACCCCGAACATGCCGCCCATGATGTCATTGGCGGAGGAGCCGACACGTTGCGGCTTGTCGCGGGTACCGGTCATCGCGGCGAGCCCCGACATCATCTGCACGACCTCATCGAGCGCCGGGCGATGATCATAGGGACCGGAGAGAAAGCCCTTGTGGCCGGCGATGATCAGGTGCGGGTATTTCGCGCGCAGCTGCTCGGGCCCGAGACCCTGCTTGTCGAGTTGACCGTCGCGGAAATTCTCCAGGAACACGTCGGCGCCGGCGAGCAGCCGGTGCATGGTGTCGCGGTCCTCAGGTTTGGCGAGATTGAGCACCACGCTGCGCTTGCCACGGTTGAACAGCGGGAAGAACGAGACGCCCATGCCGCCGAGCGAGCGGGTCTTGTCGCCGGCCGGAGGTTCGACCTTGATCACTTCGGCGCCGAGTTGCGCCAGGATCATCCCGCAGGTCGGCCCCATCACCATGTGGGTCATCTCGACGACCCTCACACCCTCCAGCGGCAGTCCGCTCCCGGTCATCGGTTTCTCCGTGCTCGTTGCGCTCGTTTTGAGTAGTTGGCGCAGGTTAGGCTTCCGCACGCTATCTGAAAAATATAATCTGTCGAATAGTGCATTCGTCGTTCTAGAACGCTGAACCCATGGATTCGCGCCAGCTTCGCTATTTCATCGCGGTTTACGAGCAGCGCAACCTGTCGCGGGCGGCGGATCAGGCCAATGTCGCGCAGTCAGCGCTGAGCCACCACATCGCCAATCTGGAAGCCGAATTCGCCACGCCGCTGTTCGAGCGCAAGCCGCGCGGCATGGAACCGACCGCGGCGGGCGAGCGGCTCTACGAGCATGCCCGCATCATCCTGCGTGCCATGGCGGCGGCCGAGCGCGAGATCAGGGAAGGCGGCAGCGAGATCGCCGGCGACATCTCGATCGGCATGGCCAATTCCGGGATGAAGGCGATCGGCGTGCCGCTGATGCGGACCGTGCTGACCAAATATCCGAACCTGAAGCTGTCGCTGACCGAGAGTCTCTCCGGCGCGACGCTGCTGCACCTGCTGAGCTCCGACGTCGACCTCGCACTGGTCTACAATCCGCCGTCGGAAAAAGACCTGGTGGCCGAGCCGGTGCTGGAGGAGCAGATGTTCTGCGTCGGCACCGAGAAACTGATCGGCAGAAAGGCCCCGATCAGCTTCGAGGAAGTGGCACGGCTGCCGTTGATCCTGTTGCGGCACGGGCTCTCCGCGCGCGCCCTGGTCGATGATCCCGTGCCGCTCAAGCGGCTGGAGGCCAATGCGATCATGCATCTCAACTCGACCAGCGGCATGATCGGGGCGCTGATCGCGGGCCTCGGCTGCACGATCGCAACGACTCACTTCGTCAGCGAGCCGCTGAAGGCACGATTGCTGGTCGCGCGCGAAGTCATCGAACCGAAACTGACCCGCACGCTCTATCTCTGCCGCCTGCGCAACCGCCCCATGACTTACGTCATGGAGGAAATGTGCCGCCTGATCCGCGCCCTGATCGCAGACCAGGTGGGCCGCGGCGCCTGGGAGGCGACGCTCCTGATCTGAAGCGCTTTCAAGCGAAGCCTGTCCCGCACGCGATGCGGGATGGACGCCGGTTCGCGTCAAGAAAGCGCGTCCTGGATAGTACGATCGAAAATATCGAACGATCTCTTCGATATGTTCGTCTGGATTTCTGGCTCCCGGCTGCCAAACATGCGCGGATGACACGCCTTCGCAAGAAAGGCGGCCGCTGGACCACACGGGGAGGACCAACATGAGCGCCGTCGAACTCGGCTCGGTTGCCGATCGCGTCAACACGACAAGCGGACCGGACCAGATTTCACGACGGCTCGAGGCGCTGCCGGCGTCCGGCTATGTCTGGCGGCTGGTGATTTTGCTCTCGCTCGGCGGTTGCTTCGAAATCTACGATCTGTTCTTCACCGGCTATATCGCGCCGGGCCTCGCGCGCAGCGGGCTGATGACCACGACGACGCAGGCCTTCTTCGGCTTCTCCGGCATCGGCGCCTTCGTCGCGGCGACTTTCGCCGGCCTGTTCATCGGCACCTTCTGCCTCGGCTTCCTCGCCGATCGTTACGGGCGCAAGGCCGTCTTCACTTACTCGCTGCTGTTCTACAGCGCAGCGTCCGTCATCATGGCGTGCCAGACCACGCCTGGCGGCCTCTTGCTGTGGCGCTTCATCGCCGGGATCGGAATCGGCATCGAGGTCATCACCATCGACGCCTACATCACCGAGCTGGTGCCGAGCTGGATGCGCGGCCGGGCCTTTGCGATCAACCAGGCTGTGATGCTGTCGGCGGTGCCGATCGTCGCCGCACTGTCGTGGTGGCTGGTGCCGGCAACGCCTTACGGCATCGACGGCTGGCGCTGGGTGGTGCTGATCGGCGCGGCCGCCAGCATGATCATCTGGGTGCTGCGGCTCTACGTGCCGGAAAGCCCGCTCTGGCTCGCACGAAATGGCCGCTCGGCTGAAGCCGAGCGGATCATGCGGACGCTGGAGGCTTCATCGGGCACGGCCGCGCTGCGCCCCGCCCCGGCCGCCGCAATGGCGCCGGCACGTGCGCCGGCCGAGACCGGCTATGCCGACCTGTTCAGGCCGCCCTACGCCTCGCTCGTCGTACTGTTCATGATCTTCAATCTCTGCCAGGCGTTCGGCGTCTACGGCTTCTCCAACTGGGTTCCGGCGCTTCTGGTCGAGAAGGGCATCAACGTCACCAAGAGCCTGCAATACTCGTTCATCATCGCGTTCGCCTATCCGCTGGCGCCGCTCCTGGCCGCAACCTTCGCCGACCGCTTCGAGCGCAAATGGATCATTTGCGGCGCGGCCGCCGCGATCTCGGTGTTCGGCCTCGCCTTCGCGCAACTCACCGCGCCTGTGCTGCTGATCGCGAGCGGTGTGCTGGTGACCGGCGCCAACATGACGCTGTCCTACGCCTATCACGCCTACCAGACCGAGGTGTTCCCGACCGCTATCAGGGCGCGTGCGGCGGGGCTCGTCTATTCGATGAGCCGGCTCAGCGCGACTTTCTCTGGCTTCATCGTGGCGTTCATGTTGAAGGAGGCGGGCGTCGGCGGCGTGTTCGGCCTGATCACCGCGGCGATGGTGATCGTGATTGTGACTATCGGTGTCTGGGGACCCAACGTCCGGGGCAAGCCGCTCGTCGCCTGAGGCAATTCGAGTCGAACCGCGGCACACACGGCACTTGCCGAAGCCATATTGGGTGGCTACCTCTCGCTCGTTAATTTGCAGAGGTAGCCCAGTCATGTTTGATGCCGCCGTCAAGGCGCTTTCGCAAATCCTTTCGCCGCCGATGCGCTCGATCCTGTGGCGCTCGATCGGGCTTGCGCTGGTGCTGATCACCGTGCTGGCGATCGGATTGCAGCGGCTGCTGAGCTGGTTTGCCGACACCGGCGAGGTCTGGGCCGAAGGCATGCTCGGCCCCGGCTTCCATTCCACGCTGCACGTGCTGTCCTGGATCATCTCGATCTCGGCCGGCCTCGGCGTCGTGCTCGGCGGCATCTTCCTGATGCCGGCGATCACCTCGCTGATGGCGAGCCTGTTCGTCGACGACGTCGCCGACCATGTCGAGCGCGAGCACTATCCGGCCGACCATCCCGGCGTGGCGCTGCCGGTCACGCTGGCGACGATCGAGGGCGTCAAGACGGCGCTGCTGACCATCCTGGTCTACGTGGTCGCGCTGCCGTTCGTGCTGTTCGCGGGCGCGGGCTTCATCATCTTCTTCATCGCGACCGCCTGGCTGCTCGGCCGCGAATATTTCGAGCTCGCGGCGATGCGCTTCCGCTCGCCTGATGATGCCAAGGCGATGCGCAAGGAGAATGCGGCGACCGTATTCACCGCGGGCCTGTTCATCGCCGCCTTCGTCTCGATCCCAATCGTCAACCTGGCGACGCCGCTGTTCGGCATGGCGTTCATGGTCCACATGTACAAGCGGCTGTCGGGCCCGCGCCGCGAGCTGATCGAGCCGGCGCGGCGAAGCAACGTCTCTTCAATCTAGCTAGTCCGCTTCTCGCGGCACCTGGAGAGACGCCGGTGCCCGCGCGAACGGCACCAGCAGCAATCCTGCGATCGCCACGCAGGCGAGCATTGCCCATGCCTCGTTGACGGTGAGTGCGAGCGAGGCCCGTTCGATCAGCGGCCGGATGAACGCCACCGTCGCCTCGTCGGGCGGACCCAGCGGTCGGTTGATCAGCAACATCGGATCGAGCCCGATCGCCTGCGCCGCGTTGATATCGCCTGCCAGCAGGCGTGCACGAAAATCCTCGCCATAGATCGGGCTGCGCCCGTAGAGGATGGTGTCGATCAGGGCGATCCCGATCGCGCCGCCGAGATTTCGCATCAGGTTGAACAATCCGCTGGCGTCGGCAATTTCGTCCTCTGGCAGCGAACCCAGTGCAAACCGTGTCGGCGGCAGCAGGCAAAACATGATGGCGATGCCGCGCACGACCTGCGGCCAGACCATCTCGCCGAAATCGGCCGTACGAGGCTGGAAGGCGCTGAGACCCAGACCGAACGCGAACAAGGCAAAGCCCGTCGCGGTCAACGCCAGCGCGCCGACGCGACTTTCGAGGAAGGCCGCCAGCGGCGCGGCGACGAGCTGCGCAGCTCCCGTGACCAGCATGGTGGTGCCGATCTCGAAGGCGTCATGGCGGCGGACGAAGCCGAGGAAGACCGGCATCAGATAAGTCGATCCGTAGAGACCGACGCCGAGGCAAAAGCTCAGGCCGCAGCCGATCGCGAACGAACGCCGCCGGAACAAGGTCAATTGCGCGATCGGATCCGCCGCGCGGAGCGTGCGCCGGATCAGCAGCGCGATCCCGGCAACGCTTCCGATCAGCAGGCTGAGGCAGAGCATCGAGGCCCAGCCGCGCTGCGGCGCTTCCTTCAGCCCGATCATCAGGCTTGCGAGGGCCGCTGCGAGCAGGATCAGCGACGATTTGTCCAGCCTGGAGAACGCGCGAAGATGCATCCGCTCTTTCGGCAGCAGCAACGGCGTGACCAGCGCCGCGATCGTGCCCGGAACCAGGTTGATCAGGAACAGCCAGGGCCACGACCAGGTCTGCGTGATCCAGCCACCGACGACAGGTCCAACGGTCGGCGCAAGCACCGCGATGGCGCCGCCGATCGTGGTGGCGACCGGATGAAGGCGCGCCGGAAACAGCGTGAACACGGCGGAGAACACCGCGGGGATCAGGACGCCGCCGGAAAATCCCTGCAGCACGCGGAACGTCAGCAGCACGGCAAAGCCGCCGCTGAAGGCGCAGCCGACCGACGCGATGGTGAACAGGCTGACGGCGATGACGAACAACCATCGCAGCGACAGTGCATGGGTGAGCAGTCCGGTCAGCGGGATCGCGATCACCTCCGCGATCAGATAGGCGGTCTGGATCCAGCTCATCGCGGAAGGCGAGATCGTCAGCGCGCGCTGGATCGTCGGCAGCGAGGTCGCGACGACCTGGATGTCGAGGATCGCCATGAACATGCCGAGGCACATCAAGAGGAAGCCTGCCCAGGTCGCAGCCGATGGGCTGTCGGCTTGCTGATCTGCCCGCGCGCTCATGGCGTGCTGATGCGTGGCCAGTCGGAAACCGAGAGCGCGCGGCTCTCGGCGCGAATTCGAATCGCAAGCACCGTGAGATTGAGCACGGTGAAGATCAACGCCAGCACCGACAGGTGCAGAGCCAGCGGGAGCAGCGCGATCTCAGCGACCACGACGGCATAGTTCGGATGCGGAAAGTACCGGTAGGGCCCGGATGCGACCAGCGGCGTTCCCGGCAATACGATGATCCGCGTGGTCCATCGCGGCCCGAGCGCGGCGAGGATCCACAGCCGCAAACCTTGCAGCGCCACGAAAGCCGCCAATGCGGCGAGGTTGACATCCTGGTTACGGCCCCAGATCCACAGCGCGGTCAGCCAGCCCGCGTGAAGCAGCACGATGAGCGGGTAGTGAGCGGCGCCGACTTCGATGGCGCCTCGCGTCAGCAGCCGCTCCGTGTTGCGACGGGACAGCACGAGCTCGCCGAAGCGCTGCAGCGTGACCAGCGCAAGGATGACCGAAGCGAGGTTCACGCCGCGTGCCTCAGCGCGACGCAACTGAGCGTGAAGCCCGGCCCGAGCGCGGTGAGCAGCGCGCGCGGCGGCAATCCCCTGGCGCGGGCGCGTTCGAGAACAAACAGAACCGTCGGGGCCGACATGTTGCCGCATGCCGCGATGACATCGCGTTCGTGATCGAGCGTGCCCTGATCGAGCGCGAGCGCGCGCTCCAGCGCGGCGATCACCTTGGCGCCGCCGGGATGGCAGAGGAAGCGGTCGATGTCATCGGTCGTTAGCTGCATCCGCGCGAGAATTTCGGCAACGGCCGGTCCAACATGGTCGCGGACGAAATCCGGAATGGTGCGCTGAAAGACGACGCCGAATCCCTCCGGATCGACCGTCCAGCCCATGATGTCGAGCGTATCCGGCCACAGCTTTTCGCCGGACGCCTCGATCCGCGTCGCACCGCCGTCACCGGCACGCAGCACGAGCGCGGCGGCGCCATCGCCGAACAGGCTGGCTGCGACGATATTCGCCTTGGTCAGCTCATCGTGGCGGACCGCGAGCGTGCAGAGTTCGAGCGCAACCAGCAGCACGTTCGTGCCCGGCCGCGCCTGCGCCAGCCGCGCCGCGATCGAGAGGCCCGACACGCCGCCCGCGCAGCCGAGACCGAACACCGGCACACGCGACACATCCGGCCGCAGGCCGAGCTTGCCGGCGACGCGCGCCTCCAGCGTCGGCGTCGCGATGCCGGTCGAGCACACCGTGACCACGGTATCGATCTCGCTGCCGGTCAGGCCGGCGGCCGCGATCGCCTTGCCGGCGGCATCGACGAACAGCGCCTCGGCGCCCTCCAGGAACGCCTGCGTTCGCTCCGGCCAACCGCGCCGCTCGAGATACCATTCGATCGGCTTCACGCCATGGCGATGCTGGATGCCGGTGTTGGCGAACAGGCTGGAGAGCGTCTCGAATTCGGGATAGCGGTCGGCAAGAAGGCTGCGCGCGGCCTGCAGGATCTGTCCCTGATGGAATAGATGCGGTGGAACCGCCGTCGCCATGGAAACAAGCGCGGCCGTCTGCTTGGTCTCGATCATCGTGGCTCCAGTTCCCCCGGTTATGGAACCACGCGGTACGCAAAATATTTCAGGCACCGGCGCGATAGAGAGAGCGCGGCAGTCACTATAAATTGACTCCGGCAGCACGCCGCCGGCGACATCCGGGCTGCGCCTTTCGCCAGATCAGGAAGCGGCGGCGCCGGGCCTGCGCAGCAGATTCTTCATGAAACCAAGCGACACCGGCGACAGCGGGCCCTGCGGCGCGCGGGTGATGAAGGCGACGAGGACCAGCGCCGCGATCGCGAGCCAGAAGCACAGCCAGAAGCCGTCAATATAGGCGAGCGTGTTGGCTTCGCGCTGCACTAGCGCCGCCAGCGTGCCGACGGCCCGCCCCATCGCCGTCCCCATGCCGTGACTGGAAAATTCACCCGCCAGCCGCTTCAGCAGATTCACGACGTCGACGTCGCCGCCCTGGACATGCTGTCCGAGATAATTCGAATGAATCTGCTCACGGACGCGCAGCCAGGTTCCCATCAATGCGATGCCGATCTCGGCGCCGCCGAGCCGCATGATCTGGATATAGGCCGCGAACGCGGTCGCCCGCGACGGGTCGGAGTTCGACAGCGCCATGATGATGATCGGCAGCAGCGTCAGCGCCTGCCCCACCGACGTGAGCAGGACGATGCCCGTGAAATCCTCCCGCGCCCAGACGTGGCTCAGCTGCGTGCCCCAGAGATTGGCGGCCGCGAAGGCCGAGAATCCGAACACCACGACGACGCGCGGATCGAGATGGCGGAGCAGGACGATTGAGATCGGCACCAGCACGAACATCGGCAGCGCGCCATAGGTGAACAGCAGCACGCCCGACTGCTCCGGCCGCAGCGCGCCGACGCTGCCGAGGAAATTCGGCACCAGCGACGAGTTCGACAGGCTGGTCAGCGTGTACAGCAGGATGACGATCAGCGAGAGCCCGATGTTGCGCGAGCACAGCACGTTGAAATGCGCCCAGGGCCGGGGCGCGACCATCTCGTTGATCACGAAGGCGATGATCAACAGCCCGCCCCCGATCAATAGCGCCATCACGGTGCCCGACGACAGCCAGTCCAGCCGGTTGCCCTGGTCGAGCCCGGCATAGACCATCGCGACGCCGGCGCCGAGCAGCAGCATACCGCCCCAATCGGCATGGTGCAGCAGGTCGCGATTGACCGGCTCCTTCGGCGTGCCGAGATAGACCATCAGGCCCATCAGCGGCGCGATCACCACGCCCTGCCAGTACAGCCACTGCCAGCCCAGATGCTCGACATAGAAGCCGACCAGCGAGCTCGACGAGTCCAGCGCGAAGCCGACGCGGATCGAATACAACGCGATCCCCGGCACCCACCAGCGGATCGGCAGGTTGCGCAGGATGATCATCAGCGTCGCCGGCACGAAGGTGCCGAGCAGCATACCGTGCGCGATGCTGAGCGCGATCAGCGCCGTGTAGTCGCGCACGAACGGGATGGTCAGCGAGACCACGGCATAGATGAGGCTCGGAATGCCGAGCACGCGGCGCAGGCCGAACACGGTGGCGAGCCAGGCCACCGCGGGCGCCACGAAGATCTGCGAGCCGATCGCAGCGGTCGAGAGCCAGGCGCCCTCGTCGAAAGTGAGCGAGAACGCGCCGCGCAGATCGGGCAGCCCGACCGTGGTCAGGCGGCTGTCGAAATTCGCCAGGAACGCGCCGAGCAGCACGGCGACGACCGCGAACAGCGGATAGCGCGCGACGTCGCCGCGCGAGACCGGGCCGCGATCAGGGTCATCACTTTCCGGCATTGGCGACCGCCTCGCCGGTGTTGATCCTCGTCACGACCGACATGCCGGGCAGCAGGCGATCGAGCAATGGCTGGCCCTTGTCGAACTGGATCCGCACCGGAATCCGCTGCACCACCTTGGTGAAGTTGCCGGTTGCGTTGTCGGGCGGCAGCAGCGCGAATTGCGATCCGCTCGCCGGCGCGATGCGCTCGACGATGCCGCGCAGCGTCTGGCCGGAGAATGTATCCACGGTGACCGCGACCGGCTGACCCGGCTTGACGTTGGTCAGCTGGGTCTCCTTGTAATTGGCGATCACATAGACGTTCGGCAGCGGCACGACATTGACCAGGTTGGTGCCGATGTTGACGTAATCGCCGGGCTGCACCTGGCGCTCGCCGGTGACGCCGTCGAACGGCGCGGCGATCCTGGTGTAGCCGAGCTTGAGCTTGGCGGACGCAAGCAGGGCCTTGGCGGCGTCGAGATCGGCGGCGCGCTGCTTCTTGGTGCCTTGCAGGACCTCGAGCTGATGACGCTGCGCCGCGATCACCGCGCGGCTGGCCTGCACGTCGGCCTCCGACTTGGCGTAGGATGCGGTCGCCTGCTCGAGGCGCTGCCGCGTGCCGGCATCGGTTTGCGAGAGCGACTGCTGACGCTCCTGCTCCTGGCGCGCCAGGGTCTGCTGTGCCTCAGCGGACAGTCGCGAGGCCTCGGCCTGTGCGATCGTCGCATATTGCAGCTCGACCTGGTTGTTGAGGTTGTCGAGGGCGGCCTGCGCGCCGACCACGCCAGCCTCCGCCTGCGCGACCTGCGCCTGGTAATCGGCAGGATCGATCTGCACCAGGAGATCGCCGGCCTTGACGCGCTGGAAATCGGAGACGGCGACGGTCAACACCTCGCCCGAAACGCGGCTCGAGAGCTGGGTGAGCTCGGCCCGGACATAGGCATCATCGGTGGTCTGGATCGTCGCGCTGCCGACCCACGCGTTCCAGCGCGAGGTCGCCACGACGACGAAGGCGAGCGCGACGAGCACTGCAAACAGCGGAATCGCGAACCGGCGCCAGAAACCCCTGGTCGCAGATTTCGGTGCGTCTGGCGCTGTCGCCGGAGCAAGAGCCGGTTGGGTGACTCGTGGTGAACCCTCTTGAACCTGCTCTGTCACGCCACACTCCTCGGTCACGCACCGGAACGCCGGACGAGCCTCTTACCACACCACGCCGATCATGGCTCAGACGGTCTTCTCCGGCCACCGGCAGAGATCGTTGATCAGACATACCTCGCAACGCGGCCCGCGCGCGAGGCAGGTGTAGCGGCCATGCAGGATCAGCCAGTGATGGGCGTGCAGCATGAACTCGGTCGGGATCACCTTCTCCAATCCGAGCTCGACCTCGAGCGGCGTCTTGCCGGGCGCGAGCCCGGTGCGGTTGCCGACGCGAAACACGTGGGTGTCGACCGCCATCGTGCGTTCGCCGAACGCCATGTTGAGCACGACATTCGCAGTCTTGCGGCCGGCGCCGGGCAATGATTCGATTTCAGCGCGGGTGCGCGGCACCTCGCCGCCGAATTCGGCGATCAGCTTCTCCGATAGCGCGATGACGTTCTTGGCCTTGTTGCGATAGAGCCCGATGGTCTTGATGTAGTCGCGGACCTTTTCTTCGCCGAGCTCGAGCATCTTCTCCGGCGTGTCGGCGACCTCGAACAGCGGCCGCGTCGCCTTGTTGACGCCGGCGTCGGTCGCCTGCGCCGACAGCACCACTGCAACCAGCAGCGTGTAGGGGTTGAGGTGCTCGAGCTCGCCCTTCGGCTCGGGATTGGCCTTGCGGAACCGATCGAAGGCCTCGTAGACCTCCTCCGCCGTCCACGGCTTCGGCTTTGCAGCCTTCCTGGCGGCCTTTTTTGCGGGCGCCTTCTTTGCCGTGCCTTTGGACAGCGGCTTTGCCGCTTTCGCGACTTTCTTCTTCGGCGCCGACCGAACGCTTGAGGTGCCGGCGCGCTGAGAGCGGATGATTTTGGCCATGAACGGGATATACTGATACGTCATGACTGCAGGCAACGATTTTGATCCCGCGAACGACGCCGAGGCGGCCGGCACCGAGGCCGAGCCAAAGCTGTTCTCGGCGCTGCTGACACCGCATCGCTCGCTGAATCGCACCGGCTTCATCGTGCTGATGTCGCTCGTCACGGTGATCAGCTTCGTCGCCGGCGCGGTGTTCTGGTGGCTCGGCGCCTGGCCGATCTTCGGCTTCTTCGGCCTCGACGTGCTGGTGATCTATTGGGCCTTCAAGGTCAATTTCCGCACCGCCAAAGCGAGCGAGGAGATCACCGTCACGCCCTCGGAGCTGCGGGTGCGCAGGATCAGCCACCGCGGCCAAGTCGCCGAATGGGTGCTCAATCCGCTGTGGGTGCGGTTCGAGCAGATCTCGCACGAGGAGTTCGGCATCGAGCGGCTTTATCTGGTCTCCCGGGGCCGCCGGGTCAGCGTCGGCAGCTTCCTGAGCCCGGACGAAAAGGCCAGTTTTTCCAAGGCCTTGACCACGGCGTTGAACACCGCGAAGCGCGGCCCCACTTACAACCCCGTCGTCTAATCGCGCTTGTCGGAAATCGGGTGGTTTGGATGCGCCATGGCTCCTAAATCAGACACCATGATGACACTCGCCATACACGACCAGCGCCTGGCCAAGCCGGGCCTCCAGAACGCCGCGCTGCGCGACTATGACTCGGTGCGGCGCGCCATCGCGTTCATCTCGGAGCATTGGCGGACGCAGCCGACCATCGAAGCGATGGCCGATGCCGCCGCCGTCACGCCGGATGAACTGCACCATCTGTTCCGCCGCTGGGCCGGGCTGACGCCGAAAGCCTTCATGCAGGCGCTGACGCTGGACCACGCCAAGAACCTGTTGCGCGATTCCGCCAGCGTGCTCGACGCGGCGCTCGACTCCGGCCTATCCGGACCGGGACGGCTGCACGATCTGTTCGTCACCCATGAGGCGATGTCGCCGGGCGAATGGAAGACCGGCGGCGGCGGCATGACGCTGCGCTACGGCTTCCACCCCTCGCCGTTCGGCACCGCGATCGTGATCGCGACGGACCGCGGGCTCGCAGGTCTTGCCTTCGCCGACCCCGGCGACGAGCAGACCGCCTTCGCCGACATGAAGCGGCGCTGGCCAAACGCGACCTATGTCGAGGACACCGACGGCACCACCGCTTTGGCGCAGCGCGTGTTCGACACGCGGTTATGGCGGGCGGACCAGCCGCTGCGCGTCGTTCTGATCGGCACCGACTTCGAGGTGCGGGTGTGGGAAACGCTGCTCAAGATCCCGATGGGCCGCGCGGTGAGCTATTCCGACATCGCCTGCAACATCAACAGCCCGAAGGCCTCGCGCGCCGTCGGCGCCGCGGTCGGCCGCAACCCGGTGTCGTTCGTGGTGCCCTGCCACCGCGCCCTCGGCAAGAGCGGCGCACTGACCGGCTACCACTGGGGTATCACCCGAAAGCAGGCGATGCTCGGCTGGGAAGCCGGCCAGGTCGGGTTGCACTGATAAAAGCATGATCCGGAAACGTGCGAAGCGGTTTCTCGAAAAGATCATGCTCAAACAAAGAGCTGAAGCGCGATGACGATTCAACCAAATATCATCGCGCTTTAGTGCGCAATTGCGCACGGGAGCAGGGACCCATAATCACAGGCGTGCGTTGTTAGAACGCGTTGGGCTCCAGCACGCCTACTTTGAACATCCGTGGTCATGGGTCCCGGCTCGCGCTTCGCTTGGCCGGGACGACGATCGTAAGTTACTGGCGCACCCTCGCCAGCAGCGCCAGTCCCACCACGAAAAACCCCACCAGCACCGCCATGCCGGCTTTTTGGCTCGCGGTGGCCGCGGTGATCGTACCGATCAGCAGCGGGCCGATGAACGACGTCACCTTTCCCGTCAGCGCAAACAAGCCGAAATATTGCGCGATGCGATCCTTCGGCGCGAGGCGGATCAAGAGCGAGCGCGAGGCTGCCTGCAGCGGCGCGCCGGTGGCCCCGATCAGGCAGCCCAGCACGATATAGGCGCGCTCGGCCACGCCCGCGAACAACGGACCGCCGGGCACCGGCGGCGCGACCGGGATGAACAGGATGGAATCCTTGTTCACGGTGAGGATCACGACGATCGCAAACAGCAGGATGATGAGGCTGCCGGTGATCACGCGCTTCGGCCCGAACGCATCGTCGAGCTTGCCGCCGATCCAGCCGCCGAACGTCCCGGCAATCGCGAGGATGATACCGAAAGTGCCGATCCGGATCGTATCCCAGCCGAACGTGCCGGCGGCATAGATGCCGCCGAACGCGAACAGCGAGACCAGCCCGTCGGTGTAGATCATGTTCGCCAGCAGGAACCACGCCAGCGATGTCTGCTTCGGCAGGCTTCGCAATGATTCCCTGAGGTCGCGCAGGCCTTCGCCGAGCGCCTCGCGTATCGGTCGCTTCGCCGGGTAGTCCGGCGTGAACAGGAACATCGGCGTCACGAAGATGATGAACCACAGCCCGGTCAGCGGCCCGGTGATGCGGTCGCCCTCGTGCATGACCGGATCGAGCCCGAACAGCGGCGTGAAGCCGAACAGCGTCTTGCCGGTCTCCGCATTGGCGGCAAGGAAGCCGAGCACCAACACGAGACTGAGGATGCCGCCGACATAGCCGGTGGCCCAGCCGGTGCCCGAGAGGCGCCCGATCCGGTCGGGCGGCACCAGCGTCGGCATCATCGCATTATTGAACACGGTCGCGAATTCGACGCCGACACTGGCGATCGCGTAGGCCAGCAGCAGCATCGGGATGATGTCTGGATTGCCTGGCTTGCCGATCCACATCGCGCTCGCGCCGATCACGAGCAGCGCGCCGAACACCGCGATCCATGGCTTGCGCCGGCCGCTGGCATCGGCGATTGCACCGAGCAGCGGCGACAGCAGCGCGATCGCAAGCCCCGCCGCGGCAGTCGCAAAGCCCCACAGCGCCTGCCCGCTCGCGGCATCTGATGCGACGAAGCTCGCGAAATAGGGAGCGAACACGAAGGTCGTGATCAGCGTGAAGTAAGGCTGCGCGGCCCAGTCGAAGAAGATCCAGCTGATGACGGCAGCGCGGCCGGGATAGACCTTGGTGGTGGCCTTCGCTTCGCCGGTGCCCGTCTGCAGTGTTGCCGTCATCGCGAAAGATATTCCTTGAGCTCAACTACAGGCAGGCTTTTGCCGCTTCGATCCGTTCCCATATAGCATGAGCCGGTTTTGCTGATACGGCGACCAACAGGGCAGGACACTTCGATGGCGCTGACAGCAACGATGTCGCGGCGGCTGTTTGCCGCTCTCCTGGTAATCGGCATCGCTGCGCCCGCCCTCGGTCAGGTCCAGCGCCGCGCCTACGAGCCTTCAGCCACTGATACGACCAGCAGTATTCACGCCGAAAGCGGCATGGTGGTGGCGCAGGAGAAACTCGCGGCGCGGGTCGGCGCCGACATCCTGCGACAGGGCGGCAATGCGGTCGACGCCGCGGTCGCCACCGGCTTTGCGATGGCGGTGACCTATCCGCGCGCCGGCAATATCGGCGGCGGCGGTTTCATGGTGATCCATCTCGCCGGCCACAATGAAGATGTCGCGATCGACTATCGCGAGACCGCGCCGCAAGCTGCAACGCGCGACATGTTCCTCAATGCCGAGGGCAAGCCCGATCCCGACAAATCGCGCAACTCCGCGCTTGCGATCGGCGTGCCCGGCACGGTCGCAGGCCTTGCGCTGGCGCTGGAGAAATACGGCTCGGGCAAATTCACACTGGCGCAGATCCTCAAACCCGCGATCGACCTGGCGCGCGACGGCTTCATCGTCACCGATGATACGTCCGATACGCTGTCCGACATGTATCGCCGGATGTCGCGCTGGCCGAATTCGGCCAGGGCGTTCTCGCACGCCGACGGCACACCGCTGCATGAGGGTGACCGCCTGATCCAGGGCGATCTCGCCGGCGTACTGACCGCGATCGCCGAACAGGGACCGCGCGGCTTCTACGAAGGCGCGGTTGCCGAAAAGCTGGTCAGCGGGATCAAGAATGCCGGCGGCATCTTCACGCTTGCCGATCTGAAATCCTACCAGCCGGTGATCCGCGCGCCGATCCGCGGCAGCTATCGCGGCCACGATATCGTCTCGATGCCGCAGCCTTCGTCCGGCGGCGTGGTGCTGCTGGAGATCCTCAACATCCTCGAGGGCTTTCCGATGTCCGACATGAAGCAGGGTTCGGCCGCCTCTCTGCATGTCATGATCGAGGCGATGAAGCGGGCCTATGCCGATCGCGCCCGCTATCTCGGCGATCCCGCCTTCGTCGACGCGCCGACGCAATTGCTGGTCGACAAGGACTATGCCGCAAGGCAACGCGCGACCATCGACCTTGCCCGGGCCACGCCCTGGACCGACGTGCGCAACGCCAAGCAGCCGCATGAGGGCGACAACACCACGCATTATTCGGTCGTCGATGCCAGCGGCAACGCCGTCAGCAACACCTACACGCTGAATTTTCCCTACGGCGTCGGCCTGGTTGCGGAGGGCACCGGCGTATTGCTCAACAACGAGCTCGACGATTTCACCGCCGCCCCCGGCGCCTCCAACGCGTTCGGGCTGGTCGGCTTCGAGGCCAATCTGCCGGGACCCGGCAAACGCCCGCTGTCGTCGATGTCGCCGACCATCGTGCTGAAGGACGGCAAGCCGGTGCTGGTGACCGGATCGCCCGGCGGCAGCCGCATCATATCAGCCGTGACGCAGATCATCGTCGACGTCATCGACTACAGGATGGACATCGCAGCCGCGGTCGCGGCACCCCGCATCCACCATCAATGGCTGCCCGACGAGGTCCGGATCGAGCGCGGCTTTCCCGACGAGGTGCTGGCCGAGCTGAAGGCCAAAGGGCACAAGCTGGTCGAGCCGCTCGGCTACTCCTCCGCGAACTCGATCGTGGTTACGACCAATGGTCTGCTCGGCGCGCCGGATCCGCGCACGCGAGGCTCAGAGGCCGCCGGGTACTAAAGGCGGCTTTGCTCTGCCTGTGACATCGCGATAGATTGGCGATCCGCGCAACTCCGGCCGCGGATCGCAAACAGCCGGTGAAAGATTTCTCCGGGGAACGCGCATGAGCACGGCCGAATCCAAAACGATCGAAGTCGCAGAGATCGAGGACACCAGCCTCCTCGCCTTCTACCGCGACATGAATTTGCAGGAGCGGCGCACGTTCTGGGCCTGCGCCTCGGGCTGGACGCTCGACGGCATGGATTTCATGATCTATCCGCTTGTGATCGGCACCATCATCACGCTGTGGAAAGTCGATGCCGGCACCGCCGGGCTCGCCGGTACCGTGACGCTGCTGGCCTCCGCGGTCGGCGGCTGGCTCGGCGGCTATCTCTCCGACCGGATCGGGCGGGTGAAGACGCTGCAGCTCACCATCATCTGGTTCTCGTTCTTTTCGCTGGTCTGCGCCGTGGTGCAGAATTTCGACCAGCTGCTGATCGCCCGCGCGCTGCTCGGCCTCGGCTTCGGCGGCGAATGGGCGGCCGGCGCGGTGCTGATCGGCGAGGCCATCCGCCCGCAATATCGCGGCCGCGCGGTCGGCTCGGTGCAGTCGGGCTGGGCGATCGGCTGGGGCCTTGCGGTGCTGGCGCAGGCGATCCTGTTCTCGGTCCTGCCGGCGGAAAACGCCTGGCGCTGGATGTTCGTGATCGGCGCGCTGCCGGCGCTGCTGGTGTTCTATCTGCGCCGCTATGTCACCGAGCCGGAGATCTCCGCCGCGACCATGGCGCAGCAGCAGGCGTCCGGCACCGGACCCGCCGCGCTATGGGAGATATTCCAGGGACCGATCCTGAAGACCACCCTGCTGGCCTCGCTGGTCGGCACCGGCATGCAGGGCGGCTACTACGCCATCACCTTCTGGGTGCCGCGCTTCCTGACCACCGAGCGGAAGCTCTCCGTGGTCGGCTCGACCGGCTATCTCGCGACGCTGATCATCGGCTCCTTCATCGGCTACCTGGTCGGCGCCTGGCTTGCCGACCGGATCGGCCGGCGCAATTTGTTCCTGATCTTCTCGATCGGCGCCATCGCGGTGGTGCTGCTCTATACCCAATTGCCGCTGTCCAACGAGGTGCTGTGGGTGCTGGGCTTCCCGCTCGGCTTCTTTGCCTCGGGTTACTTCTCCGGCATGGGCGCATTCCTGACCGAGCTGTATCCGACCCGGCTGCGCGGCTCAGGCCAGGGCTTCTGCTACAATTTCGGCCGCGGCGTCGGCGCGCTGTTTCCGTTCCTGGTCGGCGCGCTGTCGACCACGACGACGCTCGCCAACGCGATCGCGATCTTCGCGGTCGCGGCCTATGCCGTGTTCTTCATCGCCGCCTACGCGCTGCCGGAAACGCGCGGCCGCGTGTTGCATGCGGGTGGGTAGAACGTGAGGTGATGTGATGGCCGTCCCGCTTGCTCCGCTTCGCCTCTCCCCTTGTGGGAGAGGCCGGATTGCATCGAGAGATGCAATCCGGGTGAGGGGTCGCGGTCTATCCAAGCAGTATGCCGTACGGAGAGGTACCCCTCACCCCCAACCCTCTCCCACAAGGGGAGAGGGAGCCGTCGGTTTGTGCTTCCCTCACAGGAGGTTCTCATGACATCGCTCAAAGGCAAGACGCTGTTCATCTCGGGTGCGAGCCGCGGCATTGGGCTCGCGATCGCGCTGCGGGCGGCGCGTGACGGCGCCAATGTTGCGATCGCGGCGAAGACCGCCGAGCCGCATCCCAAGCTGAAGGGCACGATCTACACTGCCGCCGACGAGGTCCGCGCCGCCGGCGGTAAGGCGCTGCCTGTGATCTGCGACATCAGGGACGAGGCGCAGGTGATGGCGGCGATCGCGCAGACGGTTGCCGAGTTCGGCGGCATCGACGTCTGTGTCAACAATGCCAGCGCGATCAGCCTGACCAATTCGCAGGCCACCGACATGAAACGCTACGACCTCATGATGGGAATCAACACCCGCGGCACCTTCATGGTTTCGAAATACTGCATTCCACACCTGAAGAAGGCGGAGAACCCGCACATCCTGATGCTGTCGCCGCCGCTCGACATGAAGACCAAATGGTTCGAGCACTCGACCGCCTACACGATGGCGAAATTCGGCATGAGCATGTGCGTGCTGGGGCTCGCCGGCGAGCTGAAATCGGCCGGTGTCGCCGTCAACGCGCTGTGGCCGCGCACCACGATCGCGACCGCCGCGGTCGGCAATCTGCTCGGTGGCGATGCCATGATGCGCGCGAGCCGTACGCCGGAGATCATGGGCGATGCGGCCTATGCGATCATCACCCGGCCATCGCGCGAGTTTACCGGGCATTTCTGCATCGACGACAAGGTGCTCTATGCCAACGGCGTGCGCGACTTCGAGCCCTATCGCGTCGATCCCTCGGTGCCGCTGATGTCGGATTTCTTCGTCCCCGATGACGACGTGCCGCCACCCGGCGTCACCGTGCAGGCACTGCCGTCGCCCTGAAGCATGATCCGGAAAAGTGCGAAGCGGTTTTCCGGAAAGATCATGCTCAAAACGGTTACACCGCAGCCGCATCTAACTGCGTGCGCCAGTGCGCCACGCGCTCCTTGAGCAGCGTGTCGCGCACATAGGCGAGCTCCTCGTCCTTGATCCGCTCCAACGTCTCGAGCGACAGATTGTCCGCGCCATGCGCCGCCCAGGCGCGTTGCAGCTCGGCATTGCGATGATTGCCCATCCGCAGCGTGAACCAGATGCGGTTCTGGATTTTTTCCAGATCGAGCGCCTGCCCGACCCAGACCGCGCCGGTCGCGCGACAGCGGATCGCGAACACGCCGGCTGCGCTCTCACGCTTCTTGTAGTCGGCGATGGCCTGCTTGCGGTCCTCGGTCTTCATGGCGGCTCCTTTTGGTTTGGGCACGCCATTTATACCCGGGCATTATTGACGTGGCAATAATACCCGGATATAAATAGAGACATCAAAACCCGAGCTGCCGGCTATGAATGCGAATCTATCGACCAACCTCGTACGGCCCGCCCTTCTCCAACGCCCGCGCATAGGCCGGGCGGGCGTGGATGCGCTCGAGGAATGCGACGCATCGGGGGTGGCCGTCCTCGAGCCCGCCGCGCGCGGCGGCCGCCTCCAGCGGAAAGCTCATCTGGATGTCGGCGCCGGAGAAGTCGTTGCCGGCGAACCATTCGCTCTTGCCGAGCTCGCCTTCCCAATAGGCCATGTGCTGCTTGAGCTGCGGATTGACCAGCGTCGACAGCGCCGTGTTGGACACCTTGCGCACCAGCGGCCGCAGCAGCGCCGGCGCGCGCTTCGGCATCAGCGTGAACAGCAGCTTCAGCAGCAGCGGCGTCATCGCCGAGCCCTCGGCGTAGTGCAGCCAATAGGTGTAGCGCAGCCGCTCGGGCGTATCGGCCGGCGGGATCAGGCGGCCGTTGCCGTAGGTCGCGATGATGTATTCGAGGATCGCGCCGGATTCCGCGATGGTGTTGCCGTTGTCGGTGACGACGGGCGACTTGCCGAGCGGATGGATCGCGCGCAGCTCCTTCGGCGCCCGCATGTCGGGCTGCCGCTGGTAGCGCACGATCTCGTAAGGAACGCCCAATTCCTCGAGCAGCCACAGCACGCGCTGCGAACGGGAATTGTTGAGGTGATGAACCGTCAGCATGGGCGTCCTCTGAACTATCGGTGCAATCGGGCGGCGCTTGGTGCCAGCCGGGAACGGGAAAGTCGAGATCCGCGCACCACGATTGCCCGGAATTGTCGGGGCAATGGGTCGCGCAATCGGAGAGCTCTACCATGAATCCTGCTTATGTCGCTTTCGAAGGCGAGCAGCGCATCGCCGCCGGCGACCTCCCTGAGGTGGCCCGCGCCGCCAAGCAGCTGCTCGACCGGCGCGCTGATGCCGCGGTCCTGGTGTTCAACGGCCGCACCTCGGCCCTGGTCGATATCGATTTCCGCGGCTCGGTCGACGACGTGCTGGCGCGGTTGCCCAAGCACGCCCGACCGCTCGACGACGAGCCGGCGCCGCCGGCCGCGCCGCGCGGGCCCGGTCGGCCGAAGCTCGGCGTCGTGGCGCGCGAGATCACGCTGTTGCCGCGGCACTGGGACTGGCTCGCGCAACAGAAGGGTGGCGCATCAGTTGCGATCCGCAGGCTGGTCGACGAGGCGCGGCGCGCCAGCGGCGACAAGGATCGCACGCGCAGCGCGCAGGAAGCCGCCTATCGCTTCATGACGACAATGGGCGGCAACCGGCCGCATTACGAGGAGGCGATCCGTGCGCTGTTCGCGCACGACCGGCGCCGCTTTGCGACGCTGATCGCGGACTGGCCAGCCGATATCCGCGACCACGCGATCAGCCTCGCCTATAGCGATCAAGCGGATTAGCGACCGATGATGTACAGCAGCCACGAATGAGCTGCGCCCCTCTCCCGCTTGCGGGGGAAGGTTGGGGTGAGGGTTTCGCCGCTCGCGACACTCTTCGTGTGGCGAGAGCCCCCGATGCGATCCGGCCTCCCCCGCAAGCGGGAGAGGTGTAGCGAGTATGCCGCCTGACCTAAAACGCACCAGCCCCCATCGTCGGAAATTGAACGTGTCCAACCCTCCCTCCTTGCGCAGATCCTTCCTGTTCTTCCTCGCGCCCATGCTGCTGAGCAACGTGCTGCAATCGCTGTTCGGCACCATCAACGGCGTCTATCTCGGCCAGATGATCGGGGTCGACGCGCTGGCCGCGGCGTCGGTGTTCTTCCCGGTGATGTTCTTCTTCATCTCCTTCGTGATCGGCCTCAGCGCGGGTGCCTCCGTCATGATCGGCCAGGCCTGGGGCGCCGGTGAGCCCGAACGGGTGAAGGCCGTTGCCGGCACGACCATGACCGTGACGCTGCTGCTGGCGCTTGCGATTGCGATCGCAGGCGGCCTGTTCGCCCGCCCGCTCCTGATCGCGCTCGCCACGCCGCCTGACGTCCTCGACGCCGCGGTGTCCTATGCGCGGATCATGATGATTACGATGCCGGTGACCTTCGCGTTCCTGCTGCTCGCGGCGATGATGCGTGGCGTCGGTGACACCGTGACGCCGCTGGTGGCGTTGACGGTCTCGACCGTCGTCGGCCTCGTGGTGACGCCCGCGTTGATCCGCGGCTGGCTCGGGCTGCCGATGCTGGGCGTCGCGAGCGCCGCGATCGCCTCCGCCGTCTCGGGCGTCGTGACATTGCTCTGGCTGCATGTCCACATGCTGCGGAACAAGCATCCGCTCGCGTTCGACGCGGCATTCCTGCACGCCATGCGGCCGAACGGTGCCCTGCTCCGTATCGTGTTGCGGCTCGGCATTCCCACAGCGATCGGCATGGTGGTGGTCTCGCTCGCCGAACTGGTGCTGCTCGGCCTCGTCAACGGGTTCGGCTCGGACGCGACCGCAGCCTATGGCGCGGTCAACCAGGTGATCGGCTATGTGCAGTTTCCGGCGATCTCGATCGCCATCACGACCTCGATCTTCGGCGCGCAGGCGATCGGCCGCGGCGATTCCAACCGGGTCGGCGCCATCGTCAGAACCGGGATCGAGATGAACTTGTGGCTCACCGGCGGGCTGGTCGTGCTCGGCTATCTCTTTGCGCGGCCGCTGATGGGCTTCTTCATCAGGGACAGTGCCGTCCTCGCGCTCGCGCAGCAGCTGCTCTACATCGTGCTGTGGAGCATGGTGCTGTTCGGCATGGCGACGGTGTTCTCGGGTGCGATGCGCGCCGGCGGCACGGTGTGGATGCCGCTGTTCCTCTCGACCCTGGCGATCGCACTGGTCGAGGTGCCGGTCGCGATCGTGCTCAGCCGGGCCATCGGCATCACCGGCATCTGGATCGCCTACCCGGTCACCTTCGCGACCATGTTCCTGCTGCAGATGGCCTATTACGCCCTGGTATGGCGCAAGCAGACCATCAGGCGACTGATTTGACATCGCGCGCCGCGGCTCACATGATGAGTATCATATTCTACCGATGGCGCCTGCGACGACAGGTCCATGCTAGACAAGCCCAAAGGGAGCGACCGCCGTGAGCCCAAATCCGCAATTCCTGTTCGATTTCGGCAGCCCCAACGCGTTCCTCAGCCATGAGGCGATCCCGGCGATCGAGAAGCGCACCGGCGTCAAGTTCGAATATGTCCCGATCCTGCTCGGCGGCATCTTCAAGGCCACCAACAACAAGTCGCCGGCCGAGACGCTGGCAGGCGTCAAGAACAAGCCCGAATTCATGAAGATCGAGACCGAGCGCTTCCTCAAGCGCTTCAACGTCAAGCCCTATGTCTGGAACCCGTTCTTCCCGGTCAACACGCTGAACCTGATGCGCGCGGCGGTCGCCGCCCAGCTCGAAGGCGTGTTCGAGAGATATATCGAGGCGGCTTTCCACCACATGTGGGTCGAGCCGAAGAAGATGGACGATCCCGAGATCGCGGGCAAAGCGATCGCCTCCTCCGGCCTGGACGCCGCAAAACTGTTCGCCCGCGCGCAGGATGCCGATGTCAAGGCCAAGCTGATCGAATATACCCAGTCGGCCGTCGAGCGCGGCGCGTTCGGCTCACCGACCTTCTTCGTCGGCAAGGAGATCTTCTTCGGCAAGGAGCAGCTGCGCGAAGTCGAGGAATTGGTGTCGGGAAAGTGAGATGAGCGGACGGCGAATAGCGAGTAGCGAATAGCCGGTTCAGATCCCTATTTATCCGCCATTCGGGCTTCGCCCGCTCCCCGGGGCAACAACAAAGAAGGACAAATTCCCATGCGCGTTCTCGTGGTCGGCGCCGGTGCGATCGGCGGTTATTTCGGCGGCCGGATGCTTCAGGCCGGCCGCGACGTCACGTTCCTGGTGCGGCCCCGCCGCGCCGCCGAGCTCGCCTCCGCGGGGCTCGTGATCAAGAGCCCGAACGGCGATGTCACGCTGAACAATCCGCCGACGGTGCAGGCCGACAAGCTCTCCGACAAATTCGACGTCGTGCTGCTGAGCTGCAAGGCGTTCGACCTCGAGGACGCGATCAAGTCGTTCGCGCCAGCGGTCGGCGACAAGACCGCGATCGTCCCGCTGCTCAACGGCATGCTGCATCTCGATGCGCTCGACAAGACGTTCGGCGCCCAGCACGTGCTTGGCGGTCTCTGTGCGATCGCGGCGACGCTGAATGAAAAGCGCGAGGTGGTGCAGCTGCAGCCGATGCAGTCCCTGGCTTTCGGTGAACGCGCCGGCGGGCTGTCGGACCGGGTGCGCGCGATCGCCGAGACCTTCTCCGCGATCAACGGCGCGGCCGCCAGCGAGCACGTGATGCAGGACATGTGGGAGAAGTGGGTATTCCTGGCCTCGCTCGCCGCGTCCACCAGCCTGATGCGGACCTCGGTCGGCAACATCCTGGCCGCGCCCGGCGGCAGGGATTTCCTGCTCGGCATCCTCGACGAATGCAGCGCGATCGCCGCCGATGCCGGGCACATGCCGGGCGGCCCGTTCTTCCAACGTACCCGCGGGCTCTTGACCACCGAAGGCTCGCCGATGACCGCCTCGATGTTCCGCGACATCAAGGCCGGGCTGCCGGTCGAAGCCGATCACGTGATCGGCGACCTGATCGTGCGCGCCGACGCGGCCAAGATCCCGGTGCCGAAGCTGCGCACGGCCTACACGCATCTCAAGGCGTATGAGAAGCAGCGGCAGGCGTAATACGATCGGTGTCGTCCCGGCGAAGGCCGGGACCCATAACCACCGAACTCAGTTGGTTGGCGAGATAGCGACTACATCTGCCTCAAATCGAGAGGCCGCGGCGTATGGGTCCCGGCCTTCGCCGGGACGACAACATGATTCGCCGCTACAGATGCGCCAGATAATGCGCGAGCGCAGTGATCTCTTCGTCGCTCAAGGGATACGCCACGTCGGCCATCGCGGCCTGCGCGCCGCCGGAGCGCACGCCCGACTTGTAGTCATGCAGCGCCTTGACGAGATATTCCTCGCGCTGGCCGGCGATGCGGGCCACCGCCTTGGTGCCGGCGAAGGTGTCGCCGTGGCATGAGGCGCAGCGGCGGCCGGCCGCGGCCTGCTTGCCCTTCTCGGACAGATCCGGATTGTCGTCCTTGCCGCCCTTGAACGGCGGCAGCGATGCGAAATAGGCGCCGAGATTGCGGATGTCCTCGTTGCTGAGCTGCTCGACGATCGGCTGCATCTGCTCGTTCTTGCGCGCGCCGGCGCGGAAGAACACCAGCTGCCATTGGATGAACTGATCGAGCTGGCCGGCGAGCGAGGGAATGTTCTCGGTCTGCGAGATGCCGTTGTCGCCATGGCAACCGGCGCAGATTTCGGCTTTCGCCTTGCCGGCGGCATTGTCCGCCGCCTGGGCAAACGAGGTCAGCGCGACCGCCGACGCGAACAGCATTCCGAGGGACACAACGCGCATTGTCGGTTTCTCCGGCGGTCATTGCCGGGCGCTGTCCTCGAGCTGGTCGAGGATGCCCCGGCAATCCATCAGGTTTAAAAAGGGTTCTTGTTTGGATGGATGCCCGGATCAATCCGGACATGACGAGGTGGTTCCGTTATCCGATCGCAGCAGAGGCTGCGGTCGCCTCGCGGCCACCGCAGCCTCATAAGCTTCGACTGTTACTTGCTGTAGCTGATGCGATAGATCGCACCGGCCCAGTCGTCGGCGACGAGGATGGAGCCATCCTTGTCGAGCAGGATATCGGCGGGACGGCCGAGATAGCCCTGGTCACCCTCGATCCAGCCGGAGGCGAAGATTTCCTGCTTGGCGTTCTTGCCGTCGGGGCTCGCGGTGATCTTCACGATGCGGCCGCCCTGGTACTTGTGCCGGTTCCAGGAGCCGTGCTCGGCGATCAGGATCGCGTTCTTGTACTCGGCCGGGAATTGGCTGCCGGTATAGAACTTCATGCCGAGCGGGGCCACGTGGGCGCCGAGATTATAGACCGGCGGGGTGAACTCCGAGCATTTGTGACCCATCGCGAACTTGGTGTCCGGCAAATTGCCCTGGTGGCAATAGGGATAGCCGAAATGCTCGCCGATCTTCGAGATCATGTTGAGCTTGTCGCTCGGCAGATCGTCGCTGATCCAGTCGCGCGCGTTTTCGGTGAACCAGTACTTGCCGGTGCGCGGATCGACGTCGCCGCCGACCGAGTTGCGCACGCCGAGCGCCCAGATCTCCGCATTGCCGGTCTTGGGATCGACGCGGCGGATCTGCGACACCGAGGTCGGCGGGATGCCGATGTTGAAGGGAGGTCCGAACGGAATGTAGAACCAGCCGTCCTTGTCGACGGCGATGTACTTCCAGCCATGCGCCGCATAGGACGGCATGTCGTCATACACCACCTTGCCGCTGCCCAGATTGTCGAGATTGGCTTCGGCATTGTCGTATTTGATCAGCTTGTCGACCGCGATGACGTAGAGCGCGCCGTCGCGGAACGCGAGGCCGGTCGGCATGTTGAGGCCCTTGAGGATGGTCTTGACCTCTTTCTTGCCGTTGTTGTCCTTGATCGCATAGACATTGCCGAGGCCGAACGAGCCGACGAACAGCGTGCCCTTGTCGCCCCAGGCCATCTGCCGCGCCGCGAGCACGTTCGAGGCGTAGACCTCGATCTTGAAGCCCGGCGGCAGCTTGATCTTCTTCATCATGCTGGCGAGCTCGGCGTCGGAGGCGCCGGTCGGCGGGCCGGACGGTGGGGCGAGGCCCTTCTGCGCTTCGGTCTCGTCGCCAAGGAACCAGTCATCCGGCGGATGGGTCCAGAATTCCTTGGTGCCGGATTCGTATTTCTTCAACGCCCGGCTCTTGTCAGTTTGTTGCTGCGCATTGGCGAAGGTGGTCCCCGCCAGCAGCGCGATCGCCGCGAACGCAAGTATGGATCGATTGAAAGCTGATTTCATCGAGTCACTCCCCTATGCAAGCCGTTGCAGCTTGCCTGTTATTGATTTTGAACGCCCTGAGAGATGATGGTTGGCGTGGTCTGTGAGGTAGGTCAGACGGCAAAATGGTAGCACATCCATCGACGCTGAAAAGCGCATGCAGCAGTGTGCGCTGCGTCAAAACAAGTTGAGACGAGATTCAAGGCGAAATTTTCCTGCGCGGGCTGCCTGATAACAAGGCATTCTGCGCTGCGGCGTCATATTCGAATGAAGCTAACGCGCGCGATCCGTGTCTATCGCGACGAGAGACGCGCCAGGCCGAGCGCCTGCGCCTTGGCCTTCGACAGCGGCCTGAACAACACGCTGCGCCTCGCCCCACTGGTGATCGCCGCGATCTTGAAGCCATCGTCGGCGGCGATGATGTCGCCGCTCCGAAGCGTCATGTCGTCCTCGATCGCAATCGGCGACAGGCCGGTCGAGGCGCTTGACCTGCAGGAGCATTGCGGCACGATCTCGCGCTGAAACCGGAATGCATTCGCCAGCGTCCTGTAGGCCTCACCCTCGCCGGTCCTAGCGCTGTCGATGTCGGAGCCGGAATACAGTTTCACCTCGGCGGCGGGACAGGCCGCCTCGCAGGACCTGACATCCGCCGTCTCGCTCAGGCGCGGCAGCGGAAAGAAGCGGCCGTCGCAGGTCCGGACGCAGAAGTTCTGCCGGCCGCCCCAATGCGAGCGCGTCGTGATGTAGACCCGGGTCCGCGGCTGCTGCGCGGGCTCGAAGCCTGGCGCCTGCTCGAACCCGGGCATGGAAAAGAAACCGTGTGCCGGGGCATAGGCGGAGTCGCTCGGCAGCAGCTGGGCTGAAGCCGGCGAGCATATCCCGACGCCGGCAATCACGATGAGCGCTGCAACACATGCAGCGCGAGCCACGCGGCGGTTCAAGGCGGAATCTGGCGTCCAGCTGATCGGCATCATTCACGTGCGTGCCGCGTCGAGAGGCGAGCGCAGCCATTTCAGCGCCGACACAACCACAAATTTCTATCAGTTTTGAGAACGCACGATCTGACGGTTAACGAGGCGGGAAGCGGCCATCGCGGGCCGCGACATCCTGACCGCCGAGCACTGCCCGAACGGCAAAACCGCCTGAACAACAAATAAGCCCGCAGCGGGGCGGGCCTTCATCAGACTGTCAGCTCTGTCGGCGAGATATTCGGTCAGCGAGAGATTTTGGAGCGGGCGAAGGGGCTCGAACCCTCGACCCCGACCTTGGCAAGGTCGTGCTCTACCACTGAGCTACACCCGCATCCGAAATGGCGGCGATCGCTCGCCGGCAACGGCAGACCTATGCCAAAAGCCGCCTGCGAATGCAACACAAGAGCGCGGTCCGGGACTCACGAAATCGCGTGGTTTCCTTAAAAATTGACCCCGAATCGACCGAATTTGACGATCCCGCTGGATTTCTTTTTACGTTTCCGCTGGAACGGGCCGCAAGGCGATCTCGTTCCGGGGCGATTCGAGCCGAGGTCCACCCAGTGGGATGGCGCTGAAATCCGGGGTCCCCGATCGAACCCGGCCGAGCGGCCAGCGATTGAAATTTGCCGACCGACCGCCATTTACTGGGCGTGATCCTGCGGAAAACCGGTTCCCACTTTTCCAGGATCATGCTCTAGCCTGACAGAACGGCTGAACCGGCCGTACGGAGCGTGCTAGAACGCCCCCATAATTTTTGACCTCAGACGACCAGGCGAGGACAACGTGACGATAATGGAGCAGGGCGGCACCACGCCCCAGGCAGCGCCCGATCTGATCAAGGAGACGACGACCCAGACCTTCGTCAAGGACGTCATCGAGGAATCGCGCCGCCAGCCGGTCATGATCGACTTCTGGGCGCCATGGTGCGGCCCCTGCCGCCAGCTGACGCCGATCCTGGAGAAGGCGGTCAAGAACGCCAAGGGCCGGGTCAAGCTGGTCAAGATGAACATCGACGAGCATCCGCAGATCCCGGGCCAGATGGGCATCCAGTCGATCCCGGCCGTGATCGCCTTCGTCAATGGCCAGCCCGCCGACGGCTTCATGGGCGCGGTGCCGGAGAGTCAGGTCAACGCCTTCATCGAGAAGATCACCAAGGGTGTGCCCGCCGCCGGCGAGCCCAATCTCACGGAGATCCTGGCCGAGGCCGACGCCGTGCTTGCCGAAGGCGACGCCGCGGCTGCCGCGCAGATCTATGCCGAGGTGCTGGCGCACGACGCCACCAACATCGCGGCGCTGGCCGGCCTCGCCAAATGCTACATGACATCAGGCGCGGTCGAGCAGGCCAAGCAGACGCTGGCGATGGTGCCGGAATCCAAGCGCAACGACGCCGCGGTGAAGGCGGTGCAGGCGGCGATCGATCTCGCCGAACAGGCGCAGTCGGTCGGCCCGATCGCCGAGCTGGAACAGAAAGTTGCCGCAAACCCGCTCGATCATCAGGCTCGCTTCGATCTCGCGACCGCGCTGAACGCAATGAACAAGCGTGCTGAAGCGACCGAGCAGTTGCTCGCCATCGTCAAGCGCGACCGCAAGTGGAACGACGACGGCGCGCGCAAGCAGCTGGTGCAGTTCTTCGAGGCGTGGGGGGGCACCGATGAAGCAACTGTCGAGGGGCGCAGGCGGTTGTCGACCATCCTGTTCTCGTAAAGTACACCCGTCACAGCAGCGGGACCCCAGATGCCGATCAATGCCGAATATCGCGGGCCCGGCGAGCTCCCCGAGGTGATCCCGGTGTTCCCGCTGCCGGGCGCGCTGCTGTTGCCGCGCGGCCAGATGCCGCTCAACATCTTCGAGCCGCGTTATCTCGCGATGATCGACGACGCGTTGCGCGACGGTCATCGCCTGATCGGCATGATCCAGCCCGATGTGGCGCATTCGCAGAAGGAGGCGAAGCCGGTGCTGTTCCGCATCGGCTGCGTCGGCCGCATCACCCAGCTCGCCGAATCCGGCGACGGCCGCTACATCCTCGAATTGACCGGCGTCGCGCGCTTCAAGGTGGTCGAGGAGCTGATCGTGCAGACGCCGTACCGGCAGTGCAAGGTCGACTTCTTCTCCTTCGCCGGCGACTTCACCGCGCGCAAGGGCGAGGACGCCGTCGATCGCAAGGCGCTGCTCGAAGTGCTCGCCGACTTCCTGGAGGCCAACAATCTGAAGGTCGACTGGGAGGGCATCGAGTCCGCGCCCAACGAGGCGCTGGTCAATGCGCTGGCGATGATGTCGCCCTACGGTCCGGCCGAAAAGCAGGCGATGCTCGAGGCGCCCGACCTGAAGACCCGCGCCGAGATCCTGATCGCCGTCACCGAGATGGACCTCGCCAAGAAGCGCACCTCGGGAGATCCGCCGGTGCAATGAGCATGATCGGGAAAACTGCGAAGCAGTTTTCCCGCGCGACAAACGCTCCGCGTTTGCCCGGAGATCATGCCCAAACAAAAGCCACGCGTTCGTCAGCGATTGCGCAGCCGCTTGCGTCCGGTGAACATCGCGCGCACCAGGTTCTGACGCTGCAGCAATCCCACAACGATGACGCCGAGCACGTGCAGGCAAACCAGGATGATGACCGCATCCGAGGCATAGGCGTGGGTATCCTCCACCCACCAGACACCGAAGAAGGTCACGGTGACCTCCATCGCGCCCGTGATCGCCGAGACCGCGAGCATGAGCAGCAGTGCCACCAGCATCACGGTGCCCGCGGGATTGAGCCCGATGTAACGCCCGGTGATGCCGCGACGGAGATTCCAGATGTAGCGCGGCGCGGCGCGCAGGCGGACGCCGAGCTTGCCGAAACGCGCGTAGCGCGTGCCGACAAAGCCCCAGACCAGACGGAACGCCAATAGCCCGATCACCGCATAGCCCGCCAGCCGGTGCAGCCGGTCATAGGCGTTGGGCGTCACCCATGCGACCAGGACGAGGATGGCGAGCGCCCAGTGCCACAGCCGCAGCGGCAGATCCCAGACCTGCACGCTGGTCGCGCCGCGGGCGCCCGGCGCCGCCTCCGTCATCGCGCCCGCTTCGCTCGGCGATTCACTTGACGATTCACTGGACAGTTCACTTGGCGATCGTGTGCTTCAGGCTGAGATCCTCCGGGCTGTAGAACAGCTCGTAGAGTTTGCCTTCCTTGACGCCGTAGACTTCGTAGCATGAGCCCTCGACCTTCGACCGGCGCACCTCGTAGCCGGCCGCCTTGGCCTTGGCTTCGGCATCACTCGCCGGCTTCCACGACGTCTTGTCGAGCTTGGTGCAAGTCTTGTAGCCGTCGGCGAATGCCGCCGATCCGAAAAGCCCCAAAACGCACGCTGCAATCACAGCACTCAGAATCACCTTCACGCGCATCCCCTCCGTTGACGATCATGCCCACAACGCGCATCGCGCCGGGCATATGCGTGAACAATGCCGAGGGGATTGCCAAGTCAAGGAAGCGCGGCCGCGGCAGGCTTTAGAGAAATTCTAACGGCCCGGAAAACCGCTTTGCGCTCCACGCGCAATTTGGTTTTGACCGCGTGCTGCGGCCTTACGCCTCATGGGTATCCGAAATCCGCTCGGGCGGCGTTCGATCAGGAAGCGCCACCCGCCACTGCGAGACGAACCGCAGGACGTTCGGCTGCCGCCGGGGTCCGCCCGCCGACCATCTGCGCCACCTTCTCGCTCTGGACCGGCGGGCTGAAGTGGAAGCCCTGCACTTCCACGCAGGCATCGGCGCGCAGGATGTCGAGCTGCTCCCTGGTCTCGACGCCCTCGGCCGTGGTCGTCTTGCCGAGGCTGACGGCGAAGCGAACGATCGCGCGCGCGATCCTGCGCGACTCGTCCGTTGCGCCCGAGAGCTCGGACACGAAGCTGCGGTCGATCTTGACCTTGTCGAACGGAAACTTCTGCAGGAAGCTCAGCGAGGAATAGCCGGTGCCGAAATCGTCGAGCGCAATCCGCACTCCGAGATCGTGCAGCTGGCTGAGCGCCGCGAACACCGCCTCGCTGTCCTGGATGATGGCCGTTTCGGTGACTTCGAGCTCGAGCCGCTCGGGCGGAATTCCAGCGCTCGCCAGCGCATGCACGATCACCGGGACCAACTCCGGGCTCCTGAACTGCACCGGCGACAGATTGATCGCGATCTTGAGGTCGGCGGGCCATTTGGCGGCTTCCGCGCACGCGGTGCGCAGCACCCATTCTCCGAGCGGCACGATCAGGCCGGTCTCTTCCGCGAGTGGGATGAACTGCGCCGGCGAGATCATGCCGCGCTGCGGATGATGCCAGCGCAGCAGCGCCTCGAAGCCGCAGGTCTCTCCGCTCGCGACGTGGATGAAGGGCTGATAGCGCAGCTCGAACTCGCCGTTGGCGAGCGCGCTGCGCATGTCGCGCTCGAGGCTGCGCCGGGCCTGCAGCAACCGGTCGAGCTCCGGCTCGAAGAAGCGGAACGAGCCGCGTCCAACGCTCTTCGCCGAGTAGAGCGCAAGATCAGCACTGCGCAGCACCTCGTCCGAATCGGTGCCGTCGCGCGGTGCGATTGCGATGCCGATGCTGGTCGTGGTGGTCAACCGATGGTGGCCGAGATCGATCGGCTCGCTGAGCGCCTTCCTGATCTTCTCCGCAAGCAGGCCGGCTTCGGCAACCGGATCGCTGACATAGTCGATGACCGCGAACTCGTCGCCGCCGAGCCGCGCGACCAGCGTCGTATCGCTGACGCATCGGCGGAGCCGCGCGGCCACCGACTTCAGCAACGCATCGCCCGCCGGATGTCCGAGCGTGTCGTTGACGTCCTTGAAGCGATCGAGATCGAGCATCAGCACCGCAAGGCTCGGTCCGCCGCACCGCGCACCAGACAGCGCCTGCTCCATCCACTCCTTGAGCAGCACGCGGTTCGGCAGGTCGGTCAGCGCGTCGTGCTGCGCCATGTGGGTGATCTTGGCCTCGGAGCGGCGCTGCTCGGTGACGTCGCGATGCGTCGCGACCCAGCCGCCGCCGGGCATCGGCTGCCGCGTCACGCAGATCAGCCGGCCGTCGGCAAGCTCGTCGACCCGGCTGCTGATCTCGTCGGCTGGCAGCGCGTTCAGTGTGGCGAGCTTCTCGGTCGCGGCGCTGTCGGTGGTCTCGCCCTTGAGGATGCCATTGGCGATCCGGTGCTTGATGATCTCGCGGTGGGCGGTGCCGGGCAGCAGCAGTTCGGGCGGCAGCCGGTACATTTTGGCGTAGCGATCGTTGCATACGACGAGGCGCTTCGCCGCATCGAACATGCAGAGGCCCTCGCCCATGTGGTTGATCGCGGTATCGAGCCGGAACCTCTGTTGCTCCAGCTCCTTCTGCGACGCCTCGACTTGCTGGCGCGCCAGCGACAACTGGCTGATGATGTCCTCGAAACGGCGGGTGCGAAGCGCCAGCCTTCGATCCGCAAGCACGCCGACCAGGCTCATCCCGAGCACCGAGAGCGCCACGCCCGCGATCACGACGGCGAGGAAGGCGGGAGAGAGCGACAGCGCCGCCGGCGTCTGCAGGGGGTCGGGGACGATCTCGACCGCGCCCATCGCGGTGAAATGATGCGTCACGATCGCAAGCGTCAGCAACAGCGCTGCGACCAGCGACATCCAGCGATCCTGATGGCGGACCGCAACCGACAGCGCGGCGTACCCGAACAGCATGCCGAGCACGATGGAGGCGGCCACGAGGTCCATCGACCACACCACATGGCCCGGCACTTCGAGCGCCCACATTCCGAGATAGTGCATGCTGGCGATGCCGGCGCCGATCACTGCGCCGCCGACCGGCGCGCGCCAGCCGCTGGAGTCGCTGGCAGCGAGGCCGAGGCCACACGAGGTCAGCATCATCGCCACGGCAAGCGACAGTGCGGTCAGCGTGATGCCGTAACCGGTCGGCACGCCGGGCTCGTAGGCCAGCATGGCGATGAAATGCGTCGCCCAGATACCGTAGCCGATCGCGGCTCCCGCGATCGCGATCCAGATCAGCCGCGTCCTCGCCTGCGATGCGATCGCGCGATGGAAGATGTTGACGGCTGCAATGCTGGCAACGAAGCAGACCAGTCCGGCGAGCAGAACGAGCCGCCAGTCATGCTCACCTGAAAGGCACGTCAGAACACGAAACATGCGTCGGTCCATGGTTGTCCGCGCGGACAAGCTAGGCCGATTGAATTGTATTCTCGATAATTTTCTACAACTTTCGGTGGCATGGTTATCCGCGCGTAAGCCGATTCCGCACGGAAATTGATGACTCCATAAATTCTTCGTACGTCCGGCAAGGCGGCGCCTTCGGCGCCCTGCCGCGCTCGCTAATAGCCGGCAGCTGCAAGCGCCACGACGGCGCTCATCGCCATCCAGCCGAAGTGACGGAAGCGGGTCGCGACCGCGTTCGCCAGCGCGGCGCAGCCGAACACGATGGCGAGCGTTGCCACGATCCAGTGCCGCGCGGCATCGGAGGCCATCGTGGGCGCGGCGACGAGCAGCACGCCGCCGCCGATCCAGGCGACCGTGCCCGCTTGATAGACCAGATGGAGGAGGAAGCGCAGGCGCGGCGGCTCGATCGTTGCGCGCGCGAATATCTTGGTTTCGCCGAGAACGCCGTGGATCAGGCTGACCACGATAGCGATCGCACCGGCGCCTTGCAGCAGAAGATCACGCATCGCGACGTCTCCGTACAGTACTGTATGGTCGGCATGGATATGGCACCTGGGGCTGGCGCCTGTCAATACACTTGTGTATGGTGCCGGCGCGGACGAGGAAACCATGACGGACCAGCTCTCAGCCAATGACTGGCTCGATCAGGGCCTGAAGACGCTGGCGCGGCGCGGCTTCACGGCGCTCAAGGCCGAGCCGCTTGCCAAGGCCATGGGCGTCTCGCGCGGCAGCTTCTACTGGCATTTCGCCGATATCGGCGCCTACCGCGCCGCGATCCTCACCCATTGGCGCGAGGTCGCCGCCGAGCAGGTGATCGCGGAGCTCGAGACCATTCCGAAAGGCGGCGACGCGCTGGCGCTGCTGTTGCGCCGGGCGTTCTCGGCGCGGCTGGCGCTGGAACGCGCGGTGCGCAGCTGGGCCACCGCCGACACCACAGCGCGCGCCGCCGTGCTCGAGGTCGACCGGCGCCGCGTCGGCTATATCGAAACCCTGCTCCGGCAGACCGGATTCCCTGACGAGGTGGCGCGCGGCCGGGCACAGGTCTTCTATTGGGCGTTCATCGGCTATGCGCTGTCGGAGCAGGCGCTGCCGAAGGCGCGGCAGCAGGCCGCGCTCGACGAATTGTTGCGAATGGCGAAGCGCTGACAGCGCGTATTTAGATATGCTACATCACGGCAGTTTATTCTGACGCGTTTTCTTCACGCGAACCGGTATCCATCCCGCATCAAGTGCAGGACAGGCTTCGCTCGAAAACGCTGCAGCCGGAGACCGCAATGAACTCGACGACCGATCACCTCGAAAGCACCGCCGACCCGAAACTGCTCGAAATTCTGGTGTGCCCGATCACCAAGGGACCGCTGGAATTCGACGCCGCGCGGCAGGAGCTGATCTCGCGCTCTGCCAAGCTCGCCTATCCGATCCGCGACGGCATCCCGATCATGCTGCCGGAAGAGGCGCGCAAGATCGACTGATGCGATCGCGTAGTAGCCCGGATTTCGCTCCGCTTCGTCCGGGCTACGAAAGCTTACAGCGCCTCGCCCTTCAACAGCCGCGGCACTTCGCCTGACAGGCCCGCCGCCTGGCGGATGAACATGCTCTTCAATGGCGGCGCGCGATCGACGAGGCCGAGGCCGATGTCGCGCACGGTGCGCAGCAATGTCGATTCGTTGGAGAACAGGAAGTTCAGCGAGTTGGTGGCAACCCCCATTGCCATGGTGTCGAAGCGGCGCCAGCGCTGGTAGCGCTCGAGCACGTCGGCCTGTCCGAGATCCATGCCGAGCCGCGCCGCATCGACCACGACTTCGGCAAGCGCCGCGACATCCTTCAGGCCCATGTTGAGCCCCTGCCCCGCGATCGGATGGATCACATGCGCGGCGTCACCGATCAGCGCCAGCCGTTCGGCGACAAACGAGCGCGCGACGAAATAGCCGAGCGGAAACCCGCGCGGTCGGTCGAGCGCCTTGATCTCGCCGAGATGCAAGCCGAAACGCTGCTCGAGCTCGGCGTGGAATTCGTCCTCGCTCAACGCCGTGATGCGCGCGGCGTCCTTGCGCGTCTCGGTCCACACCAGCGAGGAGCGGTTGCCGGTCAGCGGCAGGATCGCGAACGGGCCCGCGGGCAGGAAATGCTCCTCGGCGCGGCCGTGATGCGCGCGCTCATGCCCGACCGTGACGACAATGCCGGATTGGTCATAGTCCCAGCCATGGGTCGCAATCCCGGCGCGCTCGCGCAGCTTCGACCGTGCGCCGTCGGCGGCGACCAAGAGGCTCGCATCGATCTCGGTGCCGTCGGCCAGCCGCACGCTGACGCCGTCGGGGCGTGAGTCGAAGCTCGACACCGCCGTGGCGCGCAGCTCGACGCCTTCGGCCTCGGCGCGGCTTGCCAGCGCATCGATCAGATAGCGGTTCTCGACCATATGGGCGAACGGCTCGCCCGGCTCGACATTGCCGGCGAAGGTCAGGAAAACCGGGCGGGTGGCGTCCTCGAGCTTGGAATCGGTCACGACCATGTCCGTGATCGGCTGCGCGGTCGGCGCCACCTGGCCCCAGACGCCGAGGGTTTCGAACAGCCGCCGGCAGGCCGCCACGATCGCCGTCGCGCGCGGATCACGGCTCGGCCGCTGGCTCAACGCCGGGTCGGCCACGATGACCGGGATGTCCGGCCCGAGCCCCTGGCGCAACGCCACGGCCAGCGCCAGCCCCGCAAACGCGCCCCCGCAGATCACAATACTTCGCTGTGCCGGCATGCCTTTTCCTTACGCGCCTCACGCCATCAGACTGTGCTTGCTACCTGATATTAGCTGGGCGAAACAGGGGGGAGAAACAAGAGCGGCCAACCGGCCCCACTCGTCATTCCGGGCGCGCGAAGCGCGAGCCCGGAATCCATCAGGCCGCAACTTCGGTGGATGAATGGATTCCGGGCTCGCGGCTGCGCCGCGCCCCGGAATGACGACATCCAAACCGAACCCATCCAGGACGCATCCATGTCCAAGAGCCTGATCGACCTGCTGTCCATCCTCGATCTCGAGCAGCTCGAGGTGAATTTGTTCCGCGGCAACAGCCCGAAGACGAGCTGGCAGCGGGTGTTCGGTGGCCAGGTGATCGGCCAGGCGATGGTTGCGGCGTGCCGCACCGTCGAGGGCCGGCTGCCGCATTCGATCCATTGCTATTTCATCCTGCCCGGCGATCCGCAGATCCCGATCATCTACCAGGTCGAGCGGCTGCGCGACGGCAAGAGCTACACCACCCGCCGCGTCACCGCGATCCAGCACGGCAACGCGATCTTCTCCATCATGGTCTCGTTCCATTCCGATGAAGAGAGCAACTTCAATCACCAGGAGAAGATGCCCGACGTGCCGCCGCCGGAGAAGCTGACGGCGGAGGAAGTCTCGAAGCAGCCGATGTTCAAGGAGATGCCGGAGTTCATCCGTCGCTACTACGAAAGCGACCGGCCGATCGAGCTGCGCCCGGTCGAGCTCGGCCGCTATTTCGGCCAGCAGATCGACGACGGCCGCATCCATGTCTGGATCCGCACCGCGGCGAAGCTGCCCGACGATCCGGCACTGCATCTGTGCGCGCTGGCCTATGCCTCGGATTTCTCGCTGCTCGACGCCGTGATGGCGCGCTACGGCCGCACGCTGTTCGATCGCCGCATGATGCCGGCGAGCCTCGATCACGCGATGTGGTTTCATCGCCCGTTCCGCGCCGACGAATGGCTGCTCTACGCGCAGGATTCGCCGAGCGCGCAGTCAGGCCGCGGCCTGACCCGCGGCCTGATCTTCAAGCCCGACGGCACGCTGGTGGCATCCGTCGCGCAAGAAGGATCGGTGCGCGAACGCAAGTAGCGTCCTCGAGCGACTTCGGCTCTGATGAATTCAGAGCCGAAGTGATCCTCCTTAGCTACCTGCGTAGGCACCGCGCTCGGTCAGCGCGAATTGCGAGATGAACCAGTTGGCGTACCAGCGCAGCACCCACGGAATCGGGATCAGGAAGGCGAAACCGATCGAGAACACGATGGTCCGCCACAGCACTTCGAGGCCGGAGGCATTGAAGGTGACCTCGCGGCGCGTGCCTTCGACATTGCGGCAGATCCAGCGCATCCAGGCGGTCAGCACCCAGGCCCAGCCGATGATGGTGATGCACGCGACCACCATCAGCACGTACCAGCCGACATAGACCGCGGGGCTGCCGTTGAACGAGATCGGGAGATCCTGGCCGCTCGAGCTGAGGCGGCCGAAGATCCAGCGCACGATCATCCAGCTCAGGAAGCCCTGCAACAGCAGCGAGAGCAGCGTCACGATGTTGCTGTTGGCGGCTCCGGCATAGGTCAGAAGGCCGAGCACGATGAAGACGTACCAGATGTCGAGCGGCTGGCCGGTGAAGGCGAGGTGCGGCCGGCCCGGCACGCGGATATAGGGAATCGCAAAGCGGTACAGGCCGGTCGCGGTCCACGGCGCGGGGATGACGAAGATCTGGCCGATGAACATCAGCAGGCTGCGCCCGAACAGGCCCCAGATCGGGAAGTCGGCCGACAGCGCGCCGCCGCTATAGCCTGCCGACGCCGCCACCGGCGGCGGTCCGCCGGCCTGCGGAAACGCCGGCGGCGCCCCTGCGCTCGGAACAAGACCCGGAATCTCCCCCGCCTTCTGCCAGCCGGCCATGCCCTCGGTCCACACCAGCGTATCGGCACCCACCATGCCACGGGTGATCAGGTCGCGGAGCTGGGCTTCAGGCAAGGGGCCCTTTTGCTGGCCTTCGGATGCATAAAACCAGTTTCGGTTCGACATTTCTTGTTCCTCGGGGCGCGCGCGCAGGTGGGCGCACGGTAGGCGAAACGAGCCAGCGGGACCGCTGGCCGGGGCGGGAAAGCCATATTCTGGCCGAGGGTTGTCGTCTCGTACAGTGACGGAGTTCATGCGCTGCGCACGTTTTCCCCTTCTACCTGCAACTTTTTTGTGCCATTTGCCCGGAAAGCTGCCAGATTTGGCGAACGCGAAATGTGCGGAACGGCAAATTGCCGCTCCGGGGGCGGCAAGCGCCGGTCCGGGAACGGGCGCACAGGGACAACTTCAAGGGAATAAGGGCCTGAACCATGAAACTCGTCGTCGCGATCATCAAACCGTTCAAGCTTGACGAGGTCCGCCAGGCCCTGACTGCGATCGGCGTCCACGGCATGACGGTGACCGAGGTGAAGGGCTATGGCCGCCAGAAGGGCCACACCGAGATCTATCGCGGCGCCGAGTATGTCGTGAACTTCCTGCCCAAGCTCAGGATCGAGATCGCGGTCGATTCCAGCCTCGCCGAGCAGGCGGTCAGCGTCATCACCCAGCACGCCCGCACCGGCCAGATCGGCGACGGCAAGATCTTCGTGACGCCGATCGACCACGCGCTGCGCATCCGCACCGGCGAGACCGACAACGACGCGCTCTGAGCTTTATCAAATCCGTCGCCGGCAACGAGGCCGGCGCACGTCACAAATCCACGCCAAGAAACGACGACACGCCGGGGAATGATGATGGGGGCACGAGCTCTTCGTGCAGCGATGTCAGCTGCGCCGATCACTGCTGCAATGCTGTTCGCGCAGGCCACGCCGGTCTTCGCGCAGGATTCTGCGACCAATCCCGGCATCAACGCCGCCGACACCGCCTGGATGATCGTCGCCACCGCGCTGGTGCTGATGATGACGATCCCGGGACTCGCGCTGTTCTACTCCGGCATGGTGCGCAAGAAGAACGTGCTGGCGACGATGGCGCAGAGCCTCACCGCCGTCGCGCTGATCTCGATCCTCTGGGTCACCTTCGGCTATTCGCTGACCTTCGTAGGCAACGGTCCCTGGCTCGGCTCGCTCGACAGCTGGTTCCTGGCCGGCATCACCATGGACAGCGTCAATCCGGCGGCCAGGACCATCCCGGAAGCGCTGTTCATGCTGTACCAGATGACGTTCGCGATCATCACGGTGGCGTTGGTGGCAGGCTCAGTCGCCGACCGCATGCGGTTCTCCGCCTATGTGCTGTTCTCGATCGGCTGGTTCATCTTCGCCTATGTGCCGCTGGCGCATTGGGTGTGGGGCGGCGGCTTCCTTGCTTCCGCAGGCGTGCTGGATTTTGCCGGCGGCCTCGTGGTGCATCTCTCCGCCGGCATCAGCGGCCTCGTCGCAGCCAAGGTGATGGGCAACCGGCATGGCTTTGGCCATGACAATCTGTCGCCGTTCGATCTGTCGCTCGCGGTGGTCGGCACCGGGCTGCTGTGGGTCGGCTGGTTCGGGTTCAACGGCGGCTCGGCGCTCGCGGCCAATTCGCGCGCGGTCATGGCGATCACCGCGACCCATCTCGCGGCCTGCGCCGGCGCGCTGACCTGGGGCGCGATCGAATGGGCGACCCGCCGCAAACCGTCGGTGCTCGGCATGATCTCGGGTGCGGTCGCGGGGCTCGGCACCATCACCCCGGCATCCGGTTTCGTGGCACCGTGGCACGGCGTCATCATCGGCATCATTGCCGGCCTGGTCTGCTTCTGGGCCTGTACCTGGCTGAAGCATCGCTTCCGCTATGACGACTCGCTCGACGTGTTCGGCGTGCACGGCATCGGCGGCCTGACGGGCACGCTGCTCGCGGGCATCTTCGCGGCCTCCGCGATCGGCGGCACCTCGGGCCTGCTCGAGGGCAATCCGAACCAGCTGCTGACCCAGCTCTACGGCGTGGTCGTTACAGCGCTCTGGTGCGGCGGCGTCACCTTCGTGCTGCTCAAGCTGGTCTCCGTCTTCGTGCCGCTGCGCGTCTCGATGCAGCAGGAGATGGAAGGCCTCGACATCTCGCAGCACGGCGAAGCGTTGCAGTAGCGGCCGCCTGGACAGGGCCGGGGGGAGCCCAGCGTCAAAATTCGCAAAACAACCCCATGCAAAGGGCGCCCGACGTCACGCAGCACGGCGTGAGGACAGTTCGGGCTTGCGCAACACATAAGTGTGTGCTTATGTGTTGGCATGATCGAAGCCGATATCTTCAAGGCGCTGGCCGACCCGACCCGCCGCAAGGTCTTTGAGAAGCTCGCGGGCGGCAGCCTCAACGCCAGCGCCCTGCGCGATGGCCTCGAGATCAGCCAGCCGGCGATGTCGCAGCATCTGGCGGTGCTGCGCGCGGCGGGCCTGGTGCGCGAGCAGCGGCAGGGCCGTTTCGTGAATTACGAGGTCGACCCGGACGGCATCGCCAGCATCGGCAGCTGGCTCGCCCGCTACCGCGCCTATTGGCCGAAGCGCATCGAAGCGCTCTCCGACCTGCTGAAGGACATGGATCAATGAGCGACATGGTCGAGCCTGACACCGACGCAGCTCTGGTGATCGAATACGAGCTCGACGCGCCGCCCGAAAAAGTATGGCGCGCCGTGACCATTCCGGCGCTGCGCGAACGCTGGCTGCCGGATTGCGATCTCGCCGGCGCCGAGCCGGAATCAACGATAACAGGCGAAGAGGTCCGTTACCGGCTCCGCGAGTCCGAGCCGCCGTTTCGCGAAAGCCATGTCACCTTCCGGATCGAGCCGAACGAGGCCGGCGGCACGCGGTTTCGCATCATCCAGCAGGCCTGCGGCATCAGGGAAAAACCGCCGCAACCGGCCAACAGCAACACGCGCTGTCTGATGCGCGCGGCCTGATCGCAAACTTCATCCGCTGAGACGTCATCACCTGCAGACATGGAGGTCGCCGATGCGCGACATGATGCAACTCGTCCCGATGGTCATCGAACAATCGACCCGCGGCGAGCGCTCGTTCGACATCTATTCAAGGCTGCTGCGCGAGCGGATCATCTTCCTGAACGGCGAGGTCAATGATGCGATGTCCGGACTGGTCTGCGCCCAATTGCTGTTCCTGGAGGCGGACAACCCGAACAAGCCGATCAACCTCTACATCAACTCCTATGGCGGCGTGATCACCAGCGGGCTTGCGATGTACGACACCATGCAGTTCATCAAGGCGCCGGTGCATACGCTGTGCATGGGCACCGCGCGTTCGATGGGCTCGTTCCTGCTGATGGCCGGCGAACCCGGCCACCGCGCCGCGCTGCCGAATGCCAGCCTCCACGTGCATCAGCCGCTTGGCGGCTTCCAGGGCCAGGCCTCCGACATCCTGATCCATGCCACCGAAATGCAGGAGACCAAGCGGCGCATCATCCGGCTTTACGCCCAGCATTGCGGGCGCTCCGAGGCGGACGTCGAACGGACCTTGGACCGCGATCACTTCATGTCGGCGCAGCAGGCGCTCGAATGGGGATTGATCGACAAGGTCTTCGCGGCGCGCGACGCCGCCTAATGGCCCGGCAACACCCCATCTAAATACCTATTGCTGCTGCCCAGCTGAGCAGAATTGTGTCCGGACCCTGGCTTGCTCACGAATTGAGCCAGTCTGATTAGATTTTAGGCGCGACCGAATAGCACAGGGGCACCCGGCTCCCGCAATGCGGGAAAACATCCGGATTCATAATCCATTAGCGAACTCGGGCCGGTTGGCACGGCATTTGATTCTAAGGGTCGTGGCTGTGCCCGCGTAGTGGATGTCCTCCGCGTGGTGAACCTCAGTCGAAACTCCCGGTGTTCGTTCGCGCCGGGTCCAAGCGGGGATAGGACTCATGAAAATTGTTATGGCGATCATTAAGCCATTCAAGCTGGAAGAGGTCCGTGACGCCCTGACCGCCATTGGCGTTCACGGTCTCACGGTGACGGAAGTCAAGGGGTACGGCCGTCAGAAGGGCCACACGGAAATCTATCGCGGCGCCGAATATGCCGTGAGCTTCCTGCCCAAGATCAAGATCGAGGTCGCAGTCGGCTCCGACCAGGTCGACAAGACCATCGACGCCATCACCTCCGCCGCCAAGACCGGACAGATCGGCGACGGCAAGATCTTCGTCATCAGCCTCGAGCACGCCGTGCGCATCCGCACCGGCGAGGCCGATGCCGCGGCCCTTTGATTTTCGCGCTCAACCTTTCAAGACCTCAGGAGTGAAATAACATGACGTTCAAGCGTCCCTATGGCGCGGGACTGGCGGCCCTTGCAGTCGGCCTTTTCGCCGCGACCGCCGCCTACGCCGAGCCAACCGTCAACAAGGGCGACAACGCCTGGATGCTGACCTCGACGGTGCTGGTGCTGTTGATGACCATCCCGGGCCTCGCGCTGTTCTATGGCGGCCTGGTCCGCTCCAAGAACATGCTCTCGGTGCTGGCGCAGGTGTTTTACACCGTCTGCCTCGTCACCGTGCTCTGGGCTCTCTACGGCTACAGCCTCGCCTTCACCGGCGGCTCCGACTTCATCGGCGGCTTCTCCAAGGCCTTCCTGATGGGCGTCACGCCGGACTCGAAGGCGGCGACCTTCTCGGTCGACGCCAACATCTCGGAGCTCGTCTATATGTGCTTCCAGATGACCTTCGCGGCGATCACGCCGGCCCTCATCGTCGGCGCCTTTGCCGAACGCATGAAGTTCGCGGCGATCGCGCTGTTCATCCCGCTCTGGGTGACGCTGATCTATTTCCCGATCGCGCACATGGTCTGGTACTGGCCGGGCCCGGACGCGATCCAGGATGCCGCCAAGGCGCTCGCCGCCGCGGCTGAAGGCGATGCCAAGACGAAGGCGCAGGCCGCCCTCGACGCGATCAACGCCGACGCCGGCTGGATCTTCAAGAAGGGTGCGATCGACTTCGCCGGCGGCACCGTCGTGCACATCAACGCCGGCATCGCCGGCCTCGTCGGCGCGCTCCTGATCGGCAAGCGCACCGGCTACGGCAAGGAGCTGATGGCTCCGCACTCGCTGACCATGACCATGATCGGCGCCTCGCTGCTCTGGGTCGGCTGGTTCGGCTTCAACGCCGGGTCCAACCTCGAAGCCAATGGCGGCGCTGCGCTCGCCATGACCAACTCCTTCGTGGCGACCGCCGCGGCGGCGCTGGCCTGGATGTTCGCGGAATGGATCATCAAGGGCCATCCCTCGTTGCTCGGTGCGCTCTCGGGCGCGGTTGCGGGCCTCGTCGCGGTGACGCCGGCGGCCGGCTATGCCGGTCCGATGGGCGCCATCGTGCTCGGCCTCGTGGTCGGCGTGGTCTGCCTGTTCTTCTGCACCGTGGTGAAGAACGCGCTCGGCTATGACGACTCGCTCGATGTGTTCGGCGTCCACTGCGTCGGCGGAATCATCGGCGCGCTCGGCACCGGCATCCTGGTCAACCCGGCGCTCGGCGGCGCAGGGATCATCGACTACACCGCGATCCCGCCTAAGGTCGCCGATTACGACTTCGCGGCGCAGATGATCTCGCAGGCTTGGGGCGTCGGCACCACGCTGGTGTGGTCGGGCATCGGTTCGGCGATCCTCTACAAGATCGTCGACGTGATCGTCGGCCTGCGCGCCAACGTCGAGACCGAGCGTGAAGGCCTCGACATCACCGAGCACACGGAGCGCGCCTACAACATGTGAGTTCTCCCGGGACTCTGGCTCCCTCCGGGGCCAGGTCCAGAACTACGGTCCGGGCACATACCCGGCAATGTCCGGACCGTTGAGGGGCTCCAGCGCAAGTTGGAGCCCCTTTCTTTTTTCTGCGGCTTGAGAAAATAATGTCGGAATTGCCTGCCATCATGGAATGACAGGCTACAAACAATGAAGCCGACAACAAAAACGGGAGGACGTCATGAAGGTGCAAGGCGGGTGCTATTGCGGCAACGTGCGCTATGAGGCCGAAGGCGAACCGATGATGGCGGCGCAATGCCTGTGCCGCGAATGCCAGTACATCACGGGCGGCGGCCCGAACCTGTTCATGGCGATGCCGGTCACCGGCTTCAAATACACCGCGAGCCAGCCCAAGCAGTTCACCCGCAAGGATCTCGAGCGCGCCGTGACCCGCGAGTTCTGCCCGGAATGCGGCACGCATCTGGTGACCAAGGTGCCGGGCCTGCCCGCCGCGATCCTGAAGGTCGGCACCTTCGACGACCCCAGCGTGTTCACCCCGCAGATGACGATCTACACCTGCGACAAGCAGACCTTCCACCATCTGCCCGAGGGCAAGCCGTCATTCGAGAAGCTGCCGGCGCATTGAGACGATACGTTCAGTGTGTAGCCCGGATTGCGCTTCGCTCCATCCGGGCTACAAGTGCTCACGCGGCATCGCGCGCGTGCTCGACGCGGTCGCGGCCGTGGCGCTTGGCGGCGTAGAGCGCCTGGTCGGCGGTGCGCATCAGGTTGCCGAGATCGAAGCCGGCTTCCTTCACGGTGAAGCCGATGCTGATCGTCACCGGCAGCTGGGTGACGCCGTCGAGGATGGTTCTTGCAGCGCAATCGCGGCGGATCTCCTCGGCGCCGCGCGCGGCCTGCTCGTGGCTCCGGCCGGTCACGACAGCGGCAAACTCCTCGCCGCCGTAGCGGGCGACCAGCGCGCCGTGCCGGACCGCGAACTGGCGCAGCACGTCGGCGATCTCGACCAGCACCTTGTCGCCGATCTCATGTCCGTAGCGGTCGTTGATCGACTTGAAATGGTCGATGTCGCACATCAGCACCGCCGCCGACGCGCCATCTTCCTGCGCCTTGTCGAGCGCTGCCGCCGCTTCGGCATCGAAGCCGCGCCGGTTCAGGAGCCCGGTTAATTGGTCGGTCTGCGAGATCTGGGCCAGCTCGCGGCGAGTCCGCGTGAGCTCCAGCATCAATAGGCCGGCGCGATACGACATCGCGCCGCTGAGCGCAACGGCGATGAAGACGCCGGCCGTGAGGCCGAAGACCTGCATCTGACCGACCGTGATCGGCGCCGACAGATCGCGGCCGAACACCAGCATGCCGATGGTGAAGGACATCACCGCGGTCATGCCTGCGGCAGTCACCATGACCTTGCCGGTGCGGCGCAGGACGTCGCCGCGTGTCTCGATCTTGATCGCCATTTCCGTCCGCACGCCCTCGCAATGCGCGGATCATTCGTTCGGGCTGTGTTGCCAATTGCTGAAGGAACTCGTGACGCGCGCGCTGGCCTTAATGGCGCGTAAAGCAGATCGCTCGAATGCGCGGCAACGGCCGGCAGTCCGCGTCAGTCGACCAGCACTTCCTCGTCCGGCAGCTCGCTGGGCGCGCCGGCGCGCAGATAGTTTTCAAGGATGGCGGCGAGCGACAGCGGCGTCAGCCGCTCCTCAGCGCGGGATAGATCGGCGATCGGCCACCAGCGGAAGCAATCAAGCACCTTGGCCTCGGCCGCATCAGTCATCACAGGGTGAAAGCGATCCGCATGAACGATCCGGTACTCTTCCTTCTGGGAGATTCGCCGGCCGCCCCAGTTGAAGGTGTGGTGACGCCGCCAGACCGCGGCGCCATGCGCGAAGGCGACCAGTCCCAATTCCTCGGCGAGCTCCCGCCGCAACGTCGCCTCCGCCGTCTCGTCGCCCTCGATGCCGCCGCCAGGCGCGATCCAGAAGCAATCCCCGTGCGGCGGGCGAATCCGCAGCAGCAGCACTTCGCGCGCGTCCGTGATGATGAGCGCCCTGACGGCGCGGCGGCGGATCGTCTCCAAGAGCAATCTCGGTGCAATTTCGATGCAGTCTTGTGCGGCCAGCGCTGATATCACGGCGCGGCCGGCCGCGCCCACCCCCGATGGTTAATCGCGTCTTAACCTCGCCCTATCTATGGTGACTTGATCGGTTTACGGTCGGCGCCCCTCAACTCCGACCGCAGTGAAAGTGCTGGCATTTCAACCATGGCAATGACCGCCTCATCCGGCATGGCGCAGGGCGCCGGCGATGTCGCATCCGCCGGCCAGGCCGAGCGTTCCCCATTCGTGCGCACCACCGAGCTCCTGGCGCCGTACCAACCGGCTAAGCCATTGATTACGCTGTCGGTCGGCGAGCCGCAGCACCCGGTGCCTGATTTCGTCGGCCCGGTGCTGGCAAGGCACACCGCCGAGTTCGGACGCTACCCGATGGCCAAGGGCATCGAGCCGTTCCGCCGCGCGGTCGCAACCTGGCTGGGAAGCCGGTTCCAATTGCCGCGCCCGGTCGATCCGGAGAGCGAGGTCATGGTGCTGAACGGCAGCCGCGAGGGGCTGTTCTTCGCTGCGATCACGGCCGCGCGTTACGTCGCGCCGCGCAAGGGCCGGCCCGCGGTCCTGATGCCGAACCCGTTCTATCCGGCCTATGGCGCCGGCGCCCGCGCCGCCGGCTGCGAGCAGATCTATCTGCCGACCACGCTCAGCAACGGCTTCCTGCCCGACCTTGATTCGATCGACGAGGCGACGCTGGCGCGGACCGTGGCGTTCTTCCTTGCCTCGCCGGCCAATCCGCAGGGCTCGGTGGCCTCGCGCGCCTACTTCACGCGGCTGAAGCAGCTCGCCGATCGCCATGGCTTCATGATCCTGAGCGACGAGTGCTATTCGGAGATCTACACCCGCGAAGCCCCGGGCAGCATGCTGGAATGCGCCGGACCCGACTTCACCAACGTGGTTGCGTTCCAATCGCTGTCGAAGCGCTCGAACCTGCCGGGCATGCGCGTCGGTTTCGCGGCCGGCGATCGCAAGTTCATGGCCGCCTTCCTCGAGCTGCGCAATGTCGCCGCGCCGCAGGTGCCGGTGCCGCTGCAGCATGTCGCGGTCGCCGCCTATGGCGACGAGGCGCATGTCGAGGAGAACCGCAGGCTCTATCGCATCAAGTTCGATCTTGCCGACCAGATCCTCGGCAGCCGCTACGGCTACAAGCGGCCCGCCGGCGGCTTCTGCGTCTGGCTCGACGTCTCCGATCGCGGCGGTGACGAGGCGACGACGGTGAGGCTGTATCGCGACGCCGGCGTTCGCGTGATCCCCGGCAGCTATCTGGCGCGCGAGCAGAACGACGGTTCCAATCCGGGTGCGGGCTATATCCGCCTCGCGCTGGTCTCCGATAGTGAATCGACGGCCGAGGCGATGCATCGCCTGGTCGAAACCCTGGGTTAATCGCCAAGCGCGAAGATTGAGTATGCCAGCGATCGAACGTGTCATCCCCCTGGTCGGCCACCTGCCGCTCTCGCTGCGCGAGGCGCTGGCGCGGCGGCTGCGCGAACTGACCGGGCTGGGCCTGATCGCGCTGTCGGGCGCGATCACCGCCGCGCTGATGACCTGGTCGGTGCAGGACCCGTCGCTGAGCCACGCCACCTCGCGCGCGATCCGCAACGTGCTCGGCTATCCCGGCGCGATCGGCGCCGACCTGTTGATGCAGATCCTCGGGCTCGGCGCGATCATGCTGCTGCTGCCGGTCGCGGTGTGGGGCTGGCGGATGCTGACGCATCGTCCGTTCGACCGCGAGGCGCTGCGGCTCGGCTGCTGGATCCTGTGCACGGTGATCGCGGCGGGCTTTGCCAGCTGCTGGCCGCACAACACAGCGTGGCCGCTGCCGACCGGGCTCGGCGGCGTGGTCGGCGATGCCTTGCTGCGCGCGCCTGCCGTGGTGTTCGGGCCGCCCGGCTTCATCTACCGTGTCGTGCTCGGCCTGATCCTGTTTGTCGCGATGGCGGCGTGCTTCCTGTTTGCCTGCGGCTGGGGCGCCAAGGAGCAGGACGACGAGCTGACGCCGATCTCCGACGATGACGAGCCGTTCGTCGAGGAAGACGACAACGACCGCAGCTCGGTCTCGCTGGGCTGGCTGTTCCACGCGGCGATGAGCGCGAAAGCGCGGCTCGGCTGGCTGTTCACGACAGCCTATAAATCACTGGTGTCGAGCGGATCGCAGGGCCGCAGCGCGGCGTTCGAGCGCCAGGAGCCCAATATCGGCGGCGGCCGCGCGGCGCCCTCGATCGCGCCCGCGCATGACGATCACGACGAGGACGAAGACGAAGCCGAGGCTTTCGACGACGAGGAAGCAGAGGACGAGGAGGAGGAAACTCCCGTCGCCCGCGCGCCGCGCAAGAAGGCCGAGCCGAAGCCGAAGAAGAGGAATTCCGACAAGTTCGAGCTGCCGTCGGTCTCGGTGCTCAGCGCGCCGAAGGCGAGCGATCGCCAGCCGCTGAGCAAGGCCGAGCTGGAAAACAATTCGCGCGCGCTGGAAGGCGTGCTGCAGGATTTCGGCGTGCGCGGCGAGATCGTCAAGGCCAATCCGGGCCCGGTCGTCACGCTGTACGAGCTGGAGCCCGCGCCCGGCATCAAGTCATCGCGCGTGATCGGCCTGTCCGACGACATCGCGCGCTCGATGAGCGCGCTGTCGGCCCGCGTTGCCGTGGTCGCCGGCCGCAATGCGATCGGCATCGAGCTGCCGAACGCGCATCGCGAGAAGGTCTACCTGCGCGAGCTGCTGGTCGCCAAGGAAAGCGTCGATTCGGTTGCCAAGCTGCCGCTGTGCCTCGGCAAGACCATCGGCGGCGATCCCGTCATCATCGACCTCGCGCGCACGCCGCACATGCTGATCGCCGGCACCACCGGCTCCGGCAAATCGGTCGCGATCAACACCATGATCCTGAGCCTGGTCTACCGGCTGCGGCCGGATCAGTGCCGCCTGATCATGGTCGATCCGAAGATGCTCGAACTTTCGGTCTATGACGGCATCCCGCATCTGCTGACGCCTGTCGTCACCGACCCGAAGAAGGCGGTTGTCGCCCTGAAATGGGCCGTGCGCGAGATGGAAGAGCGCTACAAGCGGATGGCCAAGCTCGGCGTCCGCAACATCGACGGCTACAATGCGCGCCTCGTCGAAGCCAAGGGCAAGGGCGAAGAGCTGACGCGCACCGTGCACACCGGCTTCGACAAGGAGAGCGGCAAGGCGATCTACGAGGAAGAGAAGCTCGACCTCGAGCCGCTGCCCTACATCGTCATCATCGTCGACGAGATGGCCGACCTGATGATGGTCGCCGGCAAGGACATCGAAGGCGCCGTGCAGCGCCTCGCGCAGATGGCGCGCGCCGCGGGCCTGCATGTGATCCTCGCCACACAGCGTCCCTCGGTCGACGTCATCACCGGCACGATCAAGGCGAACTTCCCGACCCGCATCGCCTTCCAGGTGACGTCGAAGATCGACAGCCGCACCATCCTCGGCGAGATGGGCGCCGAGCAGTTGCTCGGCCAGGGCGACATGCTCTACATGGCGGGCGGCGGCCGCATCAGCCGCGTGCACGGCCCGTTCGCATCGGACGAGGAAGTCGAGAAGGTGGTGCGTCATCTGAAGACGCAGGGCGCTCCGGAATATCTCGAAGCGGTCACCGCGGAAGAGCCGACCGACGAGGACGGCGCCGTGTTCGACGCCACCGGCATGGGCGGCGACGGCGGCGGCGACCTGTTCACGCAGGCGGTTGCGATCGTCAAGCGCGACCGCAAGGCGTCGACCTCCTACATCCAGCGCCGGTTGCAGATCGGCTATAACCGCGCCGCCTCGCTGATGGAGCGGATGGAACTTGAGGGCATCGTGGGCCCGGCGAATCACGCCGGAAAGCGCGAAATCCTGGTCGGGGAGGAAGAAGGCCAGTTCTGATCGGGGGCGATCATCACGGAAAAACCATATCTCCCTCGGAAGAGGCGGGATAAAATCCGGCGAAGCGGGACGAGCGTCGAACAGAGACCTGACATATCTGATGGCAAATCACCTCATTGACCGCGGCACGCGCATTGCGCTGGCTCTTCTCGTCACCGCCGCGATCGCCGGCGGCGCGACTGCGCAGAATGCGCCGGCTACGCCAAAACCCGCACCGAAGGCTGCACCGAAAGCCAAGGACCCCGGCGCGCAGAGCAATGCCGACAAGGGCCCGACCACGACGGGCGCCACCCAGGCACCGCCGGACCCGGTGATTCCCGATCCGCGCCGCAACGTGCCCGCCAACATCTTCCAGACCTTTGACGCCAACCAGAAGGCACAGGCTGCCAAGGTCTCGGCCTATCTGTCGTCGCTGCAGACGCTGGTTGGAAACTTCGTCCAGGTCGGCCCCGACGGCACCAAGACCAAGGGCGATTTCTACATCCAGAAGCCCGGCAAGCTGCGTTTCGAATACGAAAATCCGAGCACCATCGAAGTGATCGCCGACGGCTCGTCGGTCGCGGTGCGCGACCGCAGGCTGGCCACCCAGGATATCTATCCGCTGTCGCAGACCCCGCTGCGCTATCTGCTGTCGGACCGCATCGACCTGATGAAGGACACCAACGTCGTCAGCGTCACCGCCGACGACGTGTTCGTCAGCATCACGATCGAGGAGAAGCAGGCGCTGGTCGGTACCAGCCGCTTCCTGCTGATGATCGGCGCCAAGGACGGCAAGCTCAAGCAATGGACCGTCACCGATCCGCAGGGCTACGACACCACGGTTGCGGTCTACAATCTCGATGCCACGCAGAAGCCCGATCCGGGCCTGTTCAAGATCGACTTCACGACCTATCCGGGCTCGTCGCCGGGCTAATCGAGATGGCGTAGGATGGGTAGAGCGCAGCGAAACCCATCAACTTCGGTCCGCGCGGGAGGATGATGGGTTTCGCTTCGCTCTCCCCATCCTACGCCTACGACATTGTGGACAAAGCACCGACCCGCACCGAGAACCGTGCTAAGACGCAGCTCTCATGCGGTTCTCCGTCACCACCTGGAACATCAATTCGGTGCGCCTGCGCATCGACATCGTCGCCAAATTCCTGAAGAGCGCGCGGCCGGATGTGCTGTGCCTGCAGGAGACCAAATGCATCGACGATGCGTTTCCGTTGAAGCGCTTCAAGCGGCTCGGCTATGAGCATGTCGCGCTGAACGGGCAGAAGGGCTATCACGGCGTCGCCATCGTCTCGCGCCTGCCGTTCGAGACGACCGACATCCGGACGTTCTGCGACAAGATCGACTCGCGGCACATCTCGGTATCGTTCGGGGAAAAAGCGCAGCTTTCGAAGCCGCTGGTGCTGCATAATTTCTACGTGCCGGCCGGCGGCGACATTCCAGATCCCGCGCTCAATCCGAAGTTCGAGCACAAGCTGCAATTCCTCGACGAGATGAAGAGCTGCGAACCGCTGCATCCGCGCGGCGACGACCGCCACATCCTGGTCGGCGACCTCAACGTCGCGCCGCACGAGAACGACGTGTGGTCGCACAGGCAGCTGTTGAAGGTGGTCTCGCACACCCCGATCGAGACCGAGAAGCTGCTCGCGGCGCAGGCGCATGGCGAATGGTTCGACATCGCGCGCGAGCGGATCCCGATGTCGGAAAAGGTCTACACTTGGTGGAGCTATCGCTCCGCGGACTGGACCGTCGGCGACCGCGGCCGCCGGCTCGACCACATCTGGGTCTCGCGCGCGCTGAAGGACCAGGTCAGCGACTTCAAGATCACCCGCGACGCCCGCAGCTGGGAGCGGCCGTCGGATCATGTGCCGGTGACGGCCGTGATGGAGGTTTAGACGGCAGCGTAGCCGCTTGCTTCACCTCGCCTCTCCCCTTGTGGGAGAGGCCGGATCGCATGAAGCGAAGCGTAATGTGATCCGGGTGAGGGGTCGCGGTCCCTCGAGGGACTGCACTGGTGGACAGACCTCACCCCTCACCCGGATTGCATCTCACGATGCAATCCGACCTCTCCCACAAGGGGAGAGGTGGAGTAAGCGGCGCGGCTGTCGGCCAAATCTCGGCAGCTCAAGTGCTCAACTTGCCGCCCGCGATCAGGATATCGCTCGCGAGCTGGCTGGTGCGCAGCGCGAGTTCGTCGCGCAGGCGGCGAGCAGCGGCGGGGTCGCTCTCCAGCACGCGCTGGAACAGGCTGCGCGCGACACGGATCACCGAGCCGCGCTCCAATGCGATGGCGGTCGACGGCCGCTTCATCGCGACGATCAATGCGAGTTCGCCGATCAGCGCGCCGGGGCCGGCGATGATCTCGGCGCCGCCTTCCTCGACGCGGAAGGTGCCGCGCTGCACGACATAGCCGGCGTCCGCAGTGTCGCCTGTCTTGAACAGCACCTCGCCTGCGTTGAAGTCGCGTTGCTCGGAGCCGATCGCCAGCATGCGCAAGGAGCTATCGCCCAACAGACGCATCGTCGGGACCCGCTCGAGCAGGGCTACGTCATCATCGATCGACATTCAGGGCCGGTAACCGCGGTGCGCCTCGATTTCACGAATCGTTGAGCGCGAAGCGTATCACGGCACCAGCTTGTAGCCACCGGCTTCCGTGACCAGGATTTCCGGGTTGGCGGCGTCCTTCTCGATCTTCTGGCGGAGGCGGTAGATGTGGGTTTCGAGCGTGTGGGTGGTGACACCGGAATTGTAGCCCCAGACTTCCTGGAGCAGGGTCTCGCGCGACACCGGCATCTGGCCGGCACGATAGAGGAAGCGCAAGATCGCGGTTTCCTTCTCGGTCAACCGCACCTTCCTGGCATTGGCACCGGTGAGCATCTTCGAGCCGGGCCGGAATGAATAGGGGCCGACCGAGAACACCGCGTCTTCACTGGCCTCGTGCTGGCGCAGCTGCGCCCGGATGCGGGCCAGCAGCACCGCGAAGCGGAACGGCTTGGCCACATAGTCGTTGGCGCCGCTCTCCAGGCCGAGGATGGTGTCGGAATCGGTGTCGTGGCCGGTCAGCATGATGATCGGCGCCTTGAAGCCGCCCTTGCGCAGGCTGCGGACCACTTCGCGGCCGTCGGTGTCGGGCAGGCCGACATCCATCAGGACCAGATCGGGGGAATTGGCTTTGGCGGCAGTGGCGCCCTTGGCGCCGGTATCGACTGCGGAGGCTTCGAATTCCTCGTGCAGGGACAGCTGCTCGACCAGCGTATCGCGCAGATCGGTATCGTCATCCACGATCAAGATCTTGCGGGCATTGGCCATAGGTACAATCCTTCGGGGGCGGGGCGGTCAGAAGCGGAGGGCGCTTAAGGCCGTAGCATCGGCTAGGTATGTGCTCAGGTAGGCGATTGTTACCGATTCACAAGGCAGCGCAGTCTACCTCAAATCCGGCGGGGCAGGACGTGAATGTCCTGTAATGCCGGGGAATAGAATAACAGGGCCAACCAGGGCAAGTTCAGTTTGGAACGATTCTTAAGGGAAGATCAGCCATTTCAATCACTTATCCGACAATGAAACGTGATCGCCCGCTCTCCGCCATCGAGGTCCGCGCCGCCGCCGGCGATCCGCGCCGCGGCTGGCTGACGGCCGATGGCTGGACCGTTCCCGTGGCACTCGGGCGCGGCGGAATCCTCGCCAACAAGCGCGAGGGCGACGGCGGCACGCCGCGCGGCATCTTCCATCCGCGGCAACTCTGGTGGCGCGCCGACCGCCACCGGCGTCCGGTGACCTTGCTGCCGACCCGGCCGATCCGCCGCGAGGATGCCTGGTGCGAGAATCCCGCCGACCGCCATTACAACCGGCCGATCCGGCTCGACCGCGAACAGGGCGGTGACCGGCTGACCCGCGAGGATCATCTCTACGACTTCATCGTCGAGATCGACCACAACGCCGCACCGCGCGTCGCCGGCCGCGGCAGCGCCGTGTTCCTGCATCTGGCGCGGCCGAATTTCGGACCGACCGCAGGCTGCGTCTCGATGACGAAAGCGTCGATGCTGCGGCTGTTGCGGCGGATGTCGCCAAAGACAAAGATCATCATAGAGTAGATAGCTGGGCATCGGTTTTCCCACGCGACAAGCGCGATGCGTTTGTGCTGAGATCGCGTGCAACAAAGAATAATTCCCGCGGGAGCGAACAACATGCCCGACAACAACCAGATCGCCGCTGCCTCGAACGTCCTGAGCGAGCACTGGCGCGCGGGAACGAAACTCGGTGCACTCGATAGCGCCATGCGGCCGCGCGATCGCGCCGAGGGTTACGCGGTGCAGGCCGGGCTGGAAAAGACCTCGCGCGAAAAACTGTTCGGCTGGAAGATCGCGGCGACCAGCGAGGCCGGCCAGAAGCACATCAACGTTGCCGGGCCGCTGGCCGGACGCATCCTCGCCGAAACGGTGATCGCAGATGGCGGCACCGCCTCGATGAAGGGCATCGAGATGCGCGTCGCCGAACCGGAATTCGCCTTCCGCATGGCACGCGACCTCGCGCCACGCGCAACGCCGTACAGCGTAAGGGAAGTGCTGGAGGCGGCCGGCACGTTGCATCCCGCGATCGAGATCCCGGATTCGCGTTTCACCGATTTCACGTCCGCCGGCGAGGCGCAGCTGATCGCCGACAATGCATGCGCGCATCTGTTCGTGCTCGGACCCGCGACGTCAGCCGACTGGCGCGCCATCGACCTCGTCGAGCATCGCCCGACCATCACGCTGCGCGGCGAGCGTTACATCGGCCACGGCAAGAACGTGCTCGGCGATCCCCGCGTGGCGCTCGCCTGGTGCGCCAACGAATTGCGCGCGCTCGGGCTGACGTTGCGGGCAGGGGAGGTCGTCACCACAGGCACCTGCCATCCGCCGCTGCCGATCGCCGCGGGTGACGTCTTCGCGGCCGATTTCGGCGCGATCGGGAAGGTGTCGGTGCGGTTCGCGTAGCTCTACCGTCATCCCCGCGCAAAGGCTTCGCCTTTGTCGCTGGAGGTGCGAGCGCTTGCGAGCCTCGAAGGATGCACGGCCCGGCTCGCGGCCGTCGATCCTTCGAGACGCCGCTTCGCGGCTCCTCAGAGCGTGTGAATTTTTGTGGCTTGGGCGAAAGATGTAGCGGGAGGGATGGGGGATGTGATTCCCTGCAATCGCTGAATTGCGGGAGAGCGGGAGATGGCTGAAGACCAGCTGTTTGGAGAACTGCCGGAGCAGCCGAAGCCGCAAACTGATGCGGCGCCAGCGGGTTTGCCGCGTCTGCGCGAGCCGCAGCGCGATCAGATTGAACTGCGGGCGGTGGATATCGATAGCCTGATCGGGGAAGATCATCCGGCGCGGGTGATCTGGTGCTATGTCGACGGGCTCGAGCTGCGCGAGCTTGAAGATCGGATCAAGGCGCGGGGCGAGAGGCCGGGTCATCCGGCGACGTCGCCACGGCTTTTGCTGGCACTGTGGCTCTATGCGACCAGCGACGGGGTAGGAAGCGCTCGCGCCCTGGAGCGGCTGTGCGAGAGCCACGATGTCTATCGCTGGCTGTGTGGCGGGGTCTCGGTGAACTACCATACGCTGGCGGACTTCCGGGTCGGATGCGCCGATCTGCTCGATCGGCTGCTCGCCGAACATCTTGCGGCCTTGGCGGAGGTGGGCCTGGTCGACCTCAGCAAGCTGGCGCAGGACGGCGTGCGGATCCGGGCGAGCGCCGGGGCCGCCTCGTTCCGGCGAGAACAGACACTCGATCACCATTTGGAGACCGCGCAGACGATCGTGGCGGAGCTCAAACGCGAGGTCGAGGCGCGCTCCGATGCCAGCAACCAGCGCATCAAGGCGGCCAAGGAGCGAGCGGCGCGTGAGCGCACCGAACGCCTGAAGGCAGCGCAGGCCGCGCTCGCCGAGATCAAGCGGCAGCGCCAGGCGCGCGAAGACAAGCGCAACAACGGCAAGACGCCGAAGGAGCCGCGCGCCTCTACGACGGACCCCGACGCCCGCGTCATGAAGATGGCCGACGGCGGCTTCCGGCCAGGATACAATGTGCAGGTGGCGAGCGCGGCCGGCGAGCAGATCGTGGCCGGGCTCGACGTGACCAATATTGGTTCCGATCGCGGCCTCATGCAGCCAATGCTAGATCGCTTGCGCGCGCGGACCGGCCGCCTTCCGGGCCGCCATCTCGTTGATGGCGGCTTTGGCAGTGCCGAGGACATCGAGTGGGCGCATGATCAAGGGGTTGAGGTCTATTGTCCGCCCACGCAATCCAAGCACGGTACCGATCCCTACCTGCCGCGGCGCGGCGACGGCCCGGGCGTGTTGGCTTGGCGGGCACGGATGGCAAGCGAGCCGGGCAAGGCCCAGTACAAGCTCCGATCGATCTGCGAGTGCATCCACGCTCGATGGCGCAACTGGGGCCTGCGGCAACTCACCGTACGCGGCCTTGAAAAGGTCCGTGCCGTCGCGCTCTGGTTCGCCCTCACCAACAACGTCTTACAAGGGCATCGGCTCTACAGCGCTTAAACACCACATCGGCCACCCGGCCGCAGCTGCGCAAAAAACCAAACCCACCCGACCTACAGACGTAAAAGGCAAAACCCGAAAGCTTCACAAGCTGTCAGGGTGACGGTGATGGGGGGAGCCGCGCTAAATCTTCAGCTCGGTCCCAGTGACGCGGCGATACGCTTCCAAATACCGCTTGCTCGTCGCATCGACCACGCTTTCCGGCAGCGGCGGCGCCGGGGCGTCGCCGTTCCAGCGGCCGGCGCGGCGCTCGACGTCGAGGTAGTCGCGCAGCGGCTGCTTGTCGAAGCTCGGCTGCGGCTGGCCTACCTTGTAGGCATCGACGGCCCAGAATCGCGAGGAGTCCGGCGTCATCACCTCGTCGATCAGGATGATGCGGCCGTCTTTGTCGCGGCCGAATTCGAATTTCGTATCCGCGATGATGATGCCGCGGGCGCGGCTGGTCTGCTCGCCGTAGCCATAGACATCGCGCGCCATCTTCTCCAGCGTCGCGGCGACGTCGGCGCCCACGATCTCGCGTACCCGCGCAACCGTGATGTTCTCGTCATGGCCGGCCTCGGCCTTGGTCGCCGGGCTGAAGATCGCCGGCTCGAGCTTCTGGCTTTCGACCAGGCCAGCCGGCAGCTTCTCGCCGGCGAGGGTACCCGCGGTCGCGTATTCCTTCCACGCCGAGCCGGAGATGTAGCCGCGGATCACGCATTCGATCGGGAACACCGTGGTGCGCTTGCACAGCATCGCGCGCCCGAGGATGTCGGCGCGATGGTTCTTCAGCTCGGGCACCGCGCGGATGATCTCGTCGGCATCGGCGCTGATCATGTGATGCGGCACGGTACCTTCGAGCTGCCGGAACCACCAGGCGCTGATCTGGGTCAGCACCGCGCCCTTCATCGGAATGGTTTCCGCCATCACCACGTCGAACGCCGAGATGCGGTCGGTGGTGAGCAGCAGCACGCGATCGTCGCCGACGGCGTAGATGTCGCGCACCTTGCCACGGCCGATCCGGGGCAGGGGCAAATCGCTTGTCAGCATCGCGGTCATGGGCGTGATCTTTCGAAAGCAAGGCGCCCGCACGCGGCGTGCGGGCTGCCAAGGATATCAAGGGATATCACAGGAAATAGCTCACTCCGGCAGTGGAATGAACTCGTGTTCCTGCGGAACCTGGGCGAAACGGCCGGTTTTCCAGTCCTGTTTGGCCTGTTCGATCCGCTCCTTCGAGGACGAGACGAAATTCCACCAGATGTGGCGCGGTCCTTCCAGCGCGTCGCCGCCGAGGAACATCATGCGGGTTGGCCGCAGCGTCTTCACGGTGATGCGGTCGCCGGGCCGGAAGATCAGCAGCCGCGGCCCCTCATGGCGATCGCCGGCGATCTCGACCTCGCCGTCGACGATGTAGATCGCGCGCTCCTCATGGTCGGGGTCGAGCGGCACGCTGTTGCCCGCCTGCGCGGTCACTTCGGTATAGAACCAGGGCGAGACCATGCTGACCGGCGAGCTGATGCCGAAGGCCGAGCCGGCGATGATGCGCGCGGTGAAGTCGCGCTCGGAGATCATCGGTAGGTCGCCCGCGCCGTAATGCTGGAACGACGGCGCGATCTCTTCCTTTCCGGCCGGCAGCGCAATCCAGCTCTGCAAGCCTAGCATCTTCTGGCCGTCGCGGCGCTGCACGTCGGGGGTACGCTCGGAATGCGCGATGCCGCGGCCCGCGGTCATCAGGTTCATGGCGCCGGGCTGGATCTCCTGGATGTTGCCCTCGCTGTCGCGATGCATGATGCTGCCGTCGAACAGATAGGTGACGGTGGCGAGCCCGATATGCGGATGCGGCCGCACGTCCATGCCCTTGCCGGCGAGATACTGCACCGGGCCGAAATGGTCGAAGAAGATGAACGGCCCGACCATCTGCCGCTTGCCGTGCGGCAGCGCGCGGCGCACCGCAAAGCCGTCGCCGAGATCGCGGGTGCGCGGCACGATGATCAGATCCAGCGCGTCGCAGGTTTGGGGATCGCCGAGTTCGGGATCGGTCGAGGGCTGCCAGCTCATCGCAAAACTCCTTTGTGCTTCATTCCGATCATACTCCGTTCGTCGTCCCGGCCAAGCGAAGCGCGAGCCGGGACCCATAACCACAAATGCTTATGCTACGAAAGCTGCGGCCCCAGCCCCGAGCAACAACTGAAATCGGTGGTTATGGGTCCCTGCTTTCGCAGGGACGACGAAGTACTTTTGGCGACTCTGTGCGCGTGATAACAGCGTATTCTTGGAAACCGGAGGCGATGATGGTTTCTCTGATCAAGCCGGGCGCAAGACTACTGCGTGTCGATGGTCCCGTGATCGAGACCGCGCGTCTCATCCTGCGGCCATGGCGTGCATCCGATATTGCTGACAACACCCGGATGCTGTCCGATACCGAGACGGCGCGCTTCATCACGCCGGATCATCAGCCTGTCACGTCGGAGCTGAAGGGCTGGCGCAACGCCGCCGTGATCTCGGGCCATTGGGCGCTGCATGGCTTCGGCATGTTCGCGGTCGAAGAGAAATCCTCCGGCCGTTACATCGGCCGCGTCGGGCCGTATTGTCCGCCTGAATGGCCGGGCTTCGAGGTCGGCTGGGGCATCGCGAGGGAGTTTCGCGGCCGGGGCTATGCGGTGGAGGCGGCGCGCGCCGCGATCGACTTTGTGTTCGACAATTTCACGCTCGACCGCATCATCCACTGCATCGATCCGGCCAATTTCGCGTCCCAGGCAGTGGCGCGGCGGCTCGGCGCTGACAATGAGGGGCCGGGCAAGCTCGAGGGCGATGTCGTCGATATCTGGGTCACGACGCGCCTGCGCTGGCGCCGCGATCCGGCTTGAAAAACGCCGCCTGAGCGACGATTGTTCGGCTGACCCGGAGATCCTTTCGACCGATGACATTGGCCGCAACCGAACTCTGCCTGCGCGCCGCCGCGGTGACGCTGCTGCTGGTGCTTGCGGTCTCGATGTTCGCGGATTTCCGCAACGTGCTGGCGGGGCGGCTCGTGATCGCCTTCGCGCTCGGCACGGCTGCGCATGCGGTGACCGCGTCGATCGGCGCCGGGGAGCCCATCTCGATCTGGCACGCGCCGCTGATCGCGATTTCGACCGGCGACATCGTGGTGTTCTGGCTGTTCACCCGCGCGCTGTTCGATGACGCCTTCGTCCTGCGCTGGTGGCACGGTCTGATCTGGGCCGCGGTGGTCGCGTTCAGCTTCGTCAATTGCATGTGGATCGCGCCGAGCGGCCACGCGCAAGCGGCGATCACCACGGTCAATCTGCTGACGGTCGTCTTCATCGTGCTTGCCGTGACGCAGACCATCGGATCGTGGTCGGCGGATCTGGTCGAGCGCCGCCGCCGCGTCCGTGTCTTCATCGTCGTGGCCTCTGCGCTGTATGGCGGAATGAACGCGCTGCTGCAGATTGCGTATGCCGGCAGCCGCGTGACCGTGGAGTGGGCCAATCTGCTCAACGCGGGTGTGCTCGCGGCCATCGTCGCGGGTATCACCTGGGCAATGATGCGTGTCGATGGCGCCGATCTGTTCGCCGCGCCGGTCGAGCCGGTCGTCGCCAATGCGCCGCCGGCCGCGATCGAGGAGATAGCCGACCAGAAGCTGGTCAGTGCCCTGATGCGCCTGATGGCGGACGAGCGGATCTATCGCCAGGACAACGTCACCATCGGTACGCTGGCGACCCGGCTGAAGATTCCCGAATACCGATTGCGGCGGCTGATCAACCAGCGGCTCGGCTATCGCAATTTCAACGTCTTCCTCAACAACCACCGCATCGAGGAGGCCAAGGCGGCCCTCGCCGATCCCGCCCAGGCCGAAGTCCCCGTCATCACCATCGCGATGGACGCCGGCTTCCAGTCCCTCGGACCCTTCAACCGCGCCTTCAAGGCGACGACAGGCGTGACGCCGACGGAGTACCGGAAGCTGAAGGCGACGGCGGCGTGATCGCTCTATTCCGTCGTGAGGGACACACCGGCGGAAGGGTTCCCTCCCCCCTTGCGGGGGAGGGTTAGGGAGAGGGGTACCATACGGGTGGTCTCTTAAACTGCCTTGCGATGACGTACGGGCGATCCTGCACCGACGCTGCTCCCATCGACCGTCGCGCCCGGGGCCCCTCTCCCCAACCCTCCCCCACAAGGGGGGAGGCAGCCCAACCTTCCTGCTCACCTCACGAAGGGGCGTAGCGCGAGAATGCCGCTGTAATCACTAGACAATTCCAGAATCGGCGAGCTGCCTCCAATTCCCGGCTAGCCCGATTTGCAAATCCGGCGAGCCTTTCCGCGCCCGTTCCCACTTCCTCCCGCCACACATTCTCACATGCCGGAGGACCCCCGTGACCCGTCGCAAGCTCACTCTCATCCTCGCTGCCAGCACCGCCCTCGGCGCGCTGGGCTGGTCCGCCGTCCGCGCCCGCGACGTACCCAAAGTGGCAACCGGATTTCTCGCCAACACCCTCTGCTCCGAAACCTTCGTCAGTGGCCTCGATCCAAGGCGTGATTTGGCCGAGACCACCGAGGCGATGCCGGGGGTGGGCCTGATCACCTGGGCGATGGATTACCAGGTCGACCGCCAGCGCAAGGACGTCTCGGTGACGCTGTTCGGGCTCGGCCGCAGCCATGCGGTCTATCGCGAGGGGCTCGGCTGCACGCTCGACCATGACGCGGCGCTGGCCGACGTCGCGCTGCCGCCGGTGCAGCCGCAGGCCGCGTTGCTGCCCGAAATCGCCGGCCCCGGCATCGTCGCGCCGCAGAGCCCGCAGCTCGCCGCCGCGCTCGATCGCGCCTTCGCCGAACCGGCCGAGCCGCCGTTCCGCCACACCCGCGCGGTCGTGGTGATGAAGGACGGCCGCATCGTCGCCGAGCGTTACGCCGACGGCATCGGCACCGAGACGCCGCTGCTCGGCTTCTCCGCGACCAAATCGGTGATCTCGGCCCTGATCGGAATCCTGGTGCGCGACGGCAAATTGACGGTCGATCGGCCCGTCCCGATCGCGGCCTGGCAGGATCCGCATGATCCGAGACACGCGATCACGGTCGATCAACTGCTGCGCCACACCGCGGGGCTTGCGCTCGGCAGCTCGCTGCAGGCTTCGCTGATGTCCGCGCTCGAGCCGGTCAACCGGATGAAATACGTGGAATCGGATATGGCCAGCTATGCCGAGAGCATTCCGCTCGAGACACCACCGGGCGCGGCGTGGAATTATCACGACGGCAATTACGTCATCCTCGCACAGCTGATCCGCAACGCGACGGGCGGCCATGCCGCCGACGTGATGCGGTTCGCGCATCGCGAATTGTTCGATCCGCTCGGCATGCGCAACGTGGTGCTGGAGTTCGATGCGGCGGGCACGCCGAAAGGATCGGGCGAAATGCTGGCGAGTGCGCGCGACTGGGCGAGGTTCGGCCAGCTCTATCTCGATGACGGCGTGGCTGGCGGCAAGCGCATCCTGCCCGAAGGCTGGGTGAAATATGCGGCATCGCCGACGCCGCACGCCTGGGTCGGCTATGGCGCCGGCTTCTGGACCAATCTCGGCGACAGCTACGGCGCCCGCTATCGCGTCGACCACGGCTGGCCGCGCGATGCGTTCCTCGCCAAGGGCACGATCGGGCAGTATGTCATTGTCGTGCCGTCGCAGCGGCTCGTGATCGTCCGGCTCGGCCGCTCGCCGAACATGCCGCTCGAAGCGGACGGGGTGTTCGATCTGGTCCGCGATGTGGTGACGGCGACGTCACACCAGGCGAAGCTTGCGAGAGGAAATTGAGCGGGAGGCGTCAGCCGCAGGCGTACAACATCCTGCCTTCCGTGATGCCAGGACAATCCGAATCTCATCCTTGTCATTCCCGGGTTCGTGCTTCGCACGCCCCGGAATGACAAGGAGGAAGTGTCGTCCCGCCTATTGCCGTCCCAGCTGCGTCGCCTGCTCCACGCGGTCGAACCGCTCCAGGGTCATGATCGCGTCGGCGAGCTGGTCGGCGCGCTTGTCGAGCACCGGGCGGGCCAAGGTCAAAAACTTCTGCTGCATCGCCTGCGCGTTGGGGAACGAGGTCGGCTCGCCGGAGGGGTCGGCGTAGAGGCGCTCATGGGTGCCGTCATCGGTCGTGATCGAGACGCGGGCGCCGAACGGATGGGTACGGCCGACTTCGAGGCGGTCGTCCTGCACCACGTCGAACTTGTCGGCGAGCGCGTCGATCGCCTTGTCGCCGAGCCGGTCGTAATCGTCCCAGCCGAAATGGCCCTGGTCGAGCGCGATCGCGCCGGTGAAGAACATCGAGAACTGGCCGCCGACCACCGAGGTCGGGTGGCGCTTGGTGGCGGCGTCGCCGGTCAGGGTGATGCCGTTGCGGTGCAGGCCGATCTCGACCTTCCTGATCTGGTCCGGGGTCAGATTGTGCTCGCGACGCATCGCGATCAGCGCGTCGATCGCAGCGTGAGTATAGCGGCAGCTCGGATAGGGCTTCACGCCGATCTTCAATGTCTCGTAGGTGGTGCCGAGGCCGGCCACCGCCTTGTCCGGATGCGGGTCATTGGTATAGCCGACCAGAAGTCCATGCTTGCCCTCGACCGAGTCGCTCGAACCGATGAAGTCGTTGCGCGCAAGGGTCGCCGCAATCACGCCGTTCATTGCGGCGGCGCCGACCTGGTAGCGCTTGTTCCAGGCGCCGTTGACCAGGAATTGCAGCGAGCCCGCGGCCTGGCTGCCGGAGACGCCGAACGCGGAGATGATCTGTTCCTTCGACAGACCGAACAGCTTGGCTGCGGCCGCGGCGGCGCCATAGGTGCCGGCAGTCGCGGTCGGGTGGAAGCCGCGCGCGTAATGCGAGGTCGGGTCGAGCGCGTTGCCGAGCCGGCAGCACACTTCATAGCCGGCGACGATCGCGGTCAGCACGTCGCGGCCGGAGGCGCCGACCATCTCGCCGACCGCGAACGCGGCGGGCACCACCGGGGCGCTCGGATGCAGCGAGGAATCGGCATGGGTGTCGTCGAAATCGAGCGAATGTCCGAGCGCGCCGTTGAGCAGCGCCGCCACCGCCGGCGTCCAGGTCTTGCTGTCGCCGAACACGGTGGCCTCGCCCTTGCCGTCGAGCGCCAGCGCTTCCAGCATCTTCATCAGCGAGGGCGTCGATTCCGCATCGCGACGGGCGCGGATGGTGCTGCCGAGGAAATCCAGCGTCAGGACCTTGGCGCGCTCCAGCACCTCCGGCGGGATGTCGGAAAATTTCAGGTCGGCGACATAGGCGGCGAGCGTTGCGGTTTCGTGAGCCATCGTGTTTCCTCAATCTTTGCGGCGCAGGGTAGGCGGGCGGGTTTGGCCTTTCAAGCCACCTTGCCGCCGCGGGCAGCAGCCATGTTCGACGTCCTTTAACACAGGCCATTCCATTGATTCCGGATCACGGTGCATGAGGACCTTCGCAAAACGCATGTTCGACCAGCTCTGGAGCCGCAAGACGCAACTGGCGCTGGCGGTCCGGATCGCGTCCGCCGGCGTGGCGGCCTATGCCATCGCGCTGGCGCTGCACCTCATGCTGCCGCTCTGGGCGGTGCTGACCTCGCTGATCGTGACGCAAATGAGCGTCGGCCGCTCCCTGAAGGCGACCCGCGACTACATGCTCGGCACCATCGGCGGCGCCATCTATGGCGGCGCGATCGCGGTCTTGATCCCGCATTCCGGCGAGGGCAGTTTGCTGGCGCTGCTGGTGCTGGCGATCGTGCCGCTGGCCTTCATCGCCGCGCTCAATCCGAGCCTGAACTCGGCGACGGTGACGGCGGTGATCGTACTGCTGCTGCCGACGATGCATCACTCCAACCCGCTGGACTCCGCGATCGACCGAGTCCTCGAAGTCACGGTCGGCGCGCTCACCGGCCTCGTGATCTCGTTCCTTGTGCTGCCGTCGCGCGCGGTCAGCCAGATCAGGGTCAATGCGTCGAAGCTGCTGGAACTGCTCTCGGCGGCGTTCGCCGAATTGCTCGCCGGCCTGACCCGCGGTCTCGACAACGATGCGCTGCACCGGATCCAGGACGGCATCGGCACGGCGGTGACCAACCTGCACGCCACGGGCATGGAAGCCGAGCGCGAGCGCTCGATGCACCTGTCGTCGGGGCCGGATACGGGTCCGTTGCTGCGGACCATCCAGCGGCTGCGGCATGACGTCGTCATGATCGGGCGGGCCTCGGTCGTGCCGCTGCCGGCGGAAATCCAGACCAGGCTGGCGCGGCCGCTCGCCGACGTCAGCAAGGCGATCGTCACCTATATGATGTCGGTCGCGACGGCGCTGCGTGCCGGCAGCGGCCCGGCCGATATGGCGCCGGTCGATGCGGCGCTGCAGGCCTATAGCGCGGAGGTCGCCGCGGTGCGCAGCGAAGGCCTGACGCGGGGCCTCCCGGTCGATGCCATGGAGCGGTTCTTCGCGCTTGGCTTCTCACTCGACCAGATGCGGCAGAACCTGAACGACCTCAAGCGCTGTCACGGAAATTGGTGCACGAACGAAGAGGCTTCCGAGAAGATCGTGGCCGAAACATCCGAGAAGAGCGTGGCGTGACCTCCGTCTATGCCTTGCGGCGCGTCAGGCCCTTGCTCTCCATGCGCCAGATCAGCAGGTCGATGCGATCCTGACCGAAGAACGGTTCGTTCTCGAACACGAAGGTTGGCACGCCCCAATGGCCGGACGCGGCATGCGCGTCCTCGTTGCCCTTGATGACCGCTTCATAGTGATCGGGATCGGCCGCGACGGCGACATCCATCGCGGCGAGATCGAAGCCGGCGGCAGCCGCCGCCTGCGCCAGATGATCGCCCTCGTTCCAGCCCTGCACCGAGCCGTCCCACAGCACGCGGCTGATCGCGGCGGTGAAGGCCAGCGACCGTCCCTCAAGTTGGGCGGCGGCGCCGAGCCGGGTCAGGCGGTGGATGTAGGGCTGGTGTTCGGCGACGTCGAGCGTCGTCATGTCCTGGACGATCGGGTCCGGACGCGGAAAGCGGAACGGTATGTTCTCATGTTTGGCGACGCGGCTGGAATCGAGCACGACATAGCGGGCGAATTGCGGATTGGTCTTCTTGAAGAAGCCGGGCACGCGCACCGCGAGCGGATAGACTGGCCGCAAAGTAACCGCGACATCGAAGTCGGCGACCATGTTCAACGTCTTCGGCAGCGCGAGGTAGCTGTAGGGACTGCGGAACGAGAAGAACAGGTCGACCCGCAGGGTCATGCGCTAGCCCCCGGCCTTGCGCAGCATCGCCGGCACGATCAGGCGGTGGAACGGCATGATCACTGCGAGATAGGTGCGACCGAGCCAGTTGTGGGTCAGCACCAGCGTGGTGGCGGTGATGTTGCGCGCGGCGCCGGTGCTGGTGACGTCGACCACCAGGCGGAAGTCGAGATGCTTGTCGTTGAAGCCGGCGACCAGCCGCTCGGGCGTCTCGCTGAGTACGGGGAATAGCCCGATCATGTCGCGCCCCACGCCGTCGCCGGCGCCCGAGGTCTTCAGGCCGAGCGGCGTGACCAGAACGTTTCGCAAGGCAATCAACCATCTGGCCCAGCGCGGCTGCTGGCCCAACATCGTCTCGGTGGCGTGCCGCGCATCGAGATCCGGTTGCGTGGTCGCGATCCGGAACGCGTCGATGAATTGCGCGCCGGTTAGCAGCGCGTCGGAATCCACGTTCGGCGTGACCTCGTCAACCTTCATCTGCCCAGTCTGCGTGCCAGCAGGCGGAAACGCAAGATCAGCAGGGTCGCATAAACGGCAGTGCCGAGCGACAATCCGATCCAGACGCCGGGGGCCTGGAGCCCGGCCCAGAAGGCGAGCGCGGATGCCGACGCGAAGCCGATCAGCCAGTAGCTGATGACGGCGAACAGCAGCGGCACCTGGGTGTCGTGCATGCCGCGCAGCGCGCCGGCGCTGGTGGTCTGGACGCCGTCGGCGATGAAGAACGTCGCGCCGATCAGCAGCAGCATCGCAGTGAGCCGTGCGGTGGCGTCGGAGGCCTCGCCGAGGAACAGCGCCGCGATCTCGAAGCGTGCCAGGATCACCGCCAGCGTCATCACACTCATGAAGACGCCGGAGAGCGCGACCGCGACAAAGCCGGCGCGCTGCACCGCCTCGGTGTCGCGGCGGCCGACCGCCTGGCCTACTCGCACGGTGGCCGCCATACTGACGCCGAACGGCACCATGAACAGGATCGCCGCGATCTGCAGGGCGATCTGGTGTGCCGCGAGTGCCGTGGTGCTGATCAGCCCCATCAAGAGGCCGGCCGCGCCGAACAGGCCGTATTCCAGCAGGAAGGCGATCGAAATCGGCGCGCCGATCGCGACGAGCTTGCCCATCAAGGGCCAGTCGATGCGCCAGACGCGGCTGAACACATGATACTTGCGGAACGGGCGGCGCCGCGCCGCGAACCACACGCCGGCAAGGAAGGTGCCGAGATTGACGATCGTGGTCGCCAGCCCGGCGCCGAACATGCCGAGTTCGGGCATGCCCCATTTGCCATAGAGCAGAAGATAGACCATCAACGCGTTGGCCGGGATCGCCGCCAGCGTGATCCACAGCACCGGCTCCGGCCGGTTCACCGCGCTCATGAAGCCGCGGATCGCGATGAACCACAGCGCCGGCAAAATGCCCCAGCCGAGCCCGAACAGATATTGCTGGGCCAGATGCGCGGTAGCCTGGGTCTGGCCGAGCGCGAGCAGGATGCGTTCGCCCTGGAACGGCAGCGCCATCAGCGGCAGCACCATGAAGAAGCCGGCCCACAGGCCGACGCGGAGCGCGCGCCGCATCACGCGCGGATCGCGTGCGCCGAACGCCTGCGCGGCCAGCGGCGAGACCGCGGACATCATGCCCATGCCGATGGTGAAGCTGACGAAATACACGGTATGCGCCAGCGCCGCTGCGGCGATGCTCTCGCTGCCGAGTCGGCCGATGAAGGCGAGGTCGGTCGTCATCATCGCGATCTGGCCGAGCTGCGTCAGCGCAAGCGGCACCGCGAGCTTCAGCGTTTCCGCGAGCTCGGCCGTGAGCAGCTTGCGAGAGGGGACGACGGCCGCGCGCGACGCGGCCGGGTCGATCTTGTCGATGCAGGTCATGACCGCACGTCTAGCACGGCAAACCGGCCGGAGGGATGGCCAAGCTGCCCAAACGCGACGATCTTACGCAGAGATCGTCGCGTCCCAGGTTGCTGTTTGAGCATGATCCGACCGGAAGACCGCCTCACACTTTTCCGGATCATGCCCGGATCACGATCGCGCGGGAATCCGCTTGATCTTGGCGCCGAGTGCGTTGAGCCGTTCGTCGATCCGCTCATAGCCGCGCTCGATCTGGTCGGCGTTGTTGATGGTTGAGGTGCCGTTGGCGCACACCGCGGCCAGCAGCATCGCCATGCCGGCGCGGATGTCGGGCGAATTCATCGGTGCGCCGCGCAGCCGGCTTGGACCGGCGACGATCGCACGGTGCGGGTCGCACAACACGATGCGGCCGCCCATCGCGATCAGGTTGTCGACGAAGAACATCCGGGACTCGAACATCTTCTCGTGCATCAGGATGACGCCGTCGCACTGCGTCGCGGTGACGATCGCGATCGACATCAGGTCGGCGGGGAAGGCCGGCCAGGGCTGGTCCTCGAGCTTCGGCACGTGGCCGCCGAAATCGTCGTGGATCTTCATGGTCTGGTTCGACGGCACGACGAGATCGTCGCCCTCGACGCCGCAGACGATGCCGAGCCGCTCAAAGCCCATCCGGATCGAGCGCAGATGCTCGACGCCGGCGCGTGCGATGCGCAGCGGCGAACGCGTCACCGCGGCGAGCCCGATCAGCGATCCGACCTCGATATGGTCGGGCTGGATTGCGAAAGTCGTACTCCCGAGCGTCGCCTGGCCGTGCACGATGATGGTGTTGGTGCCGACGCCTTCAATCTTGGCACCGAGCGCGATCAGGAAATTCGCGAGGTCCTGCACATGCGGCTCGGAGGCCGCGTTGCGCAGATGGGTGATGCCGCGGGCGGCGACGGCGGCGACCAGCGCATTCTCCGTCGCGGTGACGCTGGGTTCGTCGAGGAACACGTCGGCGCCCTTCAGCTTCGAGGCGCGGAATTCGAGCCGGTGCGTCGCGGTGACCGTGGCGCCGAGCTGCTCGAAGGCCAGGAAGTGCGTGTCGAGCCGGCGGCGACCGATCACGTCCCCGCCGGGTGGCGGCAGCGCGACCTCGCCGCAGCGGGCGAGCAGCGGGCCCGCGAGCAGGATCGAGGCGCGGATCCGCGCGCACAGCGCCGGGTCGAGGTCGGCGGCGCGGATCTCCTTGGCATGGATCTGCAGCGTGTTGCGCTCGGTCCATTCGGCGCTGGCGCCGACCGAACGGCACAGCTCGACCAGCGTCTCGGTGTCGCGAATGCGCGGCACGTTGGTCAGCGTGACCGGATGCTCCGTCAGCAGGGCCGCTGCGATGATCGGCAGCGCGGAGTTCTTGTTGCCCGATGGCTCGATGGTGCCCGAAAGGCGGCGGCCGCCTTCGACGATGTATTGAATCGGCGCCACGCGGAATGTCCCCTAACGCATCATCCAGACTTGGATTCAAGCTTGCCCGTGTGAAATTCCGCAATGGAATCAAAGGCTGTTCGGCACCGTAACACAATTCCCGGCTCAGCATCCACCCGAAAGGTAGCTGTGCGAGGGTGCCGATCGCGTTGTCACGGAGACGTCATTCCCGCCGAGCCATCGTGTCGGAGAGCGCGGCGGCCTGAGAGCGAACGAGCCCTCAGATATCGATGGTGGCGCTGAGCGAGTTTTCCTGGATGAAGTCGCGGCGCGGTTCGACCACGTCGCCCATCAGCTTGGTGAAGATATCGTCGGCCTCGTCGACCTCCTTGACCTTCACCTGCAGCAGCGAGCGGGCCTCGGTGTCCAGCGTGGTCTCCCACAACTGCTCCGGGTTCATCTCGCCGAGACCTTTGTAGCGCTGCAGCGAGATGCCCTTGCGGGCGGCGTCGGTCACGGCCTCGAACAGGTCGACCGGACCATGGATCATCTGCTCGGCATCCTTGCGCCGCAGCTTGCCCGCGCGCACGTAGATCTCTTGCAGCTTGGTCGCGTATTCATCGAGCTTGCGTGCGTCGGCCGAGCCGAGGAACGCGTCGTCGATCACGGCCACTTCCTTGACGCCGCGCACGGTGCGCTCGAACTGGAAGCCGTGGCCTTCCGTGAAGGTGCCGACCCAGCCGCGCTCGACCTCGTCGGCCACCGCGTCGAGCCGCTTGGCGATGTATTCCGCCGCCGCGTTGGCGGTCGCGATCTCGCTGGTGATCCTGGGGCTGAGCACGCCCGCGATCGCCGCCTGCTCGATCACCGCGCGATTGTAACGGCTGTGCAGGTTGCGCAGCACCGAGCGGATGATCCGGGCGTCCTCGACCAGCGACAGCAGATCGCGGCCCGAGCGGTCGTCTCCGGAGGCCGGCTTGAACACGCATTCATCGAGCCCGGTCGAGATCAGATAGTCCTCGAGCGCGCGCTCGTCCTTCAGATACTGCTCGGACTTGCCGCGCGAGACCTTATAGAGCGGCGGCTGGGCGATATAGAGATAGCCGCCATCGATGATCGAGCGCATCTGACGATAGAAGAAGGTCAGCAGAAGCGTGCGGATATGGGCGCCGTCGACGTCGGCGTCGGTCATCACGATGATCTTGTGGTAGCGCAGCTTGTCGACCGAGAAATCGTCGCTGATGCCGGTGCCGAGCGCGGTGATCAGGGTGCCGATCTGCTCCGACGACAGCATCTTGTCGGGGCGCACGCGCTCGACATTGAGGATCTTGCCGCGCAGCGGCAGCACCGCCTGGAATTCGCGGTTGCGGCCCTGCTTGGCGCTGCCGCCTGCCGAGTCACCCTCGACGATGAACAGTTCGGACTTGGCCGGATCCTTTTCCTGGCAGTCGGCGAGCTTGCCGGGCAGCGAGGAGACGCTGAGCGGGTTCTTGCGGGTCAGCTCGCGCGCCTTGCGCGCAGCCTCGCGGGCTGCGGCGGCCTGGATCACCTTGCCGACGATCTCCTTGGCTTCCTTCGGATTCTCCTCAAACCAGGCGGCGAGCGCCTCGTTGAGGACGTTCTCGACCACGGGTCGAACCTCCGAGGAGACCAGCTTGTCCTTGGTCTGCGACGAGAATTTCGGATCGGGCACCTTCACCGACAGCACCGCGGTGAGGCCTTCGCGGCAGTCGTCACCGGTCAGCGCGATCTTTTCCTTCTTCGCATTGGCCTCGGCGTAGCCGTTGACCTGGCGCGTCAGCGCGCCGCGGAAGCCGGCCAGATGGGTGCCGCCGTCGCGCTGCGGGATGTTGTTGGTGAAGCACAGCACGTTCTCGTGGTAGCTGTCGTTCCACCACAGCGCGGCCTCGACGCCGATGCCGTTGGCTTCCGATCGCACCATGATCGGCGCCGGCACGATCGCCTTCTTGTTGCGGTCGAGATATTTGACGAATTCCTCGACACCGCCGGAATAGTGCATCTCCTCGCGCTTCTCGACCGCGTGGCGCATGTCTGACAGCACGATGTGGACGCCGGAATTGAGGAAGGCGAGCTCGCGCAGCCGGTGCTCGAGCGTCGCGAAATCATATTCGACGTTCTTGAAGGTCTCGGTCGAGGCGAGGAAGGTGACCTCGGTGCCGCGTTTGCCCGGCGCATCGCCGACCACCTTGAGCGGCGCCACGGCATCGCCGTGCGCGAATTCGATGTAGTGCTCCTTGTCGTCGCGCCAGATCCGCAAGCCGAGCTTGCTGGACAGCGCGTTGACGACGGAGACGCCGACGCCGTGCAGGCCGCCGGAGACCTTGTAGGAATTCTGGTCGAACTTTCCGCCGGCATGGAGCTGGGTCATGATGACCTCGGCCGCCGAGACGCCTTCGCCCTTGTGGATGTCGACCGGGATGCCGCGGCCGTCGTCGAACACGGTGACGGAATTGTCGGCGTTGAGGGTGACCAGCACGCGGCTCGCATGGCCCGCCAGCGCCTCGTCGATCGCGTTGTCGACGACCTCATAGACCATGTGGTGCAGGCCGGACCCGTCGTCGGTGTCGCCGATATACATGCCGGGCCGCTTGCGGACGGCGTCGAGGCCCTTCAGCACCCGGATCGATTCCGCGCCATATTCGGCCGGAATGGGATGCTCGGATTCGGCAGGGGTCTGCCGCGCAGGTTCAGTCATGTGAGGCCTTCGAGGATGTCCCGAATCAGCTGCGCATGATGAGGCGCTGATTCCGCTATTTGTGCCATGAAAGAGGTGTTGCGCCTAGCGCAAAGTCTCCGTCTGCAAACTATTGAATAGATGGGATTTTTTCGGCCTGTTTCAAGGTCTCCGAGGGCCGATTCCGGCAGTCTTGAAAAGCCCGATTCGAAGGCGGATTCGAAGCCTCTTCGGAGCCTGCTCCACGACCTCAGCCGCGCCGTGTGGCGCGGCCGGATTCGACGTCGAAAATCTCCCCCGTCGGGCCGATATCGACGAAGGCTGCGGGATCTGCGCCGGTCATCCAGACTTGCGCGCCGAGCCTGGCGAGCTCGTCGAACAGCGCCCGGCGCCTGCCGGGATCGAGATGGGCGACCACCTCGTCGAGCAGCAGCAGCGGCACGATGCCGGTCATCTCCGCGACCATCGTGGCATGCGCCAGCACCAGCCCGATCAGAAGCGCCTTCTGCTCGCCGGTCGAGGCGTCGCGCGCCGGCATGTTCTTCGGCGCGTAGACCACCTGCAGATCGGTCAGATGCGGGCCGTCGAGCGTGCGTCCGGCGGCGGCGTCGCGCGGCCGGCTGGTGCGCAGGGTCTCGCGGTAGCGGTCTTCCACGGCCGTTGCGGGTTCCTGCAGCAGCGCATTCTCCATCCAGCCATCGAGCATGATCTCGGCGGAGGGGAAGGCCGACGCCGCGCCGCGCTCGCGCAGCATCATCGCGAGTCTGGCCGCGGTCTGGCCGCGCGATGCGGCGACCGCGACCGCGAGCTCCGCGGTCTCGCGCTCGATCGCGTCGCACCAATGGTCGTCATAGTTGCGCACCTCGAGCAGCCGATTCCGCGAGCGCAGCGAGCGCTCCAGCGCCGAGACACGGCTGGAATGGTCGGAATCGATCGCCAGCACGAGGCGGTCGAAGAAGCGTCGCCGCTCGGACGCCGCGCCCATGAACAGGCCGTCCATCGCCGGCGTCAGCCACACCATGCGCAGATGGTCGCCGAACGCGGTCGCGGAACCCACCGGCTCGCGATCGATGCGGCAGCGTCGCGTGTTGCTCGCCTCGCCGGTCGGTGGATCGATGCCGGTGCCGAGCGTCGCGAGCCCAAGCGCGCCCTCGACCTCCGCGGAGACCGCCCAGGAGCCGTCGCCCTGATTGTCGGCGATGTCCTCCAGCGTCGCGCGGCGCAGGCCGCGGCCCGGCGACAGGAACGAGACCGCCTCCATGCAATTGGTCTTGCCGGCGCCGTTCGGTCCGACCAGCACCACCATGTCGCCTGCGACTTGCAGCGTCGCCGTCCGGTAGTTCCGGAAATGCGTCAGCGACAGGCGATGAATGCGGGACGGGGTCATCTCAGCTCGTCATTGCCGGGCAGTCGTGCCCAGCCACGACGCAATCTAGTGCCGATGCGCGCGAAGAGAAGTGCTTACACCCGCATCGGCATCAGCACGTAGAGCGCGCCCTTGCTGTCCTTGTCCTGCACCAGGGTCGGCGAGCCAGGGTCGGCGAGCTTCAGCACCGCGACCTCGCCCTCGATCTGGGCGGCGATGTCGAGCAGATAGCGCGAGTTGAAGCCGATATCGAGCGCATCGGAGGCGTACTCGACCTCAAGCTCCTCGGTGGCGCTGCCGGAATCCGGATTGGTAACCGAGAGCACCAGCTTGCCCGCGGACAGCGCGAGCTTCACCGCGCGGCCGCGTTCGCTGGAAATGGTCGAGACGCGGTCGACGGCGGCCTCGAAATCCTTCTTGTCGACCACCAGTTCCTTGTCGTTGTTCTGCGGAATGACGCGGCCGTAGTCCGGGAAGGTGCCGTCGATCAGCTTCGAGGTCAGCACCACATTGCCGAGGGTGAAGCGGATCTTGCCGTCCGACAGCTCGATCGAGATCTCGGCGTCGTCGCCCTCGATCAGCCGCTGCACCTCACCGACCGTCTTGCGCGGCACGATCACGCCGGGCATGCCGGCTGCGCCGCTGGGTAGCGGAAGGTCGATCTGGGCCAGGCGGTGGCCATCGGTCGCGACGCCGCGCAGGGTTGCGGCCTTGGCGCTGCCCGCGGCGTGCAGATAGATGCCGTTCAGGTAGTAACGGGTCTCTTCGGTCGAGATCGCGAACTGGGTGCGGTCGATCAGGCGCTTGAAGTCGGACGCCGGCAGCGAGAACGAATGCGTCATGTCGCCGGCGGCAAGGCCGGGGAAATCGCTCTCCGGCAGGGTCTGCAGCGTGAAGCGCGAGCGGCCGGCGCGCACCGCGAGCACCGAGCGGTCGCCGTCAGCCTCCAGCACGATCTGCGAGCCGTCGGGCAGCTTGCGGACGATGTCGTAGAACATGTGCGCGGGTACGGTGGTCGAGCCGGCGGTTCCGGTTTCGGCCGCCAGGGTCTCGGTCACCTCGAGGTCGAGGTCGGTCGCCTTCAGCGACAATTTGGCGCCCTCGGCGCGGATCAACACGTTGCCGAGGATCGGGATGGTGTTGCGGCGCTCGACCACGCGATGAACGTGACCCAGCGATTTCAGGAGTTGCGCGCGCTCGACGGTGACCTTCATTGCAATACCCGCCAGATCCCTCAGATGGAAAAGCCGGGCGGCCGTTCAGGGCAGCACCGCGGCGTCGGAAACCCGAAAAGTCGGATCAATACCGGATTTGATCAAACCCACGGGGGGACCGCAAGGTGGCGCGGATGGCCGGCCGGTGCAAGGGAGACGGGCAGGAAACGGGCCCCGTTCCCCACGTTTTGGGCCGGAAAAAAGTTTAGCCCTCCCCTATGGTAAAGGGGAGGGCCATGGAACGCGCTAGAACGACGCGGCGCCTTATTCCTGGAGCTGACGCTTCAGCGACTCGACTTCCTCCGACAGCGCCGTGTCCTTGGCGACCAGTGCCTCAATCTTGCGCACTGCGTGCAGCACCGTGGTGTGGTCGCGGCCGCCGAACCTGCGGCCGATCTCCGGCAGCGAGCGCAGGGTCAGGGTCTTCGCCAGATACATCGCAACCTGGCGCGGGCGCACCACATTGGCGGTGCGGCGCGACGACAAGAGGTCGGAGCGGCTGACATTGTACTGCCGGGCGACCACGCGCTGGATGTCCTCGATCTTGATCCGCTTCGGCTCCTGCGGGCGGACCAGGTCGCGCACCTCGCGCTCGGCCATCTCCAGCGTCACCGGCTGGTTGTTGAGCTTGGAATGCGCCAGGAGGCGGTTGATCGCGCCTTCGAGGTCGCGGCCGTTATGGGTGATGGTGCGCGCCAGATAGTCGAGCACCTCCTCCGGCACGTCGAAGCTTGCGTGGTGGGCGCGGGCCGCGGCGACGCGCGACTTGAGGATGCCGAGCCGCAGTTCCTCGCCGAGCGAACCCATCTCGACAACCAAACCGCCGGCGAGCCGGGAGCGCACGCGATCGTCAAGGCTTTCGAGGTCCGACGGCGGACGGTCGGCCGCGATCACGACCTGGCGGCCGGCATCGATCAGCGCATTCAGCGTGTGGCAGAACTCGGCCTGCGTCGACTTGCCCTGCAGGAACTGCAGGTCGTCGATCACGAGCACGTCGATGCCGCGCAGCGCTTCCTTGAACGCCAGCGCCGTCTGCGTCTTCAGCGCCGCGACGAAGCCATACATGAACTTCTCGGCGGTCAGATAAAGCACCTTGCGCTCGCCGCCGGAATTGCCGGCCCAGGTCACCGCCTGCAGCAGGTGCGTCTTGCCGAGGCCGACGCCGGCATGGATGTAGAGCGGGTTGAACATCACGGGGTCGCCGCGGCGTCCCTCTGCGACCTGGCGCGCAGCCGCATGGGCCAGCGTGTTGGAACGGCCGACGACGAAGCTTGCAAAGGTCAGGCGCGGATCGAGCGGCGAGCCGCCCAGCGCGTCATGGCTGGCCGACACCGGCGCGGTCGCAACCGAGCGCAGTTCGGGCGCGGGGCGGCCATCGGTGCGCTCGACACGACGCATCTCGACCGGCGCAACCGCTTCCTTTGCCGGCGCCATCGCACGGATCGCTGAGCGCACGGTGAGGTCGATGCGGTGCACTTCGGGCATCTCGGCCTGCCAGCAGGTGAGCACACGGTCGGCGTAATGCGCCTGGATCCAGCTCTTGAGGAACCGGGTCGGAACCGACAGGTGCACGCTCTCGTCGTGCACGCTCTCCAGATCCATCCGTGCAAACCAGCTCGTGTAAACGTCCTCGCCAACGCTCGTCCGCAAACGTCCCTTCACCCGCGACCAGCGATCCTGTTCCGTGTTCGTCATTGCCTTCGTACTTTTCCAAATCTGAGAGATGATGATGGCGAAAGCGCCGTGCAGGTTCCCTGACACGACGCGACCTCTAGCGGGCGCGGTCTGCTCCGGACAAAGCTCTCCCGTGTGGCGGCCATGCGCCACGCGACAGATCAGCTGTTTGGAGAAGAGGCGCCCCGCGAGGTCAGCGCGTACTCGACGGTCTCTGCGGGTAAGAGCCAACGTCCGAGGAGTTGATTACGGCACCACTGGAGATCTGCACTTCGGCTGTCGTTAGTTCGACTGCAGTGATGATACCGTAAGGCATAAGTCCTCCCCCTCCCGCCGCGACGTATCGCGGCAAGCTGTCAGCTTGCTGGTGTCTTCAAATTCGAACTGCCGCTACCGAACACCGAAATGCCCGGCGCTTCGCCGCCGCGTGTCGTCGTCAACCCGTTCGCTTGCGCCGCGTTCCCGCTGCCGGATTCCGACGGGCGCCCTGGTCTCTCTTGTTCGATCCCCCAAATTGCCGGGGACATCGCCGGAGAAATTTTGACACAGGTCGACCATCCTCATATCGCTATGAGCCGTCAATCCAGCTTCGCTTGGAAAGCGTCGCTAACGCACACACCGCCGCCGATTTGTGCGTCCGCCCTTGGGTCTCAAACCGCGCTGATCTGGAGAGCCGTGGGCGTCGCGAACAAGAAATAAATACACCAAGCGCATTTCCTGACAATCCGTGGATTCGACGGGGATCGCGACTCTTCGCAACTGTTGCGGCGTTGCCGATGCGGAGGTGTGAAAGCAAGTTTTTGAATCACCGCGTAGAATCACGCGTGTCACAAACGATGGTGCAATACCAAAAATTTTTCATAGAAAATTTACATTTGGTCTCGCGCCGGTCATTTTTCCAATCGCTGTCCGGCACTATGTGCATAAGTAATTCGCGAAGCGTGATTTTTCACGATTGCTTTTGCAGGGTAACCCCGCCTCGTTTTTTCGACGCGAGATATCCGCGCGCTATTCCATCTATCTGGCTTAGCGCAGAACAATCTCTGCGCGAGCGCGACGCGTTAAGCATATCTGCCGGTAGAACTACGGACGCGACGAAGCATGACATGCGGTTGCGGCAATGCGAACTTTTATCGGGCTATAAAAACTTCCACGAAAGGAGGCGCGACAAAAACAAAAAGCCCGGCGCGAGCCGGGCTTCGTGACAAATGTGTTTTTCAGTCAGCTCGCGCGGCGAGCTTCGCGAACTCTACTTGGCGAGCTTGGCGATGCTCTGCGTGAGGCGCGACACCTTCCGGCTGGCGAGGTTCTTGTGAATGATGTTGCGCTGCGCTGCCTTCATCAGTTCGGGCTCGGCCTTGCGCATCGCCTTGAGTGCCGCCTCGCGGTCGCCGCTCTTGATCGCTTCCTCGACGGTGCGCACCGCGCCACGCATCTGCGTGCGGCGCGACTTGTTGACGATGGTGCGGCGGGCAATCTTGCGGGTCGCCTTCTTGGCGGAGGTGGTGTTGGCCATGGTTCTCTAACTGTCCTTCGGCGGTGATCGCTCAGTGGTCGGGCTTGCGCGCACCGGCCGGTTCAAATCTCGACTCTGATGTATTTGTCCAAGGTATCGACTTGGGTGTCCTTGAGGCGGCCATGCGAAGAGCGCAAAACTGCTGCCCCCGCATGCGGCACTGTCCAAAGAACAGCGGCGGCAGGATTGCGCCCGCCGCCATCGGCCGGTCTTATAGATGGCGCAGGCAGCACCGTCAACGCTTTAGGGACCGAAAAAGGGCCTGAAATCGGCCTCGGGAGGGCCGGATAAGCCGCTGAAGAGGTTGAATTTCCGGGGAGCGCCCGGTAAGGCCTGACGACGCGTGGGGCGCGACAGGGAGTTTGGGTGACGCATGATCCGCGGCTTTTTCCGTCTGATCGGCCTTTTGCTGCTCGCTGGCAGCTTCATCTTCATGGTCTATGACGGGGCCCGCTACGTCGCCGACCAGAGCCTGCGGTTCACCCAATTCGGCCAGTTCTGGAACGATATCCACCAGTCGAGCCAGCAGGCGTTCCATGCCTGGGTAGATCGCTTTGCGCCCTGGCTCTGGAACGGCGTGATCCGCCTGCTGCTGGAGCAGCCGGTGTTCGCGGTGCTCGGCATTGCCGGCATCCTGCTGATGATCCTGTTCCGGCCACGCAAGCCGCTGATCGGTTACGCGCGCGACTGAGCTGGCGGCGCCCCGGGGTGTAGCATCTCTTCGCCGCAGCCATCAGTAACGGGGCTGCCATCATTCGCGTAACGACATATATAGGTGACAGCCGGCCCGCAGGCCGCAGCCCGCGTCGGCCGATGTCCCGCCTGGAGGTATCCATGTTGTTCATGCGCAAGACCACCGCGTTGCCAAGCGCCGCCGAGGCGCTGCCCGGCCGCGCAACGCCGATCCCGACTGCGACCACCCATTTCGTCAATGGCAGCAAACTGACGCCGCCTTATCCGCCGGGCCTCGAGCAGGCGGTGTTCGGGCTCGGCTGCTTCTGGGGCGCGGAACGCAAGTTCTGGGAACTCGGCGACGGGATCTACACCACCGCGGTTGGCTATGCCGGCGGCCACACGCCGAACCCGACCTATGAGGAAGTCTGCTCGGGACGCACCGGCCACACCGAAGTCGTGCTGGTCGTGTTCGATCCGAAGAAGGTCGCCTACGAGAAGCTGCTGAAGACGTTCTGGGAGAACCACAACCCGACGCAGGGCATGCGCCAGGGCAACGACATCGGCACGCAGTATCGCTCCGCGATCTACACGTTCAGCGACGCGCAGCGCAAAGCCGCCGATGCGTCGCAGGCGACGTATCAGAAGGCGCTTGCCGCCAAAGGGCTCGGTGCAATCACCACGGAGATCGCACCATCGGGCGAGTTCTATTTTGCCGAGGACTACCATCAGCAATACCTCGCCAAGAATCCGGCGGGCTATTGCGGGCTTGGCGGCACCGGCGTGTCGTGCCCGATCGGCGTCGGCGCCACGGCCGCCTGATCGCGTGGCCTTGCGCTCGGTTGCCTTGCGTTCAGTTGCCTTGCGCTAAATCGACGGGGAGGCGGGATTTCCGGCTCTCCCGCCGGGTCGCGCAAACCCTTTATTAACCATAAGTGGTGCAAGACTGGGCTTGTCTCGCCGTTGAGGGATAGGTCCGGTGCCAGTTGCACGCGCGTTACGATTGCCGATCACTGCCGTTGTGGCTGCGCTCGCGCTGTCTGGCTGCATGAGCACGTCCGGTCCCGTTGCGGTCGGCCCGCAAGGTGTCGATACCGTCACCTACGGCCCGGCCTACGCATCTGCTCCGGTCGCCGACGGAGGCGGCGGTGGTGCCATCAGCGCACTGCGTTCCGCCTTTGCCGGCGCTTCCCCTGGTTATGGCTATGCCGCCCCGGTGGTCTATGCCGCCGCACCGGGTGGGCCCGCCGGTTACGACAACTCCTATCATCTCGGCCCGGGCGACAAGCTCCGCGTCGTGGTCTACGGCCAGGAAGGCCTGACCAACTCCTATGCGATCGATGCAGCCGGTGCGATCACCATGCCGCTGATCGGCTCGGTGCCGGCGCGCGGCCGCACGCCGGCCGGGCTCGCCGGAGAAATCTCGGCACGGCTGCGCAACGGTTTCATCCGCGAGCCGTCGGTGGCGGTCGAAATCGAATCCTACCGGCCGTTCTTCATCCTCGGCGAGGTCCAAGCCCCCGGCCAATATCCCTACGTTCCGAACATGACCGTCGAGAGCGCGGTCGCGATCGCCGGCGGCTTCTCGCCACGGGCCAGGCGCGACAGCGTCACGCTGACCCACACCGATGCGTCCGGCTCCGGCCGCTTCGTGGTGCCGCTGGGCACGCCGATGAGCCCCGGCGATACGGTGTTCGTCGGCGAGCGTTGGTTCTAGTTTAGGCAATCTCTCTTCTTTCGTCATTCCGGGGCGCGCGGAGCGCGAGCCCGGAATCCATTTGTCCGCGCGTCTTGCGGTGGAATGGATTCCGGGCCTGCGCCTTGCGGCGCATCCCCAGGTGCGCAATTGCGCACCAGGAATGACGGGATGGAGAGAGCCGCGCTATTTCTGCAAATGCTTCGCGAAGAATTCCATGCTGCGCGGCCAGGCGATGTCGGCGCTCGCCCTGTCGTAGCTGGCGCGCTCGTCGCAATGGAAGCCGTGCTGCGCGCCGGGATAGATGAAGACCTCGACTTCGGGCCGCTTCGACTTGATGGTCTCGACATCGCTCAAGGGAATGCCGGCATCCTTCTCGCCGAAATGCAGCTGTGTCGGCACCGCCGGCTTGTCGTCGGCGAAGCGGATGATGGCGCCGCCGTAATAGCCGATCGCAGCCGAGAGCCCAGACAGCTTGGTGGCGGCCGCATAGGCGATGCTGCCGCCGAGGCAGAAGCCGATGATGCCGACCGGCCCGACCGGTTTCACCGCGTCGATCGCCGCCTGGCTGTCGCGCAGCATCGCGGCAAAGTCCGGATTGGCGACGAACTTGCGCGCCTCGGCGACCTCATCGGGCGAGTAGCCGCTCTGGAAGTTCGGCGTGATGCGGTCGAAGATCGAGGGCGCAATCGCGACATAGCCTTCCCTCGCCAGCCGGTCGCAGACCGAGCGGATGTGGTGGTTGACGCCGAAGATCTCCTGGATCACGACGACAGCGCCCTTCGGTGCACTGGTGGGCTCAGCGCGATAGGCGCCGAGTTCAAAGCCGTCCGAAGCCTTCAGTTTGATGTCTTGTCCCATGGTCCATCCTTGTCGTGTCGCGTTTGGGGGTTGCATGAAGATCGTTGACGAGGGCTAGCGCCACATCCAGTTCTCGCCCCAGTCGCCCTTCCAGCCGGCGAGCCGGCCCTTGCGGAATTGCAGATAGAGACGGTCATGATGCTGGAACAGCCCGCTGCCGCCGATATCGCGGAAGGTCAGGAAGATCTCGTTGCCGGGCCGCCCGCTGACATAGGTGAGGGGCGTGCCGAGCGCGCGCTGCGCGTCGGCGACACCCATGCCGAACGCCAGCGGCGTGTGGTTCGACAGCGTCGCGGTGAAGGTTGGTGTGGCCGGGTCGGCGAACAGCCGTGGCTTCCGGGCGTTCGCGTCCGTTGCGGCCAGCGTCAGCAGCAGAGCGACGACAATCGTCTTCATGAGGCGGCCTTTCCAGGCGCGTTTGCCGCGAGACCGTCGAGGAACGGCAGCACGGCGTCGATGAAGGCTTTCGGCTGGTCGATGTTGACCGCATGGCCGGCGTTCGGGATCACCGCCTTCTGCGCGCCCGGGATCTTTGCCGCCATATAGTCGGAGGCCGCCAGGAACGGGGTGTCGTCGGCGCCGACCACAACCAGCGATGGCACCTTGATCGCGGGCAATGACTCGATCACCCGCGCGTCGCGCTGCGCCAGCATGCCGCGCGCGGCAAGCGCGAGGCCGCGGGCGTTGCGATGCGTGACCGACGCGCGCTCGGCGCTGAGCGACTTCAGCACCTCGAGCCCTTCGCGATCGAAGCGATCGCCGGTGTCGCGGGCGCGCTTGTTCCAGGCCTCGCGGGCGTCGTCCTTCTTGAATCCCGGGCCGGTGTCGATGATCAGCAGCGCACGCACCCGCGCAGGGTGAGCGCGATGAAAGGCGAGCGACATGTAGCCGCCGAGCGAAAGGCCGCCGACAACAGCCGTGTCGGCGCCGGCGGCATCGAGCAGGGCGGCGATGTCGCCGACCGTCAGGGCTTCGCTGTAGGCATCCGGATCGTCGGGGTAGTCGGATTGGCCGTGCCCGCGCATGTCCCACAGGATCAGCTTGTGCCGCTTCGACAGCGCCTCGATCTGGCCCTGCCACATCGCCGACGTCGATGAGTAGCCATGGGTGAGGATCAAAGGCGGACCGCTGCCGTGAATCTCGTAATAGATATCGACGCCGCTACGGTTGAGCTTGGCCATTGACGGGCTCCTTCTGTTGTCGATGTCGGGTCCGGCAGTGCTACCGACCTTGGTAGGAGTGATCGATACGGCATCAATACTGGCATTTCAAAAGCTTCATGCCGTTGCCGCATCGCACAACCGGCAGTTTCCGAGATTTATTCTTTTCGAGCAATTCCAAATTGGATTGCCTCCAGCCGGGAACCGGATCATTGTTTCGGCAACTGTCGCTTACCCGGTGGGCGCCAGCCATGACCCAACAGTGAGTTGCCGCCGTAAGCGGCTTCCTACACCGGAAGGGGAGAGAGATGCCAAATCTCAATATCAACGGACGGAACATGTCCGTCGAGGCGGCCAATGACACGCCGCTGCTTTGGGTCATCCGCGAGCAATTGCAGATGACGGGCACCAAATTCGGTTGCGGCGCCGGTCTCTGTGGCGCCTGTACGGTTCATCTCAACGGTGAAGCGGTGCGGTCATGCCAGACCTCGGTCGCCGACGCCGTCGGCAAGAAGATCACCACCATCGAAGGGCTCTCCGCGAAGGGCGAACATCCCTTGCAGAAGGCCTGGGTCGCCGAGCAGGTGCCGCAATGCGGCTACTGCCAGTCCGGCCAGATCATGCAGGCGGCGGCGCTGCTGTCGAAGAACACCAACCCGACCAAGGAAGAAGTGGTCGCGCATATGGACGGCAATCTCTGCCGTTGCATGACCTATTCACGTATCCAGAAGGCCATCATGCGCGCTGCGTCCGACATGCGCACCGCATCGGCCTCCGGATCCGAGCGGAGGGCCACATGAACAAGCACGTGAAAAACCTCGCTCCCGAGACGACCGACCTCAGCCGCCGTTCCTTCCTGGTCGGCACCGCTGCAACCGGCCTCGTGCTCGGCTATGCCGGCTCCGGCATCGATCAGGCGCTCGCGGCGCCCGCACCCGCCAATTTCGAACCGAGCGTCTGGTACTCGATCGCGCCCGATGGTCTCGTCACCGTGACTTGCGGCAAGGCGGATATGGGCCAGCACGTCGCCTCGACCATGGCGCAGATCGTGGCCGAAGAGCTCGGCGCGAACTGGAAGGACATGCGGGTCCAGCTCGCCTCCAACGATCCGAAGTTCAACGATCCCGTGCTGGGCGCGCAGATCACCGGCGGCAGCTGGTCGACGATGATGAACTTCGACGCCATGAGCCGCGCCGGCGCTGCCGGCCGCATCGCATTGACCGAAGCGGCGGCGGCCTCGATGGGCGTGCCGGCCAGCGAACTGGTGGTGCGCGCGTCGACGATCAGCCATCCGAAGTCGAAGAAGTCGATGTCGTTTGCCGACGTGGTGAAGAGCGGCAAGGCGACCAAGACGTTCACGGCGGACGATCTGAAGGCGATCAAGCTGAAGACGCCGGACCAGTACACCATGATCGGCGTCTCGGTGCCGCAGCTCGACATTCCCCTGAAGGTCAACGGCACGGCCAAGTACGGCATCGACACGATGCTGCCGGGCATGGTCTACGGCGCGCTGGTCACCCCGCCGGTGCGCTACGGCGCGGCCGTGAAGTCGGTGGACGACTCAGCGGCCAAGAAGCTGCCGGGCTTCATCAAGGCCGTCACCCTGGACGACAAGACCATGACCACGACCGGCTGGGTCGTCGCCGTCGCCAACACCTATGCCCAGGCGAAGAAGGCGGCCGAGGCGCTCAAGATCAGCTATGATGGCGGGCCGAACGCCAAGGCGTCGAGCGAAGCGCTGCTCGCCGAAGCCAAGCGGCTGCAGGGGCTGAGCGACTCCGGCCAATTCTTCGTCAAGGACGGCGATCCGGATGCGGCCTTCGGCACGGCGGCCAAGGTGCTGGAGGCGGAATACACCACCAACATCAACATCCACGCGCCGATGGAGCCGATGAACGCCACCGCGGAGTTCAAGGGCGACATCCTGCACATCTATTCCGGCAACCAGTTCGCGACGCGCTCCGGTGCGATCGCGGCCGGCGCGGCCGGGATCGATCCCAAGTTCGTGGTGATGCACCAGACGTGGCTGGGTGGCGGCTTCGGCCGGCGTCTCGACGCCGACATGATGGTGCCCGCGGTGCAGGCGGCGAAGGCCGTCGGCAAGCCGGTCAAGGTCATCTACTCGCGCGAGAACGACATGACGATGGATTTCTCGCGTCCCTTGACCTTCCAGAAGGTGAAGGCCGGCGTGGACGGCGACGGCAAGCTCGTCGCATTGAGCCACGACGTCGTCTCCGCCTGGCCGACCCAGCGTTGGGGAATCCCCGACTTCCTGTCGCCTTCGGTCGACAAGAAGGGACCGCTCGACGCGTTCACCGTCAACGGAGCGGACTTCTTCTACACCGTACCCAACCACTATGTGCGGGCGATCAAGAACGAGATGGCGCACAACGCCACCCCGTCGGGTCAGCTCCGCTCGGTGGCGCCGGGCTGGACGTTCTGGGCGGTCGAAAGCATGGTCGATGAGATCGCGCATGCGACCGGCAAGGACCCGGCCCTGCTTCGTGTCGAGCTGCTCGACGGCAAGGGCAAGAACGACGGCGGCGCGCAGCGTCTCCGCAATACCTTGCTCGCGGCGATGGGTCTCGCCGGTTACGGCACCAAGAAGCTGCCAAAGGGCGAAGGTATGGGCGTGGCCTGCGTGTCGTCGCAGGAGCGCGCCACCGCAAGCTGGACCGCCTGCGTCGCCCATGTCGCGGTCGCTCCGTCGGGCGAGGTGACGGTGAAGAAGCTGACGGTTGCGACCGATGTCGGTACGCAAGTGAATCCCGATGGCATCCGGGCCCAGGTCGAGGGCGCGGCGCTGTGGGGCATGTCACTGGCACTGTTCGAGAAGGCGACGTTGAAGGACGGCGGCATCGAGCAGACCAACTTCGACAGCTACACGCCGCTTCGGATGAGCCAGCTGCCGGAAGTCGCGGTCAGCGTCATCGCCAACGGCGAGAAGGCCACCGGCGTCGGCGAGCCCGCGGTGACGGTGGTGGCGCCGGCGATCGGCAACGCCGTCTTCAACGCGGTCGGCGCCCGCGTCCGCGGCCTGCCGATCACGGCGGAGGCCGTCAAGGCGGCGATGAAGGCGTAACGTCCTGAACGATCGAACCGATGAAAACGCCGGAGAGCACCGCTCTCCGGCGTTTTTCATTCGTGATCACCGGGGTGAATTGTCGGCGAACTTCGCGAAGAACGAGTTATAGACCTGCGGATCGGTCACCACGCGGGTCTTCGAGTCGCCCTTGCTGTCCCAGATCGTCGTGATGAATTCGGCGTGTACGGCAGTGACGCCCGACACCGCATGCACGGTCACCAGCGCGCGCGTCGTCTCGTGGTCGGGCTTGCCCTTCAGCATCGGCAATTTGGCGTTGATCACCGCTTGCAGCATCTGGTGGCCACGGTCGGCGATCTTGTGATTCTTCTCGCCCTGCACCAGTGCGCCGGAGCTGTCGATTGACACCTGCTCGAACTGGTTTGCCTTCAGCGAGGCTTCCGCGGCCTTCAAAGCATCGTTGATGGTGATGCCGACCTTGCGGTTTTGCAGCGATACCAACGCCGCCTTGTCGCTCTCCGACAGGTCGCTGGTGACCTGCTTAGACGAGCACTTGCCGATCAACGTCACCGAACACTCTCCCGTGACGCGATCGGATGGGTCGTGCGCACAGGAGGCCACGCAGAGTCCGGTCAGGAGGGTGGCAAGGTTGCGTGCCAGGCCGGCGCGCTTGGGGGCATGCATCACAAAGGTCCATGAGGGACGCGCGCCTGCGATGGCGCGGCCAATCCGCAGCGCCGCAGCCACATCGTGGCCGGTGTTCGGATCGATCGCGCCCCGGCAGGTCGGCGGCGAGGGGCAAGTGAGTTGTGAAACTCCTAGCGCAACGCAGCACATCCATCTAATGGATACTTTGTATATCCGGGTATTGATCAGATGAATTTGCGTTCAATCGACCTCAATCTGCTGGTGGTGTTGCAGGCGTTGCTCGCGGAACGCCACGTCAGCAAGGCGGCCAAACGTGTCGGCCTCTCGCAGCCGGCGCTCAGCAATGCGCTCGAGCGATTGCGCGTGTTGTTCGACGATCCGATCCTGATCCGGCATGGCAATCGCTTCATGCCGTCGCCAAAGGCCGAGCGCCTGGCCGGTCCATTGAACGACGTGCTGGCCGGGGTCGAAGCCGTGGTCGGGCTGACCCCGCAGCCGCTGTCCGAGGTTCGCCAGACCGTCACGTTGACATCGGGCGATTATGCGCTGGCAGGATTGCTGCCGGATCTGTGGCGATGGGTTCAGGCGAGGGCGCCGTATCTGTCGGTCCACGCCAAGCCGTGGCCGGGCCCGGACGCTGCGGTGCGCATGGTGGTCGAAGGCACCTGTGATCTCATGGTGGCACCGCTCGAGCCGCTGCCCGCCAAGCTGCACGCGCTGAAACTCAGCCGCTCGGACTTCGTCGGCATCGCCAGACCCGGTCATTCGATCCTCAAGCGGCCGTCGCGCGAACGCTTCATGGCGCAACGCCACGTTGTGGTGTCCTCCGACGGACTGTTTCCGAACCGGATCGATCTCGCCTTGCGCCGTCAGGGGGTCACGCGCGACATCGGCCTGGTGGTGCCGAGCCACATGCTGGTGGCCGGCCTCGTCGCCAACAGCGATCTGCTCGGGATCGTTCCCGATGGGCTGGTGGAGCGTCGCGCCGACGTTGCAAAGTTCAAGCTTCCGTTCGATCTGCCCGGCTTCGACGCGGGCGTCGTCTGGCACGAGCGCAGCGAGCGCGACGTCGGCATCAGCGGTCTCCGCGATGGCATCAAGGAACTTGTGGAGATGGCGATCACTGCCGGCTATCTCAGACCCTGCGACTGAGCGCGCCGACGCGGGTATCAACGTCGTCTTGGGCCACCCAAAAACCGATAATTGGCTGTGCGAGCCGCCTCGGCGCGTCGGTCCAGCCAGCCTGATTTTGCTGGCAGATGTTGCGGTCGCTCAAATTGTAGCCATTGCGCTTAACCGCCGTTCAGCATCCCCATTAAGCCGGAGGGAACGCATCGTCAGCTAGCGTCCGGCGTCGGTCGTTACCGCGACGGGGATGTCATGACTGCCTTAGCCAATAACCAGACTTCGAAGCGCCGCCTCTTGCTGGCGTCAGATCGAAGCGATCAAAGCAACGAACTCGCCAGCATCCTGCGCGCGGTGGGCGAGGTCGACACCGTTCTGACGTCGGATATTCCCGAGCGGCCGGCCCACGATCTCTCCGGCATCGTCGTCGACATCAACCTGCGCTCGCCGGAAGCCGTGCAGTTGGTGCGCACCAAGCTGCAGGGCGACGCCTATCGCGAGATGCCGCGGCTGTTCGTGCTGGCGGATGCGCTGCACCACGCCTCGATGCAGGCCTGGGCGCTCGGCGCCACCGACACGATCTCGCGGCCATTCGATGCGCGCGGCCTCCTGCAGCGCATCCGCGCTGCATTTCCCGACGACAGCGGCTATGACGAGACCGACCGTGGCAAGGCGCTGAACCGCGGCGTCGAGGCCGCGCATGCCGTGATGGTGAAGATGTTCGAGCGGATGCGCGCCGGCGAGCCGCTCAAGTTCGAGGACATCGTTGCCGCCGAAAACAAGATCCTCAAGGCGATCAAGCACAACTCGCTGCGCGAATGGCTGACCACGGTCGGCTGTCATCACCAGGAGACCTATCGCCACTGCCTGTTCGTGACCGGCTTTGCGGTCGCGTTTTCGCAGCATCTCGGCATGCGCGACGACGACCAGCGTCGGCTCGCGCGCGCGGCGCTGTTGCACGATGTCGGCAAGGCCTTCGTTCCGGTCGCCCTGCTCGACAAGCCCGGCGCACTGACGGTCGAGGAAATGGCCGAGATGCGCGAGCATCCGCGCCGCGGCTACGAGGCGTTGTCGGCGCAGGGCGGCTTCCCGCCGGAAATGCTCGACGTGATCCTGCACCATCACGAATTCCTCGACGGCACCGGCTATCCAAACGGTCTCAGCGGCAACCAGATCAGCGACATCGTCCGCGTCACCACGATCGTCGACGTCTATGCCGCCCTGGTCGAGAAGCGGGCCTACCGGCTGCAATTCACCCACGCCAAGGCGTTCTCCATGATGGAGGAGATGGGCGGCAAGCTCGACCAGCAATTGCTGCAGGCGTTCCGCCCGGTGGCGTTCGGGCATTATTGAGGACTTCCTCCCCGCCGTCATTGCGCCGGCACGCCCCGCAATCGCGTGTGCGGCGGGGTTTGTAGCCAATCAACGCAAGTCCTTTGTCCTTAACCCTGCCTAGATTTCGGCGATCATCGGCACGACCCGATGCTGGGACAGGTGAGGACGAACATGGACACGGCAACGACCGGGGATATCAACATCCCCGCCGACATCGCGGCAACCCTCGTCGATCCCGTCGCCTATGCCGACGATCGCATCCACGACAGCTATCGCTGGCTGCGCGCCAACAATCCGCTCGGGATCGCGCAACCGGAGAAGTTCGATCCGTTCTGGGTGGTGACCAAGCACGCGCATATCCAGGCGATCAGCCGGCAGAACGACCTGTTCCACAATGCCGACCGGCCGACCACGCTGACCAACCGGGCGCTCGAGGAGCGCGTCCGCAAGATCACCGGCAGCCCCAATCTGGTGCGCTCGCTGGTACAGATGGACGCGCCGGACCATCCGAAATACCGCGCGCTGACGCAGGGCTGGTTCATGCCGAATAATCTCGGCAAGTTCGAGGGCCGCGTCCGCGAGATCGCGCGCGCAACCGTGCGGCGCATGCTCGACCGCGGCGGCGCCTGCGATTTCGTCGACGACGTCGCGCTCGGCTATCCGCTGCACGTCATCATGGAGATCCTCGGCGTGCCCGAGGCGGACGAGCCGCGCATGCTCAAGCTGACGCAGGAGCTGTTCGGCCCGCAGGATCCCGACACGGCGCGCGTCCGAGACGCGCTGAGCGCGGAGCAGGTCTCGGTGATGCTGCAGGCGATCATCGCCGACTTCTCCGCGTATTTCCGCAAGATCACCGAGGATCGTCGGCAGAACCCGCGGGACGATCTCGCCACCGTCATTGCGAATGCGAAGATCGGCGGCGACTATATGCCGGAGCACGATCAGACCAGCTATTACATGATCGTTGCGACCGCGGGCCACGACACCACCTCATCCTCGACCGCAGGCGCGATCTGGGCGCTGGCCAGGGATCCCGTGGAATTCGCCAAGGTGAAGGCCAATCCGGACTTGATCCCGGGCCTGGTCGACGAGGCGATCCGCTGGATGACGCCGGTCAAGCATTTCATGCGCTCGGCCACCGCCGATACCGAGCTCGGCGGCCGCAAGATCGCCAAGGGCGACTGGCTGATGCTGTGCTACGCCTCGGGCAATCGCGACGAGGAGGTGTTCGAGGAGCCCGATCGCTTCCGCAGCGACCGCAAGCCCAACCGCCACGTCGCGTTCGGCTACGGCGCGCATCTATGCCTCGGCCAGTATCTCGCCAAGCTCGAGATGCGCATCCTGTTCGAGGAGCTGCTGCCGCACCTGAAGTCGCTGTCGCTCGACGGCGAGGTGAAGATGACGCAGGCCTATTTTGTCAACGGTCCGAAAAAGCTGCCGATCAGGTTCGAGGTGAATTGACGTCTCACCGTCATTGCGAGCGAAGCGAAGCAATCCATACGTTCATATGCGCGGAGAGACGGATTGCTTCGTCGCTTCGCTCCTCGCAATGACGGGGCGGGCTCTTATTCCAGCATCTTCCGCAGCTCGGCCTTCGCGACCTTCTCCAGCGTCGAGCGGGGCATCTCGTCGACGAAGCGGATCTCGCGCGGCACCTTGAAATCGGCGAGGCCTGCGCGGCAGGCGGTCATGACCTTGTCGTGCAGGTCGGCAGGCAAGGCGGCGATGCCGGTTTGCGGGATGATGAAGACAACCGGCACCTCGTCCAGCATCGGATGCTTCTTCGCCACCACGGCGGCCTCGCGCACGCCCGGTACCACTGCGATCACCTGCTCGATCTCGGAGGCCGCGACGTTCTCGCCGCCGACCTTCAGCATATCCTTGGAGCGGTCGCCGAACTTGATGTAGCCGCGCTCCAGCATCGTGACGCGATCGCCTGTGATGAAATAGCCATGCTCGTCAAAACTCTCGCGCGTCGCCTTCTCATTGTGCAGATACTCGGCGAACAGTGACAGGCCGGGAATGCCCTTGATCAGGAGATTGCCGGTCTCGCCGACGCCGGTCGCGGTGCCGTCATCATTGGTGATGCGGATTTCGTATTCCGGCGCGGCGCGGCCGATCGACATCGGCGGGTTCGGCTGGTCGACCTCGCCGATGATGCCGTGGGTGATGGTCTCGGTCATGCCCCACCAGCCGATGATCTTGATGCCGAATACGGCGAATGGCGGCGGCTCGTTCACGGCGGTGCCCCAGAGCCGGAACTTGTGATGCTTCGGCACCTCGTGCTCCAGCAGCGCCTTCATGCAGAACGGGATCGTCGAGGTCCAGGTCGAGCCGTGCTCGAGCGCCACCGGCCAGAACCGGCTCGCCGAGAAGCGTGGCTGGATCACGCAGGTCGCGCCGACCCACAGGCTCGCCAGCATCGAATAGGCCAGCGCGTTGGTGTGGAACAGCGGCAGATAGGTCTGGTGCACGTCGAAGCCATGCAGATCCTGGTGCGCAGCATTGATCTTGGCGCCCCACAGCGCGTTGGCATGCGTCCACAGCACCGCCTTCGGACGCGACGTGGTCCCGGAGGTGTACTGCACGCTGCACGGTGCCAGCGGATCGATCAGGCGCTTCGGCCGGTCGGCGCTGTCGGCGAACAGCGCGTCAAAACTGTCGCCTCGGGCGGGCGCCTGAGACGGCGCCTGCCCGGCATCGTGCGAGATCACGGCGATCCAGCGAAGCCCCTTACAGTTGGCTGATATCAGTTCGGCATAGGCCGGCTGGGTGATCGCGGCGACCGCGCCGCAATGGCCGGCGAAATATTCGATCTCGGCGGCAGCCGAGCGGGTGTTGGTGGTGACGGCGATCGCGCCGAGCTCGACACAGGCGAACCACGACATGATCGCCTCGACGCAATTGTCGAGATGGATCAGGACATAGTCGCCTTGCTTGATGCCGCGTTTGGCGAGGCCCGCCGCCAGCGCGCCGACGCGCTCATGGAATTCGCCGTAGTTCCAGCGCCGCGCCGGCGCGTCGAACGGAGCCCAGATCAGGAACGGATGATCGCGGCGCACCTCGGCGCGCATCCTGAGCAGCCATGGCACGTCGAGCCCCGCAAACGGACCTACGACACCCGGGACTGCACTTGAACTGGCCATACGTCCTCCCGCGCAGCCTTGCCGGCCGCCATTGATCTTGGTTGGGAGCAGTTCTGCCATCGGCGTGCGCCAAGCGCAAATCGGAAGCGCAGCGCTGGAGCAATCTGTTCCGCGGCGCGGAAGGCCTGATTGCCTTGTGGGCCTGTCATCGGTCGCGCATCCGCGCGAGCCGTCGCGCGCAACGAAAACGACTACGTCGTGCCGTCCTCGTACGACGAAATCTCGATCAGGCTGCCGTCGGGATCTCGGCAGTACACCGAGCGCAGCGTGCCGCGTGCGCCCTGCTTGGCCACCGGGCCTTCCTCGATCTTCACGCCATTGGCCTTCAGATGCGCCACCACCTCGTCGGGCGTGCTCGAGGTGAGGAAGCAGAGGTCGTCGCTGCCGGCCGCTTCATGATCGGCGGTGAACCAATCCACCTTGTCGGCATCGCACGGCCGCACATTGATCTTCTGGTTGCCGAACACCAGCGAGGTGCGCGGTGTCTTGCCCTTGCCGGGGTCGAACACCTTCACCTCCATGCCGAGGATCCTGCTGTACCAGGCAACCGAGCGCACGACATCGGTGACGTTGATCACGAGATGGTCGAGCCCATTCACCTTGACGGACATGATCGATCCTTTTGGTCCAGCGCATTTGCAGCTTAGTCTTTCGTCGCGGTCAGTGTCGCACGTGTCGCACTGGTCGCATCTGACATTGTTTGTTAGAACCGCGCCGCACGCAACGCAACAGAAACGGGCAGGGGGCCAAACCCTGCTGGATCGGGAGAGACTTCATGATTTCACGCCGCACTGCGCTGGGCCTGATCGGGTCGGGAATTTCGACATTCGCGATCGGCCGCGCATCCGCAGCCGACTATCCGGCGCGGCCGGTGCGCTGGATCGTGGGCTATCCGCCGGGCGGCGCCACCGACATCATCGCGCGCCTGATCGGGCAGCGGCTGTCGGAAAAGCTCGGGCAGCAGTTCGTGATCGAGAACAAGCCGGGCGCCGGCAACAATATCGGCACCGAGGCTGCGATCAACGCCGAGCCGGATGGTTACACCGTGCTGCTGGTCAATCCGGCGAACTACATCAACGCCTCGCTGTACGCCAATCTGAAGTTCAACTTCGTGCGCGACGTTGCGCCGGTTGCGTCCTTCAACCGCGTGCCGAACGTGATGACGGTGAACAAGGACGTGCCGGCGAAGAACGTCGCCGAGTTCATCGAATATGTGAAGTCCAATCCCGGCAAGGTGAACATGGCCTCGTCCGGCAACGGCACCTCGGTGCATCTGTCCGGCGAGATGTTCATGTCGATGACCGGCTGCAAGATGCAGCACGTGCCGTATCGCGGCGCGGCGCCCGCGATCACCGACATGCTCGGCGGCCAGGTGCAGGTGATCTTCGACAACATGCCCTCGATCATCCAGCACATCCGCTCCGGCTCGCTGCGCGCGCTCGGCGTGACGACGACGGATCGCTCCTCGCAATTGCCCGACGTGCCGGCGATCGCCGAGACCGTGAAGGGCTATGAGGCGAGCGCGCTGTTCGGCATGGGGGCGCCGAAGAACACGCCGAAGGAATTGATCGCCAAGCTCAACGCCGAGATCAACGCCGTTCTCGCCGAGCCCGACATGAGGAAGCGTCTGGTCGAACTCGGCGGCGACTCGCTGATCCAGACCCCGGAGGCGTTCGACAACGACATCAAGGCCGAGACCGACAAGTGGAAGAAGGTGGTCGAGTTCGCCGGCCTCAAGGTCGAGTAGGCCTCGGACGTTCAACGTTGCCGGTCCGCGCGGCGATGGCTGTCCTGCAAGGCAAATTGCGGGACCTTGACGCGGAATAAAATGACCTTCAGGAACCTTACCCAGGATGCCGCGCTTGAACTGCGGCATCTCAAGGAGGCGGATCATGCGCACATCGCAAATGGCAATGCTTGTCCTGGGAGCGATGACGCTTGCCGGCACGGCGAGCGTCACACCCGCTTCCGCCGATCCTTATGATTATCCGTGGTGTGCGCAGGGGCCGAGCCTGGGCTATCCGGGCGAATGCGCCTATCGAACCTACGAGCAGTGCCTCGCGAGCGTGTCGGGCCGCTATCTCGCTTGCGGAGAAAATCCGCGCTTTCTGTTCAGCGAGCCCCCGCCGCCGCCGCGCCGCCATCAGCGCCGGCATCGGACGGTCTACCCCGACTAGCAGACTTCCGGCCGGCGCCGCGCACCTATCCGTCGTCGCGCGATCGTGAAGACGCGCGCTTGACGCCGCGCCGTTTGCGCTTATACTAAACCATATGGTTAAGTATCAGGACGAAACGCTGGACCGCACCTTTGCGGCGCTTTCCGATCCCACCCGCCGCGTGCTGCTGGCGCGGCTCGGCGAGCAGGAAAGCCTGTCGGTGAGCGAGCTGGCGCAGCCATTCGCGATGTCGTTGCCGGCGATCATGAAGCATCTCGACGTGCTCACGGATGCCGGTCTGGTCGCGCGCGAAAAGACCGGCCGCACGGTGGCGTGCCGGCTCACCGCGCGGCCGATGGAGCAAGCGATGAACTGGCTCAATCGGTATGCGCAATTCTGGTCCGACAATCTCGACCGCCTTGCCGCTTTTGTGGAGGAAAACCCGTGGCAGCCAACAAATCCGCAGTCGCAGCCGACGCCGGCCTTACCGCGCGTCCCAGCCTCACCCTCACGCGGCGCCTCCGCGCCCGGCCGGAGAAAGTCTACGCCGCGTGGACCGAGCCGGAAAACCTAGTGCAATGGTTCGGTCCGGGCCAGGTCAAGCCCGGTACGACACAGGCCGAGCTCGATGTCCGCGTCGGCGGCCGCTACCGGATCAAGTTCACCGGGACCAACGGTGAATATCACGAGGTCGGCGGCATCTATCGCGAGGTGGTGCCGAACGAGAGGCTGGTGTTCAGCTGGGCCTGGCATTCGACGCCGGAGCGCGTCTCCGAGGTGACGGTGTCGATCAGGCCCGACGGCGGCGGCACCTTGCTCACCTTCCATCACGCGCAGTTCGTCGATGAGGCCGCGCGCGACAACCACCAGCGCGGCTGGACCGAATTCCTCGGCAATCTCCAACATTACGTCGACGCCTGAAGCGCAAAAGAGCATCGCATGTCCCAGCACAAGATCGTCTCGCGCGAAGAATGGACCGCGGCCCGCAAGGCGCTGATGATCAGCGAGAAGGAACTGACGCAAGCCCGCGAAGCGGTGAGCCGGCAACGCCGCGAGCTGCCGTGGGTCAAGGTCGACAAGGACTATGTGTTCGATGGGCCCGGCGGCAAGGTGACGCTCGGTGATCTCTTCAAGGGCAGGCCGCAGCTCGTGGTGCAGCACGTGATGTTCGCGCCGGAGTGGGACGCGGCCTGCAAGAGCTGCTCGTTCTGGGTCGACGGCTTCGAGCGCATGGTTCCGCACCTTGCCGCGCGCGACACCACGATGGTCGCGATCTCGCGCGCGCCGCTGGCCAAGCTCGAGGCCTTCAAGCAGCGGATGGGGTGGACCTTCGACTGGGTGTCCTCCGGAGAGAATGACTTCAACTACGATTATGGTGTGTCGTTCACACAAGGGCAGATCGATGCGGGCGACGCCAAATACAATTATGGAACGACCCCGCTCTATGGGCCTGAGCTGCCCGGCATCAGCGTGTTCTATCGAGACGAGGCGGGAAGTGTGTTCCACACCTACTCGACGTTCGCGCGCGGCCTCGACATGATGAATGCCGCCTATCACTATCTCGACTTGACGCCGCTCGGCCGCCATGAAGAAGGACTGCCCTATCCGATGGACTGGGTGCGGCTACGTGACCAGTATCAACCGGAGCCCGTTCAGGCATCCTGCTGCTGTCACTCCTGATCGTGGTTGCGAGTCAACGGGTCGCGCGAATGCGCGCCCAATGACGGGCTCCGCGAAGCAATCCATCGCGCCGCAAGTGCAGGTACGGATTGCTTCATCGCTTCGCTTCTCGCGATGACGACGCAATAACGACAAGGAAACGCCCATGCTTTACGTCGATGGCTTCGTCGTCGCAGTGCCGAAGAAGAAGCTCAAGGCCTATGCGAAGCTCTCGAAAATGGCCGGCAAGGTCTGGCGCGAACATGGCGCGCTGGATTATCGCGAGTGGGTTGCCGACGACGTCAAGCCGGGCAAGCTGACATCGTTTCCGCAGAGCGTGAAGCTGAAGGCCGGCGAAACCGTCGTGTTTGCCTGGATCACCTACAAGTCGCGCGCCCAGCGCGATCGGATCAATGCCAAGGTGATGGCCGATCCGCGCTTCGCGTCGATGGATCCGAAAACGGCGCCGTTCAATGTGCAGCGTATGATCTACGGCGGCTTTGCTAGCCTGGTGAAGGTCTGAGGCGGCACGGTTTCGCTGCAATCCGCGCAGTAACCACCCGTTAAACATCATGCGGCGCGGACGGCCGGTGCCGCTTGCGTTTACTTGGTGATCCCGTATACTTTGCATTACAAAGTTCGGGCGAATCATGCGCGACCTCGACAAGGCCTTGGCCGACATTCTTGCGATCCGCAGCCAGATTGCGGCGGGGACCGCATTCCGCGGCTACGGTCCGGCAACGGTGGCTGTCACCAGCGGCATCGCGCTGGTCACGGCGCTCGCCCAATATCTCTGGCTCGATGATCCCACCGGTCATCCGATCGCCTTCCTTGCCGGCTGGGCGGCGGCCGCGCTGCTGTCCGCGGTGCTGATCTGGATCGAGATGCAGGCACGCTCGCGGCGGCATCATTCCGGCCTTGCCGACGCCATGGTCCAGCAGGCGATCGAGCAGTTCGTTCCCGCCGTCATCGCCGGCGTCTTGCTCGCGGTGCTGCAATGGAAATTCGCGCCGGAGACGCTGTGGATGCTGCCCGGCCTGTGGCAGGTGCTGGTCAGCCTCGCCGTGTTCGCCTCGGTTCGCCTGTTGCCGCGCACGATCGCGCTCGGAGGCGCCTGGTATTTCCTGTCGGGCTTCACGGTGCTGTTGATCGCAAGCCAGAGCCACGCGCTGTCGCCCTGGACCATGGGACTGCCATTCGCGATCGGCCAGTTGCTGCTCGCAGCGCTGTTGTATTTCGCTTCCGGAGGCCATGATGCCGAAGACTGACGTGACCACCGCGCCATTTGCCTATGATGGCCTCGACCGCGTCATCCACGAGAAGGCGCGGCTCGGTCTATTGACCTCGTTGATGGCGCATCCCAAGGGGCTCGCCTTCGCCGACCTCAAGCAGCTCTGCGGTCTGACCGACGGCAATCTCAGCCGGCATCTTCAGGTGCTGCAGGAGGCCGGCCTCGTCGATGTCATCAAGGGTTATGAAGGCAATCGTCCGCATACCAGCTGCCGTCTGACCAAGAGCGGCCGCCGCCGTTTCCTCGATTATCTCGCCGTGCTCGAGCAGTTGGTGCGCGACGCGGCCAAAGCCGCCGGCAAGGACGAAGGCGCATCTGGCCGCCTCGGTATCCAGCCGATTTGATCATCCCTTTTTTGCCCGGAGACTTTGTGATGCAAAGCAACGTTGCGCTCAAGCCGGACGCCGTCGCCCGGCTCCATGTCGGCATCATCATGGACGGCAACGGCCGCTGGGCGACGCGGCGCGGCCTGTCGCGCCTGCGTGGACATGAAGCGGGCGTCGAGGCGATCCGCCGCATCGTCGAGGCCGCGCCCGACCAGGGCGTCGGCACGCTGACGCTGTACGCATTCTCGAGCGACAATTGGCGTCGTCCGAAAGCCGAAGTCGCGGCGCTGATGGGGCTGTTGCGGTTCTATCTCGCCAACGAGATCGCAGCCCTGGTGCGCAACGGTGTCCGCCTCACCGTGATCGGCCGCCGCGACCGGCTGCCCGACGGCATCGCCGCCGCGATCACGCGCGCGGAGGCCGAGACCCATGGCGGCACCACGCTGCATCTGCGTATCGCGATCGATTACTCGGCGCGCGACGCGATCCTGAACGCCGCCGCGCGCGCGGCCGGCGCCGGTCCGTTGAGCCGTGAGGCCTTCGCCGACCTGATCACCGGCGAAGCCGGCCTCCGCGATGTCGACCTGATCATCCGCACCTCGGGCGAGAAGCGGCTGTCGGACTTCCTGCTCTGGGAAGGCGCCTATGCCGAACTGCATTTCACCGAGCGGATGTGGCCCGAATTCGAGGCCGATGATCTCGCCGACGCGCTCGCCTCCTTCCACCGCCGCGAGCGCCGCTTCGGCGGGCTGACCGCGATCGCGCCGGCGGAGGTGGCAAGCCTCTAACTCATCGCGCTTTAGCGCGGCGGACCGCGCCTTCGATTCTCTTCAAGCCCGGCCGGGGGGTTGGGCTCTCCTTTCACAAGATGCGGGGACGAACGATCACGCCAACCAAAGCGGGAGCGATCATCCATGCGCATTCTTCTCATCAACGTGCCGCACCCGGCGATCGGCAGCCGGATCCCCGACGACCATCTGCCGCCGCTCGGCCTGCTGTCGATCGGCGGTCCGTTGATCGACGACGGCCACCACGTTCGTCTTCTCGATGCCGAGTTCGGCCCGATGCCGGTCACAGCCATCGTGGCCGAGGCGTCGCGATTCTCGCCCGATGCGGTCTTGTTCGGCCATTCCGGCTCCACCTCGGGCCATCCCGTCATCACCGAGGTGGCGCAGGCCATCGTCAAGGCCCTGCCGAATGTGCGGATCGTGTATGGCGGGGTGTTTCCGACCTATCACTGGCGCGAGATCTTGCGCGAAGAGCGCTACGTCACTGCGATCGTGCGCGGTGAGGGGGAGGAGACGGCGCGCCGCCTGATGCGGGCCCTGGAGACCGGCGGCGATCTCCGCACCATCAACGGCATCGCCTTCCGCGATGATTACGGGCCGCGCGTCACGCCGCCCGCGCCTGTCATCCGCGATCTCGATGCCTATCGCATCGGCTGGGAATTGATCGATCACGCCCGCTACAGCTATTGGGGAGGTTTGCGCGCCGTCGTCGTGCAGTTCTCGCGCGGCTGTCCGCATCTCTGCAATTACTGCGGCCAGCGCGGTTTCTGGACGCGATGGCGGCACCGTGATCCCGTGCGCTTTGCCGGCGAGTTGGCACGGCTGCACCGCGAGCACGGCGTCAAGGTGATCAATTTCGCCGACGAGAATCCGACCGTCTCGAAGAAGGCCTGGCGGACGTTCCTCGAAGCGCTGATCGCGGAGAATGTCGATCTGATCCTGGTCGGCTCGACCCGCGCCGACGATATCGTCCGCGATGCCGATATCCTGCATCTCTACAAGAGAGCGGGTTGGCAGCGCTTCCTGCTCGGCATGGAGAACACCGACGAGAAGACGCTGCAGCTGATTCGCAAGGGCACCACCACCACGACCGATCGCGAGGCTATCCGCCTGATGCGCCGGTACGGCATCCTGTCGATGGCGACCTGGGTGGTCGGTTTCGAGGAGGAGACCGATCGCGATCACTGGCGCGGCCTGCGGCAGCTTCTGTCCTACGATCCCGATCAGATCCAGATGCTCTACGTCACGCCGCATCGCTGGACGCCCTATTTCCGTCTCGCGGCAGAACGACGTGTGATCCAGACCGATCGCCGCCGATGGGACTACAAGCATCAGGTGCTCGCGACCCGACACATGCCGCCGTGGCGGGTGCTGCTCTGGTTCAAATTTACCGAGATGGTGCTGCAATGCCGACCCAAGGCCTTGCTGCGCGTGCTGTTGCATCGCGACGCCGGGCTTCGTCACGCCATGCGCTGGTACACGCAGATGGGGCGTCGGGTCTGGCCGCACGAAATTCTCGGCTTCCTGCGCGACACCAGGTTGACGCACGGGCCGACGGTGCGGGAATTCTGGGGCTCGCCGCAGGATGGCGAAGAGGAATCGATGTCGTCGCACCGGCCCGAGCGCAGCGTCGGCACGTCGCGCGTTGCGTAAATCGATACCGTCATGCGCGGTTCTGGATAACTGGCGCTGATGACTGGACGTCGGAGTCATCAGCGCGATAATTTCCAGATCGGCTGCGCAGAACAAAAAGAACCGTGGCGGTCGAGGCGTTGAGTTGAGCATACAGGTTGCGATTCTAAAAATATTGGCCAGTCACGTCAGCGGCAGAGCCACCATCGATTCGCTCAAGCACGACCTCGCCATTCTCTCTTCGAGCGGCGACGATTGGCATGCGCGGATCAAACGTCTGGCATCTCGGGTTCCCGAGCTCGACATCTTCAGCAACGGTTATGTGCTGCGTGATGCCGAAGGCTGGGAGATCACACCGGATGGACGTGCGTTTCTGCGCGCGCTGGAAGCCGTTACGCAAGACAACCTGCCGCCCGCCCCGTCGGCCGGGACCGCAGTCCGTGCCGCGGGCACGCTGATCGTGGTCGGTCGCCGCTTCCGGAACAGTACGCGGCCGCAACGTGATGCGGAGCCGAGCACGTCAGTGCGCCGCCGGCCGTCCCGCGAGCCGCGTTGAACCTCGCAGCGTCGCCGGCGACCTACCTTCGGGACGTGGTTCTGGAGGTCGCAAATGACTGCATTGGCTCAATCGATCGCTCGGGTATTTCCGGCCAATTCGCTTCGGAGCAGCATCGCCCGGCATGTCCTGCTGCTCGGCTTTGCGGCCCTGTTCGTCGCGGTGCTCAGGGCAAGCTATGGCCTCGATCTCAGTGCGGGGTTCTTCTGATTTTTCCGGCAGCAAGTCATATTGGGTTAACCGGACCGGGATAGCTAAGCGCACGCTTTCCTTGCATCTCGAACCTGGGCCGACCTTCCATGGACAAGCCGATGCGCTGCCAGTGCGGCAGGACGCGAACCATTGTGCTCGACAAGCATTTCCGCACCGCGTTGCTGTGCCTCAAATGCGATGAGACACAGCTGCCCGCGCTGGCACGGCCGGAGCAACGGGTGTTGACCACGCGATAGCCGGTCGTCTTCGGCGCCGAAACCCGCTAGGTTCCGTCTGACGAAACGGTCCAAAGCGAAACCCGATGCCGCATCCTGCCGATACCACCGCCCTCAGCCCAGCGGGCGTCACCCTTGCCGATATACGCCGTGCCGCCGATACCATCCGGGGCTCGGTGATGGTCACCGCGTGCAACGAAAGCCGCACGCTGGGCGACATCTGCGGTTGCCGCCTGTTCCTCAAATTCGAGAACTTGCAATTCACCGCGACCTTCAAGGAGCGCGGCGCGCTGAACAGGCTGCAGGCGCTGTCGCCCGAGGAGCGCACGCGTGGGGTGATCGCGATGTCGGCCGGCAATCACGCCCAGGGCGTCGCCTATCACGCGAAGCGGCTCGGCATCCCCGCCACCATCGTGATGCCGACGGGCACGCCGATGGTGAAGATCGAGAACACCAGACGGCACGGCGCCGAGGTCATCATCACCGGACAGACGCTGGAAGAATGCTTCGCCTTCGTCGGCGCACATGCTGAGCAGCGCGGCCTGATCCTGGTCCACCCCTATGACGATCCGCTGATCATCGCCGGCCAGGGCACGATCGGGCTCGAAATGCTCGAGGCGGCGCCGGAACTCGATATCCTGGTGGTGCCGATCGGCGGCGGGGGGCTGATCTCGGGTATCGCCACCGCCGCAAAGGCGATCAAGCCGTCGCTGCAGATCATCGGCGTGCAGGCTCAGCTCTATCCGTCGATGTACAATGCCGTCAAAGGCACGCAGCTGCCGATGCGCGGCGACACCCTCGCCGAAGGCATCGCCGTCAAGGCGCCCGGGCGGATCACCACTGAAATCGTCCGCGAGCTCGTCGACGATATCGTGCTGGTCAGCGAGGATCAGATCGAGCGCGCCGTCGCGACCCTGATCTCGATCGAGAAGACGGTGGTCGAGGGCGCCGGCGCCGCCGGCCTCGCCGCGGTGCTCGCAGCGCCCGAGCGCTTTGCCGGCCGCAAAGTCGGCCTGGTGCTGACCGGCGGCAATATCGATACCAGGCTGATCGCCTCGGTCCTGACCCGTGAGCTTGCGCGCGAGGGACGGCTGACGCAGCTGGCGCTCGACATCGTCGACCGGCCCGGGCAGCTCGCGGCGGTGTCGATCCTGCTGGCCGACGCCGGCGCCAACATCATCGAGGTCTCGCACCAGCGCACGTTCTCCGATCTGCCGGCGAAGGCGACCCTGCTCGAGCTCGTGATCGAAACCCGCGACCGCGCCCATCTGGAGGATGTGCTGGCGAGGCTCGATGTCGAGGGATTTGTTGTGCACGAGCGCTAGCAACGCAAACCGCGCTTTAACCGTCATCCTGAGACGCCGCTGCGCGCTTCTCAGAATGACGGTTCGGAGAAAACTGGACGAGCTTTCTCTAGCCGTCGCCCGCCGCCAGCTCGGCGAGCTTCGCGATGGTGTTGATGTTGCGCGCGGTGCCGTTGGCGGCGGCGGGGATCTTCAGCTTCGAGCGGCCCATGCCGCTGCCATAGGCGACGTAGATCTCCCGCTTGCCGAGCCGCACTTGCTCGTCCTGCTGGCCCCTGACGTCTTTCAGGGCGTCCTTGGGTGGCGGCTCGTCGAGGAAGATCGCGACCGTAAAATTCGGCGGCGCCTTCGGAAACGGATTGGCCTTCAGCACCGCGGCGATCTCGTCCGCGCTCCTGACGGCAACGCCGACCGGCTTGCCGGCGTAGGCGTGCAGCCGCTGCTCCAGCGCGGCCTTGACCTTGGCCGCGCCGAGCCTGGAGGAGAACACGACGTTGCCGCTGGCGATGTAGGTCTCGACGTCGGCAAATCCCGCATCGACGCACATCGCCTTCAGTTCGGTCATCGGCAGCTTGCCGGTGCCGCCGACATTGACGGCGCGCAGCAGGGCGACGTAGCGCGGCATCACGGCCTCACGTCAGCAGCAGCGCCATGCCGGGATCGCCCTTCTGCATCGCGCGCTGATAGGCCGGGCGCGCCGCGATGCGGCCGAGATAATCCCTGATGCCGGGGCAGCGGCCGAGATCATAGGGCAGGAAATAGCGCATCGTCGTGAGCGAGAAGCCGATCATGATATCGGCGGTGGTGAATTGGTCGCCCGCGAGATAGCGCGCCTCGCGCGCCCGCGCCTCGATCAGATCGAACGAGCGGTCGACCCGCGCCCGGGTCGCCGCCAGCATCGGATTGTCGGCCGGCAGGTTGAGCCGGTTCAGGATCATGCTGCGGCCCATCTGTGCCTGCAGCGTGCTGTTGGCGAAGTGAAACCAGTACAGGAACCGGGCGAAGTCTGGATGATCTGATTTCAGCGTCAGCCGGCCATTGCCGTATCTGGCGACGATGTACTCGACGACAGCGCCGGACTCGGCCAGCACCAGGTCGCCGTCGGTGATGACGGGCGCGGCGCCGATCGGATGCAGCGCCTTGTAGTCGGCGGGCGCGAGCATCGTGACCGGATCGCGCGTGGTGCACTTCAGTTCATAGGGGATCTCCAGCTCCTCGCACAGCCAGACGATCCGCTCCGATTGCGACTTGCCGAGATGGTGAACGGTGAGCATGAAGGCTCCTGGAGCATGATCCGGAAAAGTGGACACCGGTTTTCCGAAACGATCATGCGAAAATAATGATCATGACGCGCTTCCATAGAAGCGCATCAGGCGTCCTCTTTCTTCTTCGCGGGCTTTTTGGCCGGCGGCGGCTCTTCCATCGCCCGCTTCATCGCGCGGGCGTAGGCGTCGGCGGCGTTCTCGGCCGAATTCTGCAACCGCTTGGCGGTCGCCGTCGCGTTCAGCATCGTGCTCTTGGCGAGGAAGCGGAAGCGCGCCTTGGTCTCCTTGTCCTTGGCCTTGGCCGCGCGCGCGACCCAGACGGCCTGGCGCTTCTTGGCCGCCGCCATCACGGCCTTGGTCTGGGCTCTTGCGGTCTGCCGGATGACGGCGTCGAGGTCGGCTTCGGCCATTCAGATGCACTCTATTCACTGGACATGCGCCGAACGGGCGCACGAAGGGAGGGGAGCTACCACTAGCTCAACCGGCGCCGTTTGAACATGCCGATCCGCTTGCGATGCCGCCGGGAGCATGCCGCCGCAATGACGGCCAACGTGATCGGTCGGGTTGTGGGGCGCTTCCAGGCTCGCCTGAGCGCGGCGTAAGTCTATTCCGCCGACGAACCCGGCGGCACCTTGGCGCCGGCGAGCAGTCCGGCGAGTTCGACCTGGCGGCCGAGCCCGGTCTTCGCCAGCACGGCCTTGAGCTGGTTGCGCACGGTTTCGCGGGAGATTCCGAAGGCGATGGCGATCGCCTCGACGGTTCGTCCTTCGCCGATGCCGCGGGCGACCCGCGCCTCGGCCGGCGTCAGGTCGAACAGGCCCTGCAGCACCTCCGCGGTCGGCACCTCGGCCGGCACCACCGGCGTCACGATCACGATCGCCAGTGCGCGGTCGAACAGGTCGCGCGCCGCGCCACGGATCGGGACCAGATGCACGATGAGCGGCGGGCGCTCGTCCTGTGCAGCGATCGGGACCGAGCGGACCTCGCCGCTGATGAGCCCGTGATCAAGTGCACCGACGGCCTGCGCGAACAGCGCATCGGCGGCAGGCGCCGCCAGCGCCAGGCGATCGGTGCGATCCTGCATCACATCGGGCACCAGGCGATCGAACAGCGTGTTGGCCGCCATCAGGCGGCCGCCGCGGCGCAGCACCCCCGCGGGCAGGCCGAGCATCGCCAGCGATTCGGCGGCGGCCTTCGCGCGCTCCATCCCAAGCCGCGCCGACAGCAGCGCCGCCCGCGCCAGATGCGGGCGCAGTGCGTCGAGCTGTTCGATCGCCTCCCGCTCGATCGGCCCGTGCCGGTATTCGCGCTCGACGCTGTAGATCAGCACGTCGCCGCTCGGCACTGGGATCGCGGTACCGGCGCCCCATCCGAGCCCGCGCGGGCGGAAGAATTCCCGGATCTGGAAATCCTGCTGCACTTCCTCGGGCGTATCGAACACGTCGATATCGCGCAGGAAGCCGGCATGATTGGCCGCGAGCAGGCGCGGCAACCGCCCGTTGCGCTCGTGCCAGCCGCCTTCGACATAGGCAACCGTGTCATCGTGCATGTCGGGGGAGGCGACCCAGCGCACGTCCTGCGGGGCCGCCGTCAGCAGCACGATGCCGCGGGCCCGCGCGATCCCGCCGACCTGATGCAGAACATTCGGCCACAGCTCGGGGAGGACCGCGGCCTCATAGGCCAGTTCAATCAGATGCGCGTGCAGGTCGTTCGCCATCGGCCATTCCAGAAACGCTGTTGCCCAACAGATAACCCGTCGATCCCGGAATGAATGCCTAGAGCAATTCGGTCTGGCCCACGAGTCCGGGCTATTCCGGTGCGACCGCTCGCATCACGATGGATCGCGGCTCTTGGACGATTTTGCAGGTGATCTTCGCGCCGTCTGATGGGGCCGCGCTCGCTGGGCAGCGACCCGATGCCAAGGTCACCGAGGTCAAGCCCAAAACTTGATGATCGAGACCCGATGATCAGGACCTGACGTTCGGCGCCGGCTAAGGCGAGATTGAGTCTGCGTGACAATCAGACATCTTTCCGAAGCGTCTCGAAACGCTTTGCCATGAATTGCGACAGCGCGCGGCCGGGCAGCGTACACGTTTGCAACGCTGCGCATGATCCTTCGACCATGAACATCCTTTAATTTGTATCCGCGCGACTTGTCGCGCCTGCTGGGCCGCCATCTTGATGGCACCAGTCGAGCCGTCGCCGGCTCGGGGAGGACCGATGATCAGCCGCAGGGCGCTTTCCGGATTACTGATGACGTTGGTCGGCCCCTCATCGGTGACCGGCAACACGCTGGCTCTCAGTCACTGCCGGGGATCGTGCGCCAATGTCGATCTGCCGACGCTTGGCTACGATACGTTCTGCCGGTCGTTCTTCGATCTCGCGGCAAGCGGAAAGCTGCGCGCGGTCGCAACCGGCCCCGATGTCCGGCGGGAGATGCGGTCGCTGTTCCGGGCGCGGCGGCTCTATCGGCCATCCCGCGAGGACATGCGGGTTCTCTGGCGCGATACGGCCGCGGGGTTTTCGGTCGTGAAAGTCGAGTTCGATCTGGAATGCGGCGTACCGGTGCGCGGATGCCTCGGGATCCCCGACGGTGCGTTCAAGGGATTGATCCTGCTCGGCCACGGCATGGCGAGTACGCCGGAGCGGTGCTTCGACGACGCTGACAAGGACTACATGAACGCGCTCGGCAAACAGCTTTGCCAGGATGGTTATGTCGTCTGGTGCCCCTACATCGTGCAGATCGGAAATCAGGAGAGCCAGAACAACATCGCCGCGATGCTGGCATCGCATGGCATCTCCGCGCACAACGTGTCATGCGCATCGATCGACGCCGGCGAAACGGTCTGCCGGAGGTTGACCGGAATGTCCGGTCTGCATGTCGGCGTCTATGGGGTGTCCTCGGGCGCCTTTCTCGCGCTGCATCTGGAAGCCGCGACGGGGCGGATGCGGCCGACCGTCGTCTCCGGATATATGCGTGACGAGAAGAAGTTCCTGACATCGTCCGTCATCAGCAAGAACCTCGGCATCGAACTTGCGGCCTACATCCATTTCGCCAACAGCCGCGCCAAGTACGCCGGCGCGGAGCTGGCGTACCTGGTCTCTCCGTGTCCGCTGTTCGTCGAGATCGGCAGCCGCGATGGCGCAAACACCACGGAACTCGGGCGTGATGAGAAGTTCGCCGAAATGCAGTCCGTCTACGCAGCGTCGGGTCATCCGCATTCGATCGAGATGGCGCTGTTCGATGGCGTGCACGAGGTTGGCGGCAAGCGCGCGCGGCCATGGCTGTACGAGCAGCTGGCATCACCCGCCTACCAGGTCACCTCGCGCCTGAAGAACGCTGTTGCGTTGTGATGATCCGCGGGTGCTGTCCTTGTGCGCCCCGCGGCGGATGGGCATCGCCAAAACCGTTGATCATCGGTCGGCCGCGGCGCGCCGTCTGGCCAGGCTGGATTCGACCAGCGCGATCAGTTCCCGTCTGAACAGCGGCGAGGCGAGCAACCCGAGCCGTGCCGCATCGTGGACGACGCCCGCCACCGCGGCAGCGAGGACCTGAGCGGCGATCGCGCTATCCACGGCGGTGTCGCCTCGCCTGTTGGCCGTGAAGAACGCGTCGCAGCCGCTGCGATACTCGGTCTCGAACCGGCGGTGCGTGGCCTCGCTGGCTGCGTCGCGGGGGGCTTCCTCGAGCAGCACCCGGTGCGCGGCGGGAAAGCGACGATGCACCGCGATCATGCCGTCGACGAACGCGGCGACACGGCGTGCCCGAGGCGTCGCGGCGTCGGTCGCTGCGCGCAGCACCGCCAGCACCTCGTCGAAGTGACGGCGCCGGACCGCCTCGACCAGCGCGAGCTTGTTGGGAAAATACTGATACAGCGACCCGATGCTGACGCCTGCCGTCGCGGCAACCGCGTTGGTGGTCGTCGCGGCCCAGCCGCGCTCGCCGAGAATGCGAGCCGCGCCCTCGAGGATGATCTCGATGGTGGCGCGCGAGCGGGCCTGTCGCGGGGCTTTCCGCATCGTGCTCGTCGGTTTCGGAATGCGAGTGGTCAGGCGCGCCTCTCCGCCGGTAATGTGAGCATAGTGCTCACATTCTGTCCGACGGGCGGATCAAGTCAAAGGATATTCATGATGGCGGGGGAGACCGCGCGCGAGGTCAGGCTGACGATCAGGCCCGAGGGACTGCCGGGGCCGCAGCATTTCGAGCTGGTGGACGAGCCGCTACCGGTTGCAGGCGCGGGTGAGGTGTTGGTGCGCAATCGCTGCTTCCTGGTATCGGCTTCGCTCCGCCAGATGGTGAGCCAGGGCGCGGAGGATGTGCCGGGGGTTCCGTTTCCCGCGCTGCGCCCGGGCGACGGCCTGCGCGGCGAGGCGATCGGCGAGGTCGTGATGGCGCCGACAAGCAGCGGGCTGTCACCTGGTGACATGGTGCTGCACATGTTCGGCTGGCGCGATTACGCCGTTGTTCCGGCCGTCCAGTGCCTCCGGCTGGCTGCGCCGCTGCCCGATCCGCTCGGTTACCTCGGCTATCTCGGGCATGGCTGGACCGCCCACGCGGCGCTGACGCGTGGCGTGCAGATCCGGGCCGGCGACACCGTCTTCATATCGAGCGCGGCCGGAGCGATCGGCTCGATGGCCGGGCAGATCGCTCGACTGCTCGGGGCGGGGCGCGTGATCGGCAGCACCAGTGCATCGGCGAAAGCGGATCGGCTGGTCGCCGAGCTCGGCTATGACGCCGCGGTGATCCGCGGCACCGACAAGTCGTTCGTTGCGCAACTGCGCGAGGCGGCGCCCGACGGCATCGATGTCTTTCTCGACAATGTGGGGGGCGAGCAGTTGCAGGCCGCCGTGGCCGTCGCGCGCGAGCATGCGCGCTTCGTCATCACGGGGACATTGTCGGGGCAGCTAGCCGCGGCCGGAACCGGGCGTGTGGCGCCTGTCGTGTTGGACTCCACCCAAATCCTGCTACGGAAGATCACCATCCGGGGCTATAGCGCCGACGACAATCCGGAAGCACGCGACGAGTGGTTCCGCCGTCTGGCCGATTGGTGCCGCTCCGGCGATATCGCTCTTCCCCATGTCGTGATCGACGGGCTGGAGCAAGCCACACTCGCGTTGGCTGATACCGCGCGGGGCCGCTACTTCGGTATGGTCGTCATCAGGCTTTGATGGCCTGTCGAGCCGACGGCACTCGATTCATGTCAATCGATGCGCCGTTGTCGCCGCTCAAATCGAGGCGACTGTGTTGATCGGCGGCCGACACGCATGCTCATGCGGTCCGCCGTCCCTCCAATCCGCTGTCGTCGGCCCAAACCCGGAACCAGGGTTACAGGATTGTCGGATTGGACTCGTTATGATTTGCTGCAACGCATCTTGCCGATCCCTGACCTTCCCGGGTCTGAGGGACGTCGACGTCATATCCGTCTCGTAGAGCTTGTTAGCCGAAGGGTTGAGCAGCATGGGTGGTACGGAACGAAGCTTCGGTGGACTGACGAGGTTTCTGGTATCGGCGGGATTGGCGGTGGCGGGAGTTTCAGCGGCTCATGCGCAGGCGGGGCCGCCCGGGCCTCCTGCCGTTGGCGTGTTCGAGGCGGTGAAGCGGCCGGTCACCGAAACCAACGAGTTCCTGGGACGTATCGAGGCGCCCAACCGCGTCAACGTGGTGGCGCGCGTCACGGCGTTCCTGGACAAGCGAAACTTCGTCGAGGGCGCCGAGGTCAAGGCCGGCGACCTGCTGTATCAACTCGAGCGCGGCCCGTTCGAGGCCGACCTCGCATCGAAGAAGGCGCAGGTCGCCCAGTTGCAGGCGACGCTGGTCAACGCCAAGCTGACCACCGATCGCGCCAAGGCCCTGATGGGCGGTCCGGCCGGCCAGCAATCCAATGTCGATGCGGCGGTCGCCAACCAGCAGAGCCTCGAGGCGCAGGTGCAGGCCGCCCAGGCGCAGGTCGACCTGTCCCAGATCAATCTCGACTACACCGAGATCCATTCGCCGATCGACGGCAGGATCGGACGCACCGCGGTCACCGAAGGTAACGTCGTGACGCCGAGCTCGGGAACCCTGACCACCATCGTCAGCCAGGATCCGATGTATGTCACCTTTCCCGTGTCGGTGCGCGAGTCACTCGATCTGCGCGAACGCTATGTGACCCGCGGCGGCTTCAAGGCCGTCGTCATCCGGCTGCGCCTGCCGGACGGCCGGCTCTACGAGCAGACCGGCGAATTGAATTTCGTCAACAACACGATCGCACAGAACACCGACACCATCTCCTTGCGCGGCACCATCCCGAATCCATCGACCTATACCTCGGCCGCAACAGGCGGCTCGCTCCGCGAGCTCACCGACAATGAGTTCGTGACCGTCCTGCTGGAAGGCGTGCAGCCGGTCGAGGTGCTGGCGATCCCGCGCTCAGCGGTGCTGTCTGACCAGCAGGGCGAGTATGTCTATGTCGTCGGCGCGGAGAACAAGGCCGAGCAGAAGCGGATCCAACTCGGGCAATCGACCTCGACGATCGCGGCGGTGACAAGCGGCATCGCGCTTGGCGACAAGGTCATCGTCGAGGGGTTGCAGAAGGTCAAGCCGGGCGAGGTGGTCGCGCCGGGGCCGGCCAGCGCGCTGATCCAGTCGAGCATGAAGGTTTCCGCCGATGGCGGCGCCGGCAGCGCGCCGAAATCGACGGGTAGCAACCCATGATTTCCGCTGTCTTCGTCGATCGTCCGCGGCTTGCGATCGTCATCGCGTTCGTGATCACGATCGCCGGCGCGCTGGCGCTGATGCAGATTCCGGTCGCCCAGTTCCCGGACATCGTGCCGCCGCAGGTCACGGTCTCGGCCGTGTTCCCCGGCGCGTCGGCCGAGGTGGTCGAATCCAGCGTCGCCCAGCCGCTGGAGGCGCAGGTCGTCGGCGTCGACAAGATGCTCTACATGAAGTCGACCAGCGGCAATGACGGCAGCTATACGCTGACGGTCTCGTTCGCGCTCGGCACCGATCCCGACATCAACACCGTCAACGTCAACAACCGCGTGCAGAGCGCGCTCGCGCAATTGCCGACCGAGGTGCAGGCACAGGGCCTCACCGTGCAGAAGAAGTCCTCGGCCGTGCTGCAGTTCATCGTGCTGTACAGCAAGAGCGCCGAGCAGGATCCGCTGTTCATCACCAACTACGCCATCATCAACGTGCTGGACGCGATCTCGCGCACGCCTGGCGTCGGGCAGGCCTCGCTGTTCGCCAAGCTGAACTATTCGATGCGGATCTGGTTCGACACCCAGCGCCTGACCAGCCTCAATCTGGCGCCGTCGGACGTGATCGCCGCGATCCGTGCCCAGAGCGTGCAGGCGCCGGTCGGCCGCATCGGCGCGCGTCCGATCAGCAACGACCAGCAGTTCCAGTTCAACGTGCAGACCCAGGGCCGCCTGACGACTTCCAAGCAGTTCGGCGACATCGTGCTGCGGGCCAATCCGGACGGATCGGTGCTGCGGATCAGGGACGTCGCCCGCGTCGAGATCGGCGCGCAGAACATGGATTCGGAGTCGCGGATCGACGGCAATCCCGGCGTGCCGATGGGCATCTATCTCGCACCCGGCGCCAATGCGGTGACGACGGCCAAGGCCGTGCAGGCGACGCTTGCGAAATTGTCGGAGCGGTTTCCGCCGGGCCTGACCTACCTCGTGCAGTACGACTCCACGACCTTCGTCTCCGACACGATCAAGGAGGTGATGAAGACGCTCGGCGAGGCCTTCGTGCTCGTCGTGATCGTGGTGTTCCTGTTCCTCGGCAATCTGCGCGCCACGGTGATCCCGGCGGTCGCGGTTCCGGTCAGCCTGATCGGCGCCTTCGCGGTGCTGCTGGCGCTCGGCTATTCCGCCAACACGGTCTCGCTATTGGCGATGGTGCTGGCGATCGGCATCGTGGTCGACGACGCCATCGTCGTGGTCGAGAACGTCGAACGCGTCATGGAGGAGGAGCCGGAGCTGTCGCCGGCCGACGCCACCAAGAAGGCGATGACGCAGATCACCGCGCCGATCATCGCGATCTCGCTGGTGCTGCTCTCGGTGTTCGTTCCGATCGCGTTCATCCCCGGCATTTCCGGCACGCTATTCCGCCAGTTCGCGGTGACGATCAGCGCCGCGATGGTGATCTCGGCGCTGAACGCGCTGACATTGTCGCCGGCGCTGTGCGCGGTGTTCCTGCGCCACACCGGGCCGCGCCGCGGCATCATGGGACGGGTGCTCGGCAGCATCGACTGGGTCCGCGACCGCTACGCCGGCGTGGTGCAGCGGCTGGTCCGCGTCGCGGTGTTGTCGTTGGTCGCGGTGCTGGTGTTTGCCGGCGCGGTGTTCGGCGTGTCGAAGATCACGCCGACCGGCTTCCTGCCCGAGGAGGACCAGGGCGCGTTCTTCATCGCGGTGCAATTGCCCGACGGCGCCTCGGTGGCGCGCACCAGCGAGGCGACCAAGCAGGTCGAAGCGTTGTTGAAGAAGAACCCGGCGGTCGATCACGTGCTGTCGATTATCGGCTTCTCGTTGCTCGACGGCGCCAGCGAGCCGAACTCCGCGTTCATGGTGGCGCGGATGAAGGCGTTCGCCGACCGCAAGGCCGTCACGGATTCGGTGCAGGCCGCGATCGGACAGACTTTCGTCGGCGGAACGCAGATCCGTCAGGCCTCGGTGCTGCCGTTCAATCTGCCGCCGATCATCGGGCTCTCGACTTCGGGCGGCTTCGAATATCAGCTCGAGGCGCTGGAGGGACAGGACCCGGCTTCGCTCAGCAGCGTGATGGGCGGGTTGATCGGCGCGGCCAACCGCAATCCGAATCTCACCCGCGTGTTCTCGACCTTCACCGCGACCAATCCATCTGTCTATCTCGATATCGATCGCGCCAAGGCGCAGGCGCTCGGCCTCAACATGGCCGACGTCTTCACTGCGCTGCAGGCCACGCTCGGCGGTATCTACGTCAACAATTTCAACCTGTTCGGCCGCACCTGGCAGGTCAACGTGCAGGGCGATGCGTCCGACCGCCGCGACATTCCCGACATCTGGCAGATCTATGTGCGCAATACCGGCGGCGAGATGGTGCCGATCCGCTCGATCGCAAGCTTGCGGATCGTCACCGGTCCGCAGGTGATCACGCGCTACAACAATTATCGCTCGGTCACGGTGAACGGCAGCCCCGCGGCAGGCGTGTCGTCAGGCACCGCGATCGCGACGATGGCCGACCTCTCGAAGACGACGTTGCCGGCCGGCTACTCGTATGAATGGACCGGCACCGCCTATCAGGAGCAGGCGGCTTCCGGCCAGACCGGCATCATCCTGGCGCTCGCGGTGCTGTTTGCCTATCTGTTCCTGGTGGCGCTGTATGAGAGCTGGACGATCCCGATTCCCGTGCTGCTGTCGGTGACGGTCGGCGTGTTCGGCTCCTATCTCGCGATCAAGCTCGCTGGCCTCAACCTGGATCTCTACGGCCAGATCGGGCTTGTGGTGCTGATCGCGCTCGCCGCCAAGAACGGCATCCTGATCGTCGAGTTCGCCAAGGAGCAGCGCGAGGCCGGCAGGCCGATCGCGGAGGCCGCGACGATAGGTGCGCAAATGCGCTTCCGCGCGGTGATGATGACTTCGATCGCCTTCATCCTCGGCCTGGTGCCGCTGGTGGTCGCGACGGGTGCTGCGGAAATCAGCCGCCGTGCGGTCGGCACCGCAGTGTTCGGCGGCATGCTGGCCGCCAGCTCGATCGGCATCTTCCTGGTGCCGATGCTGTTCGTCACTTTCCAGAGTTGGCGCGAAGGCGTGAAGAACCGCTTCGGCCGACGGAGCAAGGCGGAACAACCGGCGTCGCACTAAGCTCCAGCCTAATCCAATCGCGCATTAGCGGGGTCCGCGAGGCGGCGCTATACTGTCCGCCTCATCGATGGAGTTCCGGATTGAGCGTTGCCTTCACCAAGGAAGAAAGTGCCGAGACCGCGTCCGAGACGCTGTTGCCAGACCGCCCCATTTCGCCGCATCCCAATCTGGTGACGGAGGCAGGACGGAAAGCGCTGGAACGTCAGCTCCAGCAGGCGCGCGCGGCCTATGAGGCCGCGCAGCAACTGGACGACGTCAACGAACGGCGGCGGCAATCGGCGGTTCCGCTGCGCGACGCGCGCTATCTCACCGAGCGGCTCCGCACTGCGCAGGTCGTCGCAGATCCTGCATCGACCGAAACCGTTGCCTTCGGCAGCACGGTGACCTTCAGCCGCGCCGACGGCCGCGTGCAGACCTACCGGATTGTCGGTGAGGACGAGGCTGATCCCAAGGCGGGCTCGATCTCGTTCGTCTCGCCGGTGGCAAGGTCGCTGATGGGCAAAGCCGTGGGCGACGTCGCGGGCTCAGGCGAGCAGGAACTCGAGATCGTCGCAATCGCCTAAAGCGGGATGGGATCAGGTTGAGCTGGAACGGCGTCGGAAGTTCACCTCTCCCAAGGGAGAGGTGAATCGTGTTCGTGGCCAAACCGATTCAACCTAACGTCATCCCGATCTAGCGGATTGCAGATTTCTGTCACGACGCCGACAGCGCAAGCCGCTCGATGGTCTGGATATGCCGCGCCAGAAGGCTGCAGGCCTGCTCGATGTTGCGGGCGCGCAGCGCCTGCAAGATCACGCGATGATCCTGGCTCGGCCGTGGCCGCCAGCCGGCATTGCGTGCCATCGCGAACACCAGTCGCGAATTCGCCAGCTGCAAGCCGTCGAGGCTGGCGAGCAGCCGCGGCATCGCGCAGGGCGCCACCAGCGCGTGGTGGAAGTCGCGATTGGCCAACTCGAATTCCTCGACCGTCTCGGCATTGTCGCCTTCGATCACGGCGACCTCGATCCGCGCCAGGAGGGCCGAGGTGAATTTCGGCGCCGCATTGCGCAGCGCGACCACCTCGAGCGCAGCGCGCATCTCGGCGATCTCCTTCACCGATTTGGTGTCGAGCGGCGCGACCCGCACGCCGCGGCGGGGGACCGCGACGACGAGATGCTGCGCCTCCAACTGCCGGAAGGCCTCGCGCACCGGGACGTGGCTGGAATGGAATTCCCGCGCGACATGGTCCTGCCGGAGCGGGGCATCGGGCGGCAGCGCGCCGCTGATGATGCCCTCAGCGAGCACCTCGGCAATGCGCCCGGCGGTCGTCGTGTTCTCGCCTTCGTCCATCATAGATTATCTATCATAAAAACGAGTGCACTGCCACACGGCCTCAGCTAGCATCATTCCAAGAGAGTGATCATAGATAATCTTATTGATTATCTATGATGTATCACAAACGAGAAGGCAAGCCCGATGGTTGATGTCGTTGAGATCGAACGGACCGACAGCCGCAACAGCGCTCCGCCCCGCAAGACCTGGGAGCGGGCGGAGGCCGAGGCACTCTATAATCTGCCGTTCGCGGACCTGATGTTCCAGGCCCAGGGCGTCCACCGCGCCAACTTCAATCCGAACCACGTCGAGACCGCGAGCCTGCTCAGCATCAAGACCGGCGGCTGTCCGGAAGATTGCGGCTACTGCTCCCAGAGCGCGCATTACGACACCGGCCTGAAGGCGACCCGGCTGATGCCGCGGGACGAGGTGGTCGCGGTGGCGCAGCGCGCCAAGGATGCCGGCGCTACCCGCTTCTGCATGGCCGCGGCCTGGCGCAGTCCCAAGGACCGCGATCTCGATCAGGTCTGCGACATGGTCAGCGCGGTGAAGGGCCTCGGCATGGAGACCTGCGTCACGCTCGGCATGCTGACGCCGAAGCAGGCCGAGCGCCTCTCCGAGGCGGGTCTCGATTTCTACAACCACAATGTCGATACCTCGCCGGAGTTCTACGACAAGATCATCACCACCCGCACCTTGCAGGACCGCATCGATACGCTGGCGCATGTGCGCGACGCCGGCATCAAGGTCTGCTGCGGCGGCATCATCGGCATGGGCGAGCAGGTCGATGACCGGCTCGGCATGCTGATGCTGCTCGCGAATCTTCCCAGCCATCCGGACAGCGTGCCGATCAACCTGTGGAACGAGGTTAAGGGCGTGCCGGTCAATGACACCGCCGAGCGCCCCGATCCGATCGGACTGGTGCGGCTGGTCGCAACCGCGCGGATCATGATGCCGCAGAGTGTGGTGCGGCTGTCGGCCGGTCGGCAATACATGACCGATGAACTGCAGGCGATGTGCTTCCTGGCCGGCGCGAACTCGATCTTCATCGGCGACGTGCTGCTGACCACCAAGAACCCGCAGCGCGACCGCGACGCCGACCTGCTGGATCGGCTCGGCATCACCTCCCGCCTCGCCTGATCGCAATCTTCCGCGAGCGCGCGGCCCAAGTCCGCGCGCGACCAACCTTGCATCCGAGAGAGAAGCATGAGCGCAATCCATGCGGCCAACGCCGCTGATTACGCCGCGGCCTTGCACGCCCTGAGCAAGGACGATCGGCTGCGCGGCCTCAAGCCGCGCGCGGGCATCGATTTCGTCTCCAACGACTATCTGGCGCTCGCAAACGCGCCGCGCATCAAGCAGGCGGTCGCGGCAGCGCTCGAGGCCGGCACGCCGGTCGGCGCCGGCGGCTCGCGGCTTTTGCGCGGCAATTGCGAGGAGCACGAACGGCTGGAGACTGAAGCCGCCGCGTTCTTCCGTGTCGAGACCGCGCTGTTTTTCGGCGGCGGCTATGTCGCCAATTTCGCGGTGCTGACGACGCTCCCGCAGCGCGGTGATCTGCTGGTGCTCGACGCCCTGGTGCATGCCAGCATTCACGAGGGCGCGCGGGCCGGCCGGGCCGAATTCAGGTTCAGCGCGCACAATGATCCGCAATCGGTCGAGGATACCATTCGCGGCTGGCGCGCCGAGGGTGGAACGGGCCGGGTCTGGATCGTGATCGAGAGTGTCTACAGCATGGATGGCGACATCGCCCCGCTCGACGAGCTCATCGCCATCGCGGATCGGCACGATGCGTTCCTGATGGTGGACGAGGCGCACGGCACCGGCGTCTATGGCGAGCAGGGGCGTGGGCTCACGGCCCCCTATGAAGGGCGCGATAACCTCGTGATCGTCCATACCTGCGGCAAGGCGCTGGGCGCCGCGGGCGCGCTGGTCACGGCCCCGACCGTGCTGCGCGACTTCATGGTCAATCGCTGCCGCCCGTTCATCTTCGCCACCGCGCCATCGCCGTTGACGGCGGTTGCCGTGCGCGAGGCGCTGCTGATCCTGCAACAGGAGCCCGAGCGCCAGCAGCGCCTGGCAAAGCTGGTTGCGTTCACGCATCGCGAGCTCGACCTGCGCGGCTGGCGCAGCCCGTCGCGCTCGCAGATCGTGCCCTATATCGTCGGCGACAATGCGCGCGCGATGCAGCTTGCCTCAGCATTGCAGGCCCGCGGCTTTGACGTCAGGGGCATCCGGCCGCCGACCGTGCCGGCGGGCACCGCGCGGTTGCGGATCGCGCTGACCCTCAATGTCGACGAGGACGACGTGCGGGCGCTGCTCGATGCGCTTGTCGCGGAGACCAACGGATGGCCGCAATGAGCAATGGGATCGTGGTGACCGGAACCGATACCGGGATCGGAAAGACCATCTTCTCGGCAGGTCTCTCCGGCTTCCTCGGCGCGAGCTACTGGAAGCCGGTTCAGTCGGGGCTCGACGAGGAGACCGATGCACAGCTGGTTGCGCGGCTTGGCGGCATCCCGGCCGATCGCATCGTGCCGGAACGCTACCGGCTTCGCACGCCGGCGTCGCCACATCAGGCCGCGGCGATCGACGGGGTGCGCATTGATCCCGCCGCACTCGACGTGCCGACATCAGGAGATCGGCCGCTCGTGATCGAGGGCGCCGGCGGGCTGATGGTGCCGCTGAACGACGACACGCTCTATATCGACATGTTCGAGCGCTGGCAGCTGCCGGTCGTGCTCTGCGCCCGGACGGCGCTCGGCACCATCAATCATTCGCTGCTGTCGGTCGAGGCGCTGCGCAAGCGCCGGATCGACATCCTCGGGATCGCCTTCATCGGCGAGAGCAATCCCGAAAGCGAGCGCGCCATCTGCGCGTTCGGGCAGGTGCGCCGGCTGGGCCGGTTGCCGTTGCTGTCGCCGCTCACGGCGGACACGCTGCAAGCGGCATTCAGGGATTCATTCCGGCGCGAAGATTTCAATCCATGATGCCCGCACGCAAATCACCGATCTGGCACCCGTTCACGCAGCATGCGCTGCATGGCGAGATGACGTGGATCGTGCGCAGCGAGGGCGCCTATCTCTACACCGCGGATGATCGCCGCATCATCGATGCGATCGCGTCCTGGTGGGTGGTGACCCATGGCCATTGCCATCCGCATATCGTGCGCGCGATCCAGGAGCAGGCGGAACAGCTCAATCAGATCATCTTTGCCGGCCACACCCACGATCCGGCCGAAACCGTTGCGGCGCAGCTCCTGAAGCTCGCGCCCGATGGCCTCGACTACGTGTTCTTCTCAGACTCCGGCTCGACCAGCGTCGAAGTGGCGCTGAAGATGGCGCTCGGCTATTGGCACAATATCGGCGTGCCGCGCACGCGGATCATCGTCATGGAGCACTCCTACCATGGCGACACCGTGGGGACGATGTCGGTCGGCGCGCGGGGCGTCTTCAACAAGGCTTACGAGCCGCTGCTGTTCGACGTCGCGTCGATCCCGTTTCCGGCGGCTGGCTGCGAGCAGGCCACGCTAGATGCCCTCGAGGCGGCATGCAGGGAGCAAACTGCGGCAGCGTTCATCGTCGAGCCGCTGATCCTCGGCGCCGGCGGGATGCTGATGTATCCCGCTTGGGTGCTCAAGGAAATGAAGCGCATCTGCGAGGTCTTCGGCGTGCTGTTCATCGCCGATGAGGTGATGACCGGCTGGGGCCGCACCGGCACCTTGTTCGCATGCGAGCAGGCCGATGTCAGGCCGGATATTGCCTGCTACTCCAAGGGGCTGACCGGCGGATCATTGCCGCTCGCGGTGACGTTGTGCGGTGCCGAGATCTACGACGCGCATTATTCCAGCGACCGTTCGCGAACCTTCTTCCATTCCAGTTCCTATACGGCGAATCCGGTCGCCTGCGCCGCCGCCAGGGCGAATCTCGAGCTCTGGCAACACGGCGCGGACGCGCGCGTCGCCTCGCTCGCCGCGATGCAGGAGCGGATGCTTGCGTCCTTCCATGCCGACACGCGGTTTGAAAACGTCCGCCGCACCGGGACCATCACCGCACTCGACCTGAAGGCCAGCGATGCCGGTTATCTCGCCGGCATCGGCCCAAAACTCCAGGCCTTCTTCGAACGGCGAAACCTGCTGCTACGGCCGCTCGGCAACACGATCTACCTGATGCCACCCTACTGCGTCACGGAAGCGGATCTCGCGGAGATCTACGCCGCGATCAGCGATGCCGCGGATGAACTGACCTGAGGGCGCACTTCGCGCCGCGCTGCTTCCGATGGTCTCTATCTCAAATCGGCGTGCCCTTGCGAGCACGCCGATGCACTGGATCATGCGTGCCTGTGTGGCGCCGGATGCGGCCTCGCTGCCGCAGGATGCGGGCGTGGCGCAGGATGGGGCCGCGGTGCTGGCCGTGACACATGCGGCGCAGGCCGGCGCGGCGGTGGCGGGCGGTGCACAGCCTGTTGCGCGACGCGCGGCGCCGGCGGGTGCGCGACCGGGCGCGGCGGTGGCGGTGCATTATGTGCGACCTGCGGCCTCGGCGCATGCATGGCTGGTGCGGCAACGTGCGGCGCCGGTGCGGGATGGTTGCCTGCGCCGGCCAGCGTGTTCGCTGTCGCGAGCGGGTGTCCTGCCGGTGGAGCGTGTCCCGTCGTTTGAGTGTGTTCTGTTGGTGGGGCGTGCACTACCGGCAGCGCGCTTCCTGTCGGGAGAGCGTGGCCTGCGGGCGGAGCATTTCCCGTCGTTTGTGCGTGGTTTGTCGGTGGCGCATGCACCGGCGGCAGAGCATTTCCGCTCGGCAGCGCGTGCCCCGGCGGTACGGCATTTCCCGTCGGCAAGGCGTGTCCTGCCGCAGGCTGTGCATGCCGGGGCGGCGGTGCCGCGATCGGCTTGCCCGGACGCGCGGCGATCACGCCCGCGCCGCTGAAGTGTGCGGCGTGCGCGGTCGCGGCGACGGCCGGATGCCCATGATTGTTGGCGAGCGACAGCGCCGGATCCTTCATCGCCGCTTCGGCGTGCCGGGTCTGCTCGGCGGTCGCAGCCACGTGGTGCTCGTTCATTGCCGAGAGTTGCTGCGGCGTCGGCCTCACCGTGGTGCCGCCGGTGCCGCCGTTGTAGCTGATGTTGGTCGTGTTGTTGATCACGGTCTTGTTGTAGACGTTGGTGACCGAGACATTGGTGATGTTGGTGACGGAGCGGTTGTAGAAGAAGCTGCCGCCGCGCCAGTAGCCGCCCTCATAGCCGAGACCGGTGTAGCCGAAGCCATAAGAGATGCCGCCGTAGAAGCCGACGGTCGCTCCCCAGTAGCCGGCGTGGAAAGCGTAGACACCATCGTTCCAGCCCCAGTAGCCGGGTGTCCATAGCAATTCAGGTGCGGGCGGCAGCACCCATGTGCCGGGCACCCAGTAGTAACCGGTATCGTCGCTCCATGCCCAATAGCCCGGGGTCCAGATGTAGCCGTCGCCGGGAATCGGCGGCTGATCGTAGACAGGCAATGGAGGCGGGGCCACATCGACGCTGATGCCGATGCCGATGGCGATCTGCGCGCGGGCAGGGGTGGGCGGCAAGAGACAGCAGAGGCTGAGAGCTATGGCGAAAGGCAATCCGGCGATGCGGCGCATGGCACATACTCCAATCTTCTTCCCCCGGCTTCGGAGTCGAATAGGCGCCTCGACATGAACCCGTTGTGAATGTCGGTGTCGATGCGCGATCACGAGATCGCGCGGCCATGAAATTGTTAGCAGCGGCAAACGCAATTCAGCTTGGTGTCAGGATGGAACGCGATCATGCGCGCTCGGCGTTCGAACACGGGCCATGCGGCTCGCATGAAACAGGAGGGGGCTGCGCACTCAGCGCCAGCACCGCTGCGACTCCGCGGCTAAGAACCAGAGATTTGTGCTGATCGACTGAGCACCGTCGTCTCCCGAGTGACGGGTCGCTTGTGTACCCGACACGATCCAAATGGGCGTTCCCGTAGAAACACCGGCTTGCCGAAATCCGACATCTCCCTTCAGTCGTTGATAATGCGGGAAGCGTAGCTTGCTCAAACGAAGCCGGCCACCCTGCCGTATTGGTCAAGATCAACCTCCTTGAACCCGCGATGATTCCCTGCACCCAAGGCTTGGCCCGGCAGTGGTCGCTTCGAGACACAGCGGTTCGCCGCCGCCGTCGGGGTCACATGCCGTGGCTGGCCGCAGGCTGCTTGGCGCTTGCGGCGGCGTCATCGCTTGCGACAGGCGACGCGGCTGTTGCGGTCGAAGCCATGGCGCCAATCGTCGTCGAAATTGATCACGCAACGCTGATCCAGATGCCGGCACGGCGGCGTATCCTCGTGTTCGACAATCCGCGGATCGTTCGCGCGACTTATCTGCCTGAAGGCGATCGCGCGGTGCTGACGGGAATCTCCTATGGCGAAACGCGTATGATGGTGCTCGGCAATGCCGGCGAAGTCGTCGCCACGTCGACCGTGCGGGTCTTGGAGGCGGCAGACGCCGCCGTCACGGTCTATCGCGGGCAGGAGCGCGGGACTTATGTCGACTGCGACCGGCTATGCCAGCCGCGGTTGCGGCTTGGTGATGCCGACAAGCAGTTTGGCAATGCTGTGGGACAGATCCGCTCTCGCGAGCCCAGGCAGGTCGAGCCGCCGCACACGGAAAGCGGGGCGCATTTGTGACGGATATGTCCAGCCATTCAAGACGTCGAGGGTTTCGGCGGTCGCATCGCATTTGGCGCTTCTTGCGCGAGGGACGTGGTTCGACCGCGGTCGAATTTGCCATTCTCGCTCCCCTTTTCATCGGACTTCTCATCTCGATACTGGAAACCGGTATCTATTTTTTTGCCCAGAACGTCCTGCAAGCTGCCGCCGTTCAATCCGGGCGATCGTTTCTAACGGGGCAGGCTCAGGCCAGTAACCTGACGGAGGCACAGTTCGTTTCCCGGGTGTGCCCGAGCATTCAGGCCTTGTTCAATTGCGGCAGCCTGATGGTCGACGTGAACACCTATGCCTCGTTCAGCGCAGCCAACGTTTCGATGCCAACGTTGACGTACAACGCCCAAGGTCAGGTCACCAACGGCTGGAGCTACAACCCAGGCACTGCCGGCCAGATCATGGTCGTACGGTTGCTGTACCAATGGCCGGTCATCACCGGTCCGTTTGCCCTTATCCGTCCGAATCTGTCCAACGGAACGTCCCTCATCATGGGGATAACCGCCTTCAAAGTGGAGCCGTGACGGTCATGGGCGCTCGAATGCACCGCCGTTTCATTGCCTCGACAGGCGGCGTCGCCGGGATCGAATTCGGCATGATACTGCCGCTTCTCATCGGCTTGCTTCTGGCATTCTACGACGCCGGCACGGCGGTCGCGATCTACACCAAGACCCACTTTGCCACCGCAACGCTGGCGCAGATCACCAACCAGTACAACAGCACGTCGGAGCCGATACACGATACCGACATGGCCCAAATACTGGGAGCAACCGCGGCGGTGCTCGCACCGTATTCCAGCACACCCGCCACATCGAATGTCTCGCAAATTGCAATCAGCTCGTCCGGCGCCGCCACTGTGAGCTGGAGTACGAATCGCACCCCGGGTTCGAGCTTCCCGCTCCCCTCGGCACTCGCTGTTCCTAACAGCTATCTGATCTACGCCACCGTGAGCTACACTTTCACGCCCGCGTTCGGTTCTTTCATCACCGGTCCGATCACGCTTTCCGATTCGATTTATGTTTCGCCGCGAAACAGCGCGTTCGTTGCACGCATTTCACCATAGACGCATGAAGCGGCAGATGTCGGCACAACGACCGCTCACCAGACTGTTGTCGGTAGCCAAGCGGTTCAGAGGCGCCAGGAGCGGCAATGTCGCGATTATTTTCGCCTTTGCTCTCGTGCCGATGGTGCTGGCAACGCTCGGCGTCGTTCAATACGGCCTGGCCATTTCGCTCAGGACCAAATTGAACGCGATTGCCGACGCGGCCGCATTGCAGGCGGTTTCAAACCCCGCGATGCTGACCTACGTCAATACGGGGGCGACCGGCCAGGCCAATGCGACGGCGATGTTCAACACCCAAGCGGCAGCCGTCAAGGAAGGCAAGGTTTCATCGTTGAACGTCAACGTCACGGCCTCGGGAGCAACGACAACGTCGCCGGGTGCGTTGACGGCGACCGTCAGCTACACGGCGACCCTGACGAGCCTGCTGCCTGGCCTTCTCGGCAGCACCTTCACCTCTGTCAGTGGAACATCGACTGCAACCGCGACATTGCCGACCTACGTGAATTTCTATCTGCTTCTCGACAATTCGCCGTCGATGGGCATCGGCGCAACTGCGGCCGATATCACCAAGATAGGCAGCGTCAACGGAGGCTGCGGTTTCGAGTGTCATTCGCCTGAGGCCACCCAAGGCAACTATCCCGGCTATACCACGGGCTATGTGAGCGGCGCCTCCAATCGGCTTGATGCGCTCAAGACAGCGGTTCAGCTGATCATCGCGCAGGCCCAGGGCGAAATGGTCTCAGGGCAGTATAAGTTCGCCGTCTACACCTTCAACAATTCGGTCACCAAGCTTTCCGGTCTGACTGCGAATCTGAATCAGACGTCGTCCGATGTCGGCTTCGCGAACCAGAGTGGCGGCATTCAGTTGCCGACGACCGACCAAGGCACCCAGATCGCTGACGCCGTCCAATGGCTCACCCAGAATGCAGTGACATCGGGCTCCGGCAACGGCACGCAAGCCTCGCCGTTTCAATTCGTGTTCCTGGTGACCGACGGCGTTGAAGATCATGCCTTTGGCTATCAGCCGGGCAGCTACGACACGCTGACGAGTCCGGTCGGCTCCTGGTACGGTACGCCCTATGCCAGCGTGCTGCTCTGGAGCCCGGTCTGCGCCAACCTCAAGAGCAAGGGCGCGACGGTGGGGGTGATCTATACCACCTACATCAATGTCGGTGGGCTTCAGTACACCGACATGGTTGCGCCGTTCGCGAGCAATATCGCCGGCGCCCTGCAAAATTGCGCATCATCATCGAGCTTCTTCTTCCAGGCGAGCGACAGCACAGCGCTGCAGAACGCGATGCAGGCGCTGTTCAACAACGCCCTCCAGCAGGCCGCGCATCTTTCGCAGTAAGCGACGGGAACGCGAGGCCGTTGGTTTCGCTGACGTGTTTCTCTCCAAGCCGCTTGAAAATAGCCAATCCGTGACGGCGTCGAATCTGCCAACTTGAATGCGGTCACGTCACCAATACGCAGAAGCCGATAGTGTCGAGTTGTGACGCCGATCCCATGCCAACCCGCTCCCGTACGCTATACATCAGACGATAGTTGAGACCCGCGCCGATGTCTTGTGCCGCGATCATGCCGGCCGCGTCAGCTTCATCACCGCGCCAAATAGTCGAATTTTCGTTTTGAATTGGACGGCGACCCCCTGCGCGTCATCAATCGGTGACCGGAGCATCCGGTTCCCAAGAAGACGACGGGGAGGTTTGGCATGGCGCGATCCGCCGACATCGACATCAACGCGGGCGCACGCCTCGACCGGCTGCCGACCTGTGGATTCCACTGGCGCATCCTGGCCCTGATCGGGGCCGGCATGTTCCTCGATGCATTCGATATCTATCTGGCCGGCGGCGTGTTGGGTGCGGTGCTGAAGGACGGCTGGTCGACGCTCGAGCTCAATGCCGCCTTCGTCTCCGCGACCTTTGTCGGAATGACGATCGGCGCCTGGTTGTCCGGCATCCTCGGCGACCGCTTCGGCCGCCGCTTCTCCTACCAGATGAACCTCGCGATCTTCGGCCTCGCGTCGATCGCGGCGGCCTTCGCACCGAACATGATGGTCCTGATCGTCCTGCGCTTCATCATCGGCATCGGGCTCGGCGCCGAGATCGTGGTCGGCTACGCGACCCTGACGGAGTTCGTGCCGGCCGCATCGCGTGGCCGCTGGATCGGGCTCTTGGCCGTCATCACCAACTTCTCGCTGTTCGCATCGTCCATGGTCGGCCTGTGGGTGATTCCGACGCTCGGATGGCGCTACATGTTCGGCCTTGTCGGCATCCTGGCGATGGTCGTCTGGATACTGCGCAAGTCGATGCCGGAATCGCCGCGCTGGCTCGCCGCCAACGGCCGCGCGGATGAAGCCGAGGACATTCTATCGGCGATCGAAGCGGAGGCCGCGCGCAAGGGGCCGCTCTCTGCGGTCGTCGCCAGCGTGCCGGCACAGGAATCTGCTGGTTCGGTCTGGCGTCTGTTCCAGCCGCCGTATCTTGCGCGCACGCTGCTCGGCAGCCTGTTGCACATCGTTGTGGGCTTCAGCCTCTACGGATTCATCGGCTGGCTGCCGAGCTTCATGGTCAAGGGCGGCCACAGCGTGGTGTCCTCGCTGGGCTATACCTCCGTGATGGCGCTGGGCGGGCCGGTCGGCTCGCTGATCGGGCTCGTGCTGGCGGACCGGCTCGGACGCAGGCTCTCGATCGTCGGCTCGTCGATCGCGGCAGCGGTGCTCGGCTTAGCCTATCCGCATATGGCGGACGGTATTGCGCTCGCAGCCGTGGGCTTCCTGCTCGTCACCGCGATCTATGTCATGCTGGCGACCGGGTTCGCGATGCACGTCCCTGAACTGTTCCCGACGCGCTATCGGCTTCGCGGCACGGCGATCTGCGCCACCTCCGGACGGATCGCGACCGCGCTGGTCCAGTACGTCGTGGTCGCGATCTTCGCCTGGCAAGGATTGACCGGCGTGCTGACGACCCTGGCCGGCATCCTCGTGGTCCAGGCCGGGGTGTTTCTTGTGTTCGGATTCGAGACCAGGGGGCGATCGCTGGAGGACGCATCGGCAGTGGCGGAGGCCGAAGCGGGAAGCCGGCCGTCGATCGCGCGGAGGCCGGCGGATATCGGAGCCTAACCCAGACCGGTGCAAGCCGCCCTGATCCGGTCGCGGAGCCAGCCGTTCGCGTTGCTCTGATCGTATCGGCGGTGCCAGTACAGCATCCAGTCGAACGGTGCGGACTCGAACGGCAGTTCCTCCATTCGAAGGCCATCGTCCATCAGCACGGCCGCGAGATGCCTCGGCATCACCGCGAGCAGATCGGTCTGCTTCAGAACGTGCGGTACGACCAGCCAATGCGGCACGTTCAGCGCGATGCGTCTGCGGTGGCCGCGCTCGGTCAGCACGTCGTCGACGAAGCGCAGATCGGCCGGGCTGATCGAGACTTTCATGTGCTCCTGCGCGATGAAGCGCTCGAAGGTCAGCCGTCCGCGCTTGATCTGGTGGCCGCTGCGCATCAGGCAGACCATGCGGTCGCGCAGCAGCGTCTCCGAACGGATCGATGCGGAATGGTCGAGCCCCATGCTGACCGCGACGTCGATCTCGTCCCGTTCCAGTGCATCGATCGTCAGCGCAGGCGGCAGATGGATGATGTTGTAGGAGATCCGCGCGTCCGGCGATCGCGCCGCTGTGAGCCTCGGCAGCAGCAGGCAGGCGAGAATATCCGACATCCTGATCGTGAAGGTGCGTTCCGTCCGGCCCGGGTTGAAGCCGGCGTCGCTCGCCATCACGCGCTCGACCTGGCGCAGCACCTGGCGCAGCGGCTCCGCCAGTTCGGTGGCGCGTGGCGTCGGCTTCATGCCGCTCGTCGTCCGCACCAGCAGTTCGTCCTCGAACATCGCGCGCAACCGGTTGAGCGCGTTGCTCATCGCCGGTTGACTGAGGCCGACGCGGTCCGCCGCCTTGGTGACGTGACGCTCGGCCAGCAGTGCGTCCAGCGCGACGAGCAAATTGAGGTCGATGGATCGAAGGTTCATTCGTCATTCATAACGTGAATAACGGCAGATCACAAATCCATTTCATCCATGATGGCGAAAGGCGTATCAATCGCTCAGAACAAGGAGGCATCAATGAGCTTTGAGACGATCAAGCGCGACGTGAAGATCTGCATGTTCGATCAGTACGGCACCGTCGTCGACATGCAGGGCGGCCTGATTAAAATCGCCGCACCGTTCCTTGCAAAGAAGGGCTGGAAGGGCGATCCGAATTCCTTCGTCACATGGTGGCGTCGGACCCATTTCGAGAATTCGATGATCGATGCGCTGCTGCATCGCGAGCACACGCCCTATCGCGAGATCGGACACCGCGCAGTTGCCCATGTGATGGACCGCGCGAAGATCGACCACACGATGGACGACGTGCGCTATCTCGTCGGCGAGATCGAGAAGCTGGTGCCGTTTCCGGAAGTGCCGGAGGCGCTCGCGCGGCTGCAAAGCAAATACAAGCTCGTCGTGCTGTCGAACGGCGATCCCGATATGCTCGAGACCGCGAAGCAGCACCACAAGATCCCGTTCGATCGCGTGATCTCGGTGACTGAGGCCAATTCGTTCAAGCCGCATGTCGCGACCTACACCAAGGCGGCCGAGATCATGGGCGTGAAGCCCGATCAGGTGCTGTTCGTGGCCAATCATGCCTTCGACTGCATCGGTGCCAAGTCCGCCGGCATGCGGACGGCCTTCATCGACCGGCGCAGCCGCCCGTTCGGCATCACGCCGCACCAGCCCGACATCCTGGTGCCGTCGATGAAAGACCTCGCCGATGCGATCGTCTGATCGCGAGCCGCTGTCGGGCATCAGGATTCTCGATCTCTGCCGCGTGGTCTCCGGTCCGTTCGCCACGATGCAACTCGGCGATCTCGGCGCCGACGTCGTCAAGATCGAGGATCCCAGGCAAGGCGACGAGAGCCGCCGCTACGGGCCGCCCTTCGTCGGCGGCGAGAGTGCGTATTTCCTGTCGGTGAACCGCAACAAGCGCAGTTGTGCCATCGATCTGAAGTCGCCGGCGGGGCGCGATGCGGTGCTCGATCTCGCATCCGCGGCCGACGTCGTGATCGAGAATTTCCGTCCCGGCACTCTGGACAAATGGGGGCTCGGCTTCGACGCGCTGCGGGCTCGCCGGTCTGACATCATCCTGTGCAGCATCTCGGGGTTCGGTCGCACCGGTGCGGACGCCGCCCGTCCCGGCTACGATCTGATCCTGCAGGGCGAGGCCGGCGTGATGGACATCACCGGCGATCCGATGGGGCCGCCGACCAAGGTCGGTACATCGATCGCCGATCTCGTCACGGGTCTCTATGCGTCGCATTCGGTGCTGGCCGCCTTGATGCGACGAAGCCGGACCGGTGAGGGCGGCCGGGTCGACGTCTCCATGCTCGACGCGATGGCGTCACTCCTGACGTTCAATGCAGGCATGTACTTCGCCACGGGACAAAGCCCGATGCGCCGCGGCAACGTCCATCCGACCATCAGCCCGTATGAGCCGTTCGAGACGAGTGACGGCTGGATCAATGTCGGCGTCGCGAACGACAAATTCTGGGCGGCGTTTTGCGACGTGATCGGTCGTCCGGATCTGCGCGAAGACGTCCGCTTCGAAACCGCCCCGAAACGCGCGGCAGGCCGCAACGAGCTGGTCGCGATCCTCATCCCGATCTTCGCCCAAAGGCGCCGCGCCGACTGGCTGCACCTGCTGGGCGCGGCCGGCATTCCCTGCGGCGCGATCAAGTCGATCGGCGAGGTCTGCGAGACGCCGCAACTGACGCAGCGCGGCATGGTCCAGAGCGTCCGCCATCCGGCGGCGGGGGACGTCAGGTTCGTCGCACGGCCGACGCGGTTCGGCGACGAGCCGCCGGCGCCGTCGACGCCCCCGCCGATGCTCGGCGAACACACGCGCGAGGTGCTTGCGGAATGGCGCGGCTGGACCGACGATCGGCTGGAAAGATTCGCGGTCGAAGGCGCGTTCGGAGATCTTGGACGGAGCTTCGTGCGATCGCACATTTGAGTATCGTCACAAGAGTGTCGTCATGAGGGATATCGCCGAGCAGATGTTGCGCCGCGCCGCCGAGGACGAGCGGCAGGAGTTCGGATCGTTCTTCCTGTCGCGTCTGCTCGGACTTGATATCGCCTATCAGGGCGAGGCGTGCATCGTGTCCTTCGACGCCGTGAGGCCGCTGTTCAATCCGCAGGGCACGCTGCACGGCGGGGTTCTCGCGACCGCGCTCGATATTTCAATGGGGCATCTCGTCAATCACGTCGCGGGCGCCGGTACCACGCTCGAGATGAAGGTGCAGTATCTTGCCGCGGTGCGCGGCGGGCGCGTCACCTGCCATGCGACCTTCCTGAAGCGGGGCCGCAAGACCTTCTTCGTGCAGTCGCAGGCATCCGACGCGGCAGGCGAGCCGATCGCGCATGCCACGTCGACCTGGCAGCTGCTGAACCGCAGCTGAAAGCGCGGTCCGCGCCTAACGCGTCGCGATGCGGGGCCAAGAGGGCCGGTGCCTCCGTGATTTTACGGTACAGACCACCGGACGCGTGTCACCCTTGGAAGCTATTCCGTCCTTGTGGAGCGCTCGCCTCGGTTGCGCTGAGGGGCTATGTTGCGGGGTCACTCACTGGCAGCTTTTTAGGAGTGGATAGGTGCGAGTCATACGAAACGGGTTTCTATCGCTTCTGGCCTTGGGAGCGTTGGCTCCGGCAGGTCACGCGCAGACCACGGTCGCAGCGGTGGAGTGCGATTTTCCACTCGCGTCGACTGATGACTGGAACATGGCCGCGTCGACCCTGCAATACTACATCGATACAGCCGGAGGTTGGAGAGTAAGCCAGGATGCCTTCTCCTTCGATGGCCCGACAAATGTCACGATCAATGGCAAGGAGCAGGTCGCTTCGCTTTCGATCATTATTTCCCGGCAGTCCGGCAAAGCGACCAAGACCCCTTCGTCGGGAGGGAAATCCCTGACGATCAGCGGGGAATTCAAGAAAATGGAATCCAGCGGACGAAAATTCTAAGCGCATTTGGATGGCGACGGCCGCAGGATCGCCACGAGCGATCATCGTCGATCCCATAGTGGCGCACCCGACACGATTCGAACGTGTGACCTTTGCCTTCGGAGAATTTAACCTGCCCTTCGATGCTTTTCGATGGGTTTCGCTCAAATGCGCTATGCCACTGTAATCACTAAACAAATTGAAATTTCAGCTCGCCTGACGTACCCTCGGACACGCTCCGACTTGCGTCCGGCTGCTTACGTGGTGCTTACGCGAGAATGGGAGTTTGGACGGGAGAATTCCCATGCCTAAGCTCACGAAGCGGCTCGTCGACGCCGCGGAGTCGCGGGAGAAGGACTACGTCATCTGGGATGACGAGCTACCAGGTTTCGGCCTCCGCGTCTTCGCCTCCGGCAAGCGCAGCTACGTCCTGCAATACCGAGCCCTGGGCCGCTCGCGCCGCTACACGATCGGCCTGCATGGCGTCTGGACCGCAGAGGGTGCGAGGCAGGAGGCCAAGGTTCAGTTGGGCCGCGTTGCTCAAGGGGACAATCCTGCCGAGGAACGCCAACTCGACCACAAGGCCATCACCGTCAAGGAACTCTGTACGCTCTACGTCAATGACCTGAACGCAGGGCTGATCCTCGGCAAAGGCGGCCGGCCCAAGAAGCCATCAACGGTTGGGACGGACACTGGGCGCATCGAGCGGCACATCATCCCGCTCCTGGGCACGCGACGCGTGAAGGATCTGACCAAGGCCGACATCAACAAGGCCCTCAAGGACATCATGGCCGGCAAGACGCGAGTGTCGGTCAAGACGAAGAAGCTGCGCGGCAAGGCCATTGTCCGCGGTGGCGCCGGAACGGCCACTCGAACGGTCGGGCTCCTCGGTGGCATCCTCACTTACGCTGTCGAAGCAGGCATCATCGCAATCAATCCTGCCCACGGGCTGCGGAAGCCGAAGGACAACGTCCGCACCCGCCGGCTAACGGAAGCAGAATATCGGACGCTGGGCGAGATGCTGATCGCGGCGGAGAAGGACGAGAAGTTCGCGACGACGGTCGAGATCATTCGTCAGGTCGCTCTCACAGGCTGCCGCCGTAGCGAGATGATCGGCCTCATGTGGACGGAAGCAGATACCGACGGCAGTTGCCTGCGGCTGATCGACAGTAAGGAGGGCACCTCGGTCCGGCCTATCGGCCTGCCCGTCGTCGAATTCCTCGAAGAGCGTCGGAAGACAGCCGCCGGCACATATGTCTTCCCCGGCTACGGGGATGACAACGCTTTCGGCAGTTTCCCCAACCACTGGGAGCAGATCTTCAAGGACTCTCCGCTCTCGGACGTCACGCCCCACGTCTTGCGGCATAGCTTCGCGAGCGTCGGCAACGATCTCGGCTTCACGGAGGTGACGATCGCGGCCTTGGTCGGCCATGCCAAGGGCTCCGTGACCAGCAAATACATCCATACGCTCGACACGGCCCTCATCATGGCGGCCGATACGATCGCCGGCTACATTGAGGGCCTGCTGGATGGGAAAGAGTTCAAGCAGACCGCCTACGCGCTTGACCGAGCTTCTCGCAAAGCTGCACTTGCGCGGTTTCTGCAAAAAGCGGCGGGCGAAGACGAAGTGAACGGCGGGGCGGTGCAACGCCAAGCCGCGTAATCTATGCCGCTCCCTCGACTATGACTGTCAAACGGATGGACATATGCAGCGAACCGAAGAGTTCGTCGATGATCGACAGAAGTCGTGGTGCATTCACTGCGCGCGATCGCTTGCTGGCCTTGACACGAGCGACGACCATGTTCCGTCGAAAAGCCTGCTGTCGAAGCCGCGCCCGCACCACTTGCCGGTCGTCACGATTTGCAAGGAGTGCAACACCAGCTTCTCGCGGGATGAGCAATACGCGGTGACGTTTCTGAGCTGCGTCCTCTCCGGTTCCAGCGCGCCCGAGCAGCAATCGAATGCGAGCGCCGCCCGCGCGTTGGCGGCGAGTCCCGGGCTGCGCACTCTGATCGAGCGATCGCGGACCGAATACACGACTGTAGGAGGTGAGAAGCGTTTCCTGTGGAAGCCGGACGCGGAGCGCATCAACCGCGTCGTGGTGAAGAACGCTCGCGGACATGCCTACTTCGAATGGGGGGAGCCCATGCTCAATGCCCCCATCCACGTCTGGGCCATTCCCCTCGAAAGCATGTCTTCCGAGCAGCGCTCGGACTTCGAGGGCGCGGGCGAAGGCCCGGGTTTGGCCGTATGGCCAGAGGTCGGGAGCCGCATGATGTCACGCCTCGTGACCGGCGCGGACCTGCTGGACGGTTGGGTGATCGTCCAGCCCGGCACTTATCGATATTCCGTGGACGCGTCCGGGGCGCTTAGAGTGCGGACGGTTCTATGGGAATACCTCGCCACCGAAGTTCTGTGGGAATCCTAGCCACCAGCGCCAGGAATGATCCGCCCCACCGCTTTCCGCGAAATCGGCGATTCTCCTATTAGATCAGCCTAAATCAGACCAAACCCGCTTTACTCAGCCCAGTTTCGGTGGAATAATTCTGCCGTCTGCGTCGGCGGAAGAAAGGGCGATTCATGTCCGATCGCTGGATGTCCGTCGAGGAGATCGCCGGCTATCTGGGAGTGAGCAAAGACACGATCTACGGCTGGATAACCAAGAGGGACATGCCGGCCCACAAGGTCGGAAGGCTTTGGAAGTTCAAGTCGGACGAGGTCGATTCATGGGTGAGGGCCGGTAAAGCATCCGACGAGGGCGATGAACATGCGGTGAGTGATGCAAACGGTCGGGAAAAGCGCGCCACGAAGGGGAAGCAATGAGTAGAGTGGCGTGCATCGACCTGTTTTGTGGCGCGGGCGGTCTGACGCATGGCCTGATCCAAGCCGGCATCCCGGTCGTCGCGGGCATCGATGTCGACGCGGCTTGCCGCTACCCGTTCGAAACCAACAACAGCGCGCGCTTCATCGCCAAGGACATCAAGAACGTAAAACCGGCGGACCTTAAGAAGCTCTATGGTGATGCCGAGATCCGGATTTTGGCCGGTTGCGCGCCCTGTCAGCCATTCTCGACCTATTCCCAACGCTACGACACGTTGACGAGTCCGCGCTGGCCCCTGCTGTACCAGTTCGCGCGCCTCATAAAATCGGTCCGTCCGGACGTCGTGACCATGGAAAACGTGCCTCTGGTCGAAAGGCACGCAGTGTTCGACGACTTCGTCGCCACTCTGCGTAGGCTAGGCTACAGCGTCTGGCAGGGTGTCGTCGATTGCACTCAATATGGCTTGCCGCAGACCAGGCGGCGGATGGTCATTTTGGCGAGCGCGATCGGCCCGATTGAACTGATCGCGCCGACGCACGAGAAGCCGCGGACCGTCAAAGATGCGATCGGAAAACTACCCGTCATCGAAGCCGGAAGCGCTCACAAAAGCGACGCCTTCCATATGTCGTCCAGGCTTTCGGATCTGAACCTGGAGCGCATCCGTGCGTCCCGCCCTGGCGGAACGTGGCGTGACTGGCCCAAACGGCTGGTCGCAGACTGCCATCGCAAGGAAACCGGCCGCACCTATCCCGGCGTCTACGGGCGCATGACGTGGAGCGACCCGGCTCCGACGATCACGACGCAGTTCTACGGCTTCGGCAACGGTCGCTTCGGTCATCCTGAACAGGATCGAGGTATCTCCTTGCGAGAGGGCGCCATCCTGCAGGGGTTCCCTAAGGACTATGCCTTCGTGCCGGAGGGTGGCCCCACCCATTTCAAGGTTCTCGGCCGAATGATCGGCAATGCTGTGCCAGTCGTCCTCGGCGAGGCGATCGGGCAGAGCATTTCGGCTCACCTCGGCATTGAGGCCGATCGGGAGGGGCAGAAGCAGGGAGGCATCGCGGATGTCGCGCGTAAGCCCCTCGTCGCATGAAGCGAGCCTCCGAATGGCTCGAGTGCGGCAGAAGGGCACCGACGCCGAACTCTTCTTACGCAAAGCTCTGCACGCCAGAGGGCTGCGCTATCGCTTGCACGTCCCGCTGCTGACGAAGCCGCGTCGAGTCGCAGACATCGTTTTCTCGAGTGCCCGGGTCGCCATCTTCGTCGATGGTTGCTTCTGGCACGGTTGCCCTGAACACGCCTCCTGGCCGAAGAGCAACGCGCAATTCTGGCGCGACAAGATCGAAACCAACCGCGCCCGAGACGCGGACACCGATCGACGCCTCCGAGCTTCGGGTTGGCGGGTCGTCCGTGTTTGGTCCCACGAAAGCGCCGATGACGCGGCCGAACGCATCGAAGACATCATTCGTGCTGGGGGGAGAGTGCAGTGATTGTCAGGGGGGCTGGCAGCACGGCCGCACAGATAGCGCATCACACCATCCCCGAGCCCGGCCAGTTGGTGGAAGCTCGCCGGCGTCAATGGATCGTTTCAGAGGTGGACGACGGCTCGGTCGCCCCTGGTCTGCCCAAGCGCCACCTCATTCGATTGGCTTCGATCGACGAGGATGCCCTCGGCGAGGAAATCGAGGTTTTGTGGGAATTGGAACCCGGCGCCCATGTCATTGAGCGCGCCGGCCTGCCGCGAATAACGGGTTTGGACGATCCCGACACCCTGCAAGCGTTTCTCGACGCCGTCCAATGGGGAGCGGCTACCAACGCAGACAGGGCGTACCTGCAAGCCCCCTTTCGTAGTGGCGTCAGTATCGAGGATTTCCAGCTCGACCCGCTGGTGCGAGCGATCGACATGGCTCGTACCAGCCTGCTCATCGCCGACGACGTCGGCCTCGGCAAGACGATCGAATCCGGTCTCGTTGTCCAGGAGATGCTCCTCCGTCACCGCGCGCGTACCGTGCTGGTGTTGTGCCCAGCGTCGCTGCAAGAAAAGTGGCGCACGGAGATGCAGGAAAAATTCGGCCTCGATTTTCGGATCGTGGATACCGAGTTCGTCAAACATCTGCGACGCGAGCGAGGGCTGCACGCCAACCCGTGGACGTCGTTCCCTCTCCTGATCACCTCGATGGATTGGGCGAAGCAGGGTGAAGGCCTGCGCCTGTTTCGTGATGCCTTGCCGCCCTCGGTCACACATCCCCGCAAATTCGATCTCTTGGTGATCGACGAGGCCCACAACGTCGCGCCGACGGTCGGGCACTATGCGGTCGAGAGCTTTCGGACGCGGCTGGTCCGCCTTCTCGCACCGCATTTCCAGCACAAGCTGTTCCTGACCGCCACGCCGCACGACGGCTATACCGAATCGTTCACCGCTCTACTCGAACTCCTCGACGATCAACGGTTCGCCAGAAACGTCCTGCCGAGCGAGCCCCAGCGCGCCCGGGTCATGGTGCGGCGGCTGAAGAGCGACCTCGTCGACGCGAACGGCAATCGACTCTATCCGGTACGGCGCCTCGAAGCCCTCGGCGTCAACTATGCCGCAGACGAGCGAGACATCCGTCATCTGCTCGGGGACTACATATCCAGCCGGGAGCGGGGGGAAAGGGGCGCACGAGCCGTCGATCGCTTCGTCCATCAATTGCTGCGCAAGCGCCTGTCGTCGTCACCCGCGGCGTTCGCGACCACGCTGGAGCGGCACGTCGCGACAATCGAGGGACGCGTCGCGGCCGATCGCGGCCAACGAAAGTTGGATGAGCGTCTCCTCCGCCGGGCCATCTCGAAGGCGGAGGAAGACTACGCCGACGATGCCCAGCGCGAGATGGCGGAAGACGAGGCGATCGGCGAAGCCAGCAAGCACGTCCGCCCGCCCGACGAACAAGAAAGGCTGATGCTCCAGCGCTTGCGATCCTGGGCCCAGCAAGCCTCACGTAAAGAGGACTCCAAGGCTCGCGCCATACTGGAATGGCTCGCCAAGCACCTCCAAGTCGATGGCCAGTGGACGGACGAGCGGGTCATACTTTTCACCGAATACCGAACGACGCAGCAGTGGATGCACCAGATCCTCGCTGGTCACGGGTTCGGTGGCGAGCGCCTGGCGTTGATCTATGGCGGGATGGATCACGACGAACGCGAAACTGTAAAGGCCGCGTTCCAGGCCAGCCCCAAAGAATCGCCGGTCAGAATCCTCCTGGCGACCGATGCCGCCTCGGAAGGCATCGACCTCCAAAACCACTGCCATCTCATGATCCACTTGGAGATCCCATACAATCCCAACGTGATGGAGCAGCGGAACGGCCGCATCGACCGGCACGGTCAGCGCTCCAGCGAGGTGGTCATTTGGCACCCGGTCGACGACGAGGGAGACCACGGCGAGGACATTCTGCGTGCCCTGCGCAAGCTCGATGCCATGCGGGCCGACATGGGCAGCGTCAATCCGGTCATCGCCCCTCAGTTGCCGGACCTGATCGAGGGGCGCCGGCGCGACCTGGATACCCGGCTCGCCGAAGCCCGCATGGAAAAGTCTCGCCGCTTCGTCAGAGCGGAGCGCGATCTCCGGGAACGCATCGCGAAACTGCATGAACGTCTCGCCGAGACCAAACGAGAGCAAAATCTCGCGCCCGACCATGTCGAAAGGTCGGTGAGGACGGCTCTGCGCTTATCGGACAAACCGGACCTGGAGCCCGTTTCCCTGCCGGGGGCCCTCGATGGATCCGCCTTCAGGATGCCGGCGCTGTCGGGTTCATGGTCGCGATGCCTCGAAGGTCTCGAGCATCCCTATACGAAGAAGGTTCGACCGATCACCTTCGATCACGACGTGGCGAAGGGGCGTGACGACGTCGTTCTGGTGCATCTCAATCACCGCCTCGTTCAGATGAGTCTGCGCCTGCTCCGCGCCGAGATCTGGGCACGCGACGACGTAAAGAAGATCCATCGCGTCACCGCCCGGTCGCTTCCCGACGGTCGCTTGGAAGCTCCGACCATCGTCGTCGTTTCCCGCTTGGTCATCACTGGCGGAAGCCACCATCGCCTGCACGAGGAACTCACTGAGGCCGGCGGCTATCTGCGCGACGCGGGATTCCGCCGCGAGGAACGCGTCTCAGAATTGCGTCGGTGGCTACAGGACTCCAAACCAGCGGTGCTGCCGGACACGACCTTCGCGGCGCTGCGCACCCGCTTCGATAAGCAGCGCGATTCCGTACTGGCCGCGGTCGACGCGCGCTCCAAGGACCGCCTGCGCTTCCTGTCCAATTCGATCGACGCCCGTAAGGAACGAGAGAGCGACGACATCCGACAGGTCCTCGACGATCTCGACAAGGCCCTGCGGACCGAACTCGTCGCCGACCGCGAGCCGCAACAGCTCTCGCTCTTCTCCGAAGATGAGCGCACCCAGCTACGACGCGATCATGCCGCCCTGGAAGCACGCCTCGCCCGCATTCCGCTGGAGCGAGAGCAGGAGGTGCGCGCCATCGAGAACCGATATTCCAATGTCCGGGATCACACCTTCCCCGTCGCGGTCATCCTGCTTGTGCCCGAGTCCTTGACGAAGGGGCAGCCTCGATGAGCACCAACCACGACTGGCTCAACCTCATCGAGGTGTCGGGACCGTTCCTCGCGGTGCCGGTTCTGCGGGAGGTGCTTCCCCAAGGATTGGAAGCCCTGACCTCCGGCCGCCCGCAACGTCTGCGTGCCACCTATGACGAATGGCGTGATACCGTCGATGCGGACGATGCTGACCTGCCGGCGATCCATGCGGCATGGATCGACGAGGTTCTCCAGAGCGCCCTGGAGGTGGACGATCAGGTTTTGCGCCGGGCGGCGACTTTGCCGGAGCGGCTAAAGGTGTCGTTGCCCGAGCACGGGGTCACGATCGCGCCCGACCTGGCGATCGTCAATCCGACCCAGGGCGACGCCCCGCTCTTGCCCGTCCAGCTCTACGATCCCGACACCGATCTCGACGCCACCCGGAATTACGACGGGCTGGCCACGACACCGGGCGACCGCATGGTGGTGCTGCTTCGCGCCGTCGGTTGCCCGGTCGGCCTCGTGACCAACGGCGAGCGCTGGATGCTCGTTCATGCGCCGACCGGCGCTGTGGCGAGCTTCGCCAGTTGGTATGCCCGCCTCTGGGGCCAGGAGCCCGAAACACTCCGCGCCTTCGTCAGCCTGCTCGGAGTTCGTCGGTTCTTCGGCCCCGAAGCCGAAAGGCTTCCGGCGCTGTTCGAGCGGTCGCTGAAGCATCAAGACGACGTGACCGACGCACTTGGCGAACAGGTCCGTCGCGCGGTGGAAGTGCTGGTCCAGTCCCTCGACCGCGCCGACCAAGACCGCAATCGGGATCTGTTGCACGACGTCGATCCGAAGGAACTCTACGAAGCTGGCCTCACGGTCATGATGCGGCTCGTTTTCCTTCTGGCGGCGGAAGAGCGCGGCCTGCTCTTGCTCGGCGATCCCCGCTACGATGCCTTCTATGCGCTCTCCAGCCTGCGTATGCAGTTGCGCGCCGACACCGAGGAAATACTCGAACGCCGCCGCTCGGCATGGTCACGGCTGCTCGCGTTGTTCCGTGGCGTCTATGGCGGCATCGACCATCCGCTGCTGCGGCTGCCGGCGATGGGCGGTTCGCTCTTCGACCCGGATCGCTACCCCTTCCTCGAAGGCCGCAAGAAGGGCACGAACTGGCGGAGCGATCCCGCCGAGCCCCTGCCGATCGACGACCGGACGGTTCTGCTCCTGCTGGAGGCGATCCAGACCTTCGAGGGGCGCACGCTTTCCTACCGCGCGCTCGACGTGGAACAGATCGGCCATGTCTATGAAGGTCTCCTCGAACGCACGGTCCAGCGCGTCGATGACGTGACTCTGGAACTCGAAGGGGCGGCCAAGGCCAAGAATGCGCGTGTCGCACTGGGCGAGATCGAGTCCGCTCGCCTCGACGGCGCCGCCAGAATCGTCGAACTCTTGAAGGAGCGGAGCGAGCGCTCTGAGCCCGCCATTCGCAACACCATCGGCCGCGAGCCGGACGAGCGCGTGGCGGCGCGGTTGCTCACCATCTGCCGTGGCGACGTGGCGCTGCGTGACCGCATCCTGCCTTATGCCGAACTCCTGCGGACGGACCCGTGGGGATACCCTCTGGTGCATCACGCCGGCGCTTTCGTCGTCGTCCTCGGCGCCGACCGGCGCGAGAGCGGGACGCACTACACGCCCAAGAGCCTGACCGAAAAGATCGTCGAGGAGACCCTGACCCCAATCGTCTATCGCGGCCCGGCCGAGGGCGCAGCGCGCGAGGATTGGAAGCTCAAGAGCGCCGACGAACTCCTCGACCTCAAGGTCTGCGATCCCGCGATGGGATCGGGTGCGTTCCTCGTGCAGGCTTGCCGCTGGCTCGCCGACCGGCTGGTCGAAGCCTGGTCCAACATGGAATCGGCGGGCGGCCGGATCGACGACGAAGGCCGCATCCGCACCGCCGATGACACGACCGGGTTCGAACCATTGTCGCGCGACACCGAGGAACGTGCCATCTTGGCGCGTCGCCTGATCGCCGAGCGTTGCCTCTACGGCGTCGACAAGAACCCGCTCGCGGTCGAACTCGCCAAGCTGTCGCTCTGGCTGACCACGCTCGCCAAGGGGCGGCCTTTCGGCTTCCTCGATCACAACCTGCGGAGCGGCGACAGCCTGCTCGGCATTCACGATCTCAGCCAGCTCATCGAGCTGGACATGAAGCCGACAGGCAAGGCGCAGCTTCGCCTTTTCGGCCGGACCATCAGGTCGGCCGTCGACAAGGCGCTCGCGCTCCGCAGCCAGCTTCGCTCGATCCCCATCCGAGACATCGGCGATGTCGAGGCGATGGCCGCGCTCGACGCTCAATCACGCAATGAACTCGCCCTGCCGGAACTGATCGCCGATGCTCTCGTCGGCATTGTCCTCGCCGATGACCGAGCCGTGAGAATTACGGCGCTGGCGACCGTGGCTGACGAGGCCTCGGGCGGCGATGCGGATGCGCGGACTCGCTTGCTGCGGCAAAGTTGGGCCGACCTCGCAAGCGATACCTCTGACGGCGTTACCCGCCGGCCACTTCATTGGCCGCTCGAATTCCCGGAGGTCTTCTTGCGGGACAATGGTGGGTTCGACGCCTTTGTCGGCAATCCGCCATTCCTGGGTGGACAGCGGATCACCGGCGTCGCTGGCGTCATCTACCGAAATTGGTTGGTCGAACACATTGCCGAAGGTCGGCGTGGGTCCGCTGATCTCGTGGCCTACTTTTTCCTGCGTGCTTACTCACTTCTACGGGAAGGCGGTAATTTCGGACTTCTTGCTGTCAACACGATTGCAGAGGGAGACACTCGGCAAGTCGGCTTGGAAGCTATGTTGCAGACTGGCGCGATCATCCGCGCCGCTTACCCAAACGAGCCTTGGCCCGGAGTGGCTGCCGTAGTTACCAGCCGTGTGCATATCTGCAAAGGACCATGGCATGGCATTCGAATGCTTGCGGGCGTGCCGGTAAGTTTGATCTCTCCCTTCTTGTCTGATCGAGAAGAGTGGTCGCCGCAGGAGCTGGACGAAAATGCGGGTATTTCGTTCATAGCCTCATACATACTGGGTCTTGGATTCACATTAAGCGAATCCGAAGCCAAGAATATGATCAATGCAAATCAGCGAAATGCAGAAGTCATTTTTCCCTATTTGAATGGGAAAGATCTAAATTCAAGCCCCACACAAAGCGCGAGCCGCTACGTTATAAATTTCTGGGATTGGCCCGAAGAATTGGCCAAGAGCTATGAAGAGCCCTACGAGTGGGTAAAGAACAACGTCCGGCCGGAACGGCAGCGTACAAAGAAAGACGGAACTTACGTCTTACGCAAACCGCTCCCGCAGAGATGGTGGCAGTACGCTGAAAAACGACCCGCATTGTACCACGCCATAGGCCGCGGAGATCAATTTTTATCTCATCCTGACGGTTGGCAACCGGACACAATTAGATTCGATTGCGTTTTGGGAATCACACGAGTTTCTAAATTTTTGAATGTTGCCTTCATCCCAAACAATCAAATATTTACACTCGACGTAATCATCTTCGCACTTAACGGATACGACGATTTTTGTCTCTTGCAATCTAATGTTCACGAAGCGTGGACCAGAAAGCAGGGGTCCACCCAAGAAACACGGATGCGGTACACACCATCAGATTGCTTTGAGAAAATGCCTTTACCATCTCACAGGGATAATGAGTTATCCAAGATTGGAAAGTCGTACTCCGAACTTCGGATAAAAATTAGCACAGAACGATCAATCGGCCTGACACAGCTTTACAATTTATTTCACAGCACAAAATCCACTATCCAGGACATTGTCACACTTCGTTATTTACACGAGAAAATGGATATTGCGGTCTGCCGCAGTTACGGATGGACAGATATTGAATTGGGTCATGACTTCCATGAAGTAGCTTCTCTGCCAGAGAACGACCGAACCCGCTTCACGATCTCCGAGTCGGCGCGTCTCGAATTGTTGAGGCGTTTGTCCGACCTGAATCGTCAGCGCTACCAAAAGGAAGTCGAAGCGGGCCTGCACAAGGCAGCCAAGAAGCAAGCACCCAGCAAGAAGCGAACTGACCAAGACGATGGCGATCTCTTCAACGCTGACGCCGCCGATACGGAGACCGTCGATGACTGACACCTACAAGATGACGGTCGATCTCAATGTGCTCGATCACCTCGGGATCAACCTCTATAGCAACATCGCTGCCGTCCTGACCGAAGCCGTCGCGAACGCCTGGGATGCGGATGCCGAGAAGGTGGACATCCGGATCGACCCTGACGGCAAGTGGATCGAGATCGCCGATGATGGCATGGGCATGTCAGTCGCCGACATGAACGACAAGTACCTGCGCGTCGGCTACCGGCGCCGAGAGGAGGTCAGCGGCCGCGTGACGCCCAAGGGGCGGCCGGTCATGGGCAGGAAGGGGTTGGGTAAGCTCTCGCTCTTCTCGATCGCCGACACCATCGAGGTGCATTCGGCGAAGGACGGCGGAGCGCATGGCCTGCGGATGACGGTCTCGGGCATCCACGATTCCGTCCGCGATCAGAAGCCCTTCTACAGCCCGGAACCGCTGGCGGCTGGAGAGGTCACCGTCATGAAGGGGACGAAGATCATCCTCAAGGACGTCAAGCGGCAGCGTCTCGGGCCGGGAGCTACGGCCCTCCGCAAGCGCCTGGCGAGGCGGTTCTCGGTCGTGGGGGACGTTCATGGCTTCAAGGTCGAGATCGACGGCCAACCGATCACCGCCGCCGATCGCGGCGATCTCGCCACGGTCCAGTTTCTCTGGACGTTCGGCACCGAAAAGCCCGACCTGACGGCATCCTCTCAGCTCAAAGAGAAGGAGGCTCTCTCCGATCGCTTCGATGGCTGGGATGCGACATGGCGCGTGAAGGGCTGGATCGGCACGGCCAGAAAGCCGAAAGACCTGGAAAGCACCGAAGCCGGTAACATGAACGGCATCGTCGTGTTCGCTCGCGGGCGGCTGTTCCATGAGAACATCCTCGACAAGCTGAACGACGCCAGGATCTACACCAAATACCTCACGGGACAGATCGAGGCCGATTTCCTGGACATCGACGACAAGCCCGATATCGCTACCAGCGACCGTCAGCGCGTGCAGGAGGACGACGAACGATACCAGCAACTACTCGCGTTCCTGCGCTCGCGGCTCACTCAGGTCGAGAGCCGCTGGAACGAATGGCGGCGGAAGCACGAAATCGAGAAGGCGAAGGAAACCTCGCCCGCCCTCGCCGAATGGCTCGATGGACTGCCAGAAGGCTTCCGCAAGAGCGCCGAGGAGCTGATCGCGAAGCTCAGCGCCCTACCGATCGACGATGAAGACGATCGCAAAGTCCTCTATCGGCACGGTATCCTGGCGTTCGAGCGCATGAAGTTGCGCGGATCGACCGACGAGTTCATCGCGAGCATCGCCAGCGTGGACAAGCTGCTCACGCTGCTCGCAGACCGCGATTCCCTCGAGGCTTCGCTGTATCGAGACATCGTGCGGTCCAGGCTCGGAGCAATCCAGGAGTTTCAGAAGATCGTCGATGAGGACGCCAAGGAGAAGGTCCTCCAGAAATATCTCTTCGACCATCTCTGGTTGCTCGATCCGGCGTGGGAGCGTGCCTCCGGCAGTGAACTCATGGAAAAGCGCCTCGTCACGGAGGGCGTTATCGTCGAGGACTTCAACGAGAAAGAGAAGCTCGGCCGGGTCGACATCGCCTATCGTACCTACGCCGGAAAGCACATCATCGTCGAACTCAAGAAGGCCGGTCGGGTGATGAAGCTCCTCGAATTGCAGGAGCAAGGCCAGCGCTACGTCGATACGCTGCGAAAGATCTTGTTACAGCAAGGGGATTCGTCACCGAACATCGAAGTCGTGTTCGTTCTCGGCAAGTCGATCGAGGAAGAGAAGGCGAACCCGGATCGCCTCAAATCGTCCATGGCGGCTATTTCCCCCGGAAGCCGCATCGCCCACTACGACACACTCATCCGGGGCGCTCAGGAGGCCTACGAGCAATATCTCAAGGCCAGCAAAGAGCTGGATCGCCTTGAGAAACTGGTGAACCAGATATGAGCGAATCCAGCCCGCCGGAGAACGGCGCGACAGAACAGGTCCCGGCCCATGCCGCGTGGATGGCCGTCGACACGACGGTTAGTGCGGGACAGCACGATTTCGTCTTCTCGTGTGTGGGAGGACCGAATCTGTTTTTGAGCATCGCGGCCGGTGACTGGCTGCTTCTCTTCGATCCCGCTCAGTCCATCACTCGGGTTGGACGGCTCCTTCGTGTTCGATCGACCGAGACCGAAACCTCGTTCTATTTCGACAAGCTCCATACCGTCGCTTCACCCGCACTCTTGAGCGGGTTGGGTCTCACCATCCCGGCAGGGCCGATCGGTCGTCTCTCTTGGGATGATTTCCTGCGCGCGGCGCAGTCGGTCGGTATTTCCGACATCGAAGCCGTGCCGCTCATCCAGAACGTCGTCTATGTGCGCGATCTGCTCGAAGTAGCCGTTCGTGACGATCTACTCGGTCCCGCCGGTGGCCCGCACGAGCTGATCAAGGACATGAGCGTCCGCGACCGCTATCTGGTAGGGAAGCTCGCGCCACGTCGGCCAGGTGACGGCGAGACGACTCCAGTCGAGCCAGCGGCAGCCGCAGACGAGGTCGGCGACATTGAGGATGAGCGAGCGGCGCCCATCCACGAGCCCGGCGCCGAATTCGCGAGTGCTTCCGGCCGCGTGGAGCCAGAGGACGATGCTCTCGACGAGATCGACACGACGAACAATCAATCCCTCGTGCCGTCCAGCATGGGGTTCACCTTCTGCGTCGCGCCGGGCGAGGAGTCGCTCGCCGTCGATGTTCGCTGGGGACGCTACGAGCGTGTCCCGAGCGACGAGCACGAAGTCGTCAAAACCCGGAAGAACCGGGCGACCGGCAAGGAGGAGGAGACCAAGGTCAAGGTGTGGCGGCGCATCCCGTGCGGTGGTGTCGCGCCCTTGCTTCTGAACGACGGGCCGATAAGGCCCTCGACGCCCGACCGGGACCAGCCCGACGTCAGGCTGCAAGGCTCCGTCCGGACGAACGACCAGGGGGAGCGCCTCGTCACCCTGTTCCTCGTGAACGGTCAACTCGAGCCCGACGACAACAAGGACCGCGCCTGGCTGTTCCAGCCGGAGATCTCCGTGACCGCGCCGGAACCCGCTGCGGGGAAGGCGATCTTCAGGCGACGCCCATCCAACGAAATCGTTGTCGACGATCCGGAACGCGATCGCTTGGCGCTGATCTATCGCAATCGGTTGGAGTTCGCCGTCGGCCACGGCGTGTCGGTCCACTCCGACGCGATGCCGGAAGATTCCGGGAAGGCTTGGCGGGTCCGCACGGAGATCATTCCGCGCTACGAAATCGCCGTGACGGAGACGCCGGGCCTCGACTTCGGCGATCGCCCGGCGATGCGCCGGATGGTCGATGAAGGTTGGCTCGACATGAACCGCCTTGCTGAATTGGAACCGCAGGCGCTGCGCGATGCGCTGTCGTGCCTGGTCGACGACTACGCCGTATGGATCGAGGAGCAACGTGCGCGCCTGAAGAGCGAGATCACGGGTTTCGACGATCCGGGCCGGGACGTGATCGTCCGATGCGAAGAAACCCTGCGCCGTCTTCGGGAAGGGATGAACACGCTCTTTACCGACGATGCGGCGCTGACGGCCTTTCGCTTCGCCAACAGGTCCATGGCGCTACAGCGCGTGCGGAGCCTCTATGCCCTCAAGCGGAGACGGGGGGAGACCACTGATATCGCGCAGATCGACATTCCGAGGAACCGATCTTGGCGTCCCTTCCAGTTGGCCTTCCTCTTGTTGTCGGTGCCGTCGCTGGCCGACCCGGCGCATCCAGATCGAACGAAGCCCGTCGAGGCCTTCGCCGACCTGCTGTGGTTCCCGACGGGTGGCGGCAAGACCGAAGCCTATCTAGGTGTGGCCGCCTTCGCCATGGGGATGCGTCGGTTGAAGAGCGACCTCGGTGGGCTTGACGCCTCACGCGGCCTCGCCGTGATCATGCGATACACGCTGCGTCTGCTGACGCTCCAGCAATTCCAGCGCGCGGCCGCGCTGTTGTGCGCAATGGAGGTGATCCGTCGCGCGGACGAGAAGACCTGGGGCAAGGAACCCTTCTCACTGGGACTGTGGGTCGGCAACAAGGTGACGCCGGGCCGAACCGAAGACGCTCACCAGGCGATCGAAGCGTTGCGCAATGGTGATCGGAATCGTGCCGGCATCGCGTCGCCTGCGCAATTGACGAGCTGCCCATGGTGCGGCTCGGAGATCTCCGCTGGGCGCGACATCGAGGTCGACAGGGTTATCGGCCGGACTCTCATTCATTGCGGGGACAAGCTCGGCACCTGCGAATTCTCGCGGGCCGGCTCCAGCGGGCTCGCCCACCCCGGATTGCCGGTAAAGGTGGTCGACGAGGAGATCTACCATCGTCCTCCCACGATGATGATCGCTACCGTCGATAAGTTCGCCATGATGGCTTGGCGGCCAGAGGTCCGAACCCTCTTCGGTCGGGTCGATGAAGAATGCGAGCGCCACGGCTTGCTCTGGCCGGGGCACGATTGCGGTACGGGGCATCGCGCCCGCGGCGCTCATCCCCCGGCCAAGGTGAAACCCGTGCGAGCCGCTCTGCGGCCCCCCGATCTCATCATCCAGGACGAGTTCCACCTCATCAGCGGTCCCCTCGGCACCATGGTCGGCCTCTATGAAAGCGCCGTCGACGAGTTGAGCACCTGGCCTCTCGGCGATACGAAGGTTCGACCGAAGGTCGTGGCATCCACCGCGACCGTCCGGCGCGCCGAAGATCAAGTGCGCAACGTGTTCATGCGGCGCATTTCGGTCTTCCCGCCCTCCGGTCTCGACGTCGAGGATAACTTCTTCTCAGTCCAGCGGCCCATCGAAGAGAAGCCCGGCCGCCGCTACATGGGCATATGCGCGCCTGGCAGCTCTCGCCCTGCGGTGCTGATCCGAACGTACACGGCCTTCCTGACTGCGGCGCAGGCGCTCTTCGATCGTTTCGGTCCGGTCGCCGACCCTTACATGACGCTGGTCGGCTATTTCAATTCGCTGCGCGAATTGGGCGGAATGAAGCGCCTCGCCGAAGACGACGTCCAGACGCGATCCTTCCGCGTCAGCATGAGCCTCGTCGATCGGCCGGGCTTGTCGCAGCGGCGCGTAGACGACGTTCGCGAACTGACATCTCGTGTCTCTAGTCACGACATCCCGCGCTATCTCGATCAGCTCGAAATCCCCTTCAACGGGACGTTCGATCCCGCGGCGGGCAAATGGATCGAGAACCGGGCTCCGGGCGATCCGCGTCCGATCGACGTCGTCCTGGCCACCAACATGCTTTCGGTTGGGGTCGACGTGAATCGCCTCGGCGTGATGGTCGTCAACGGCCAGCCGAAGGGAACGGCCGAGTATATCCAGGCGACCAGCCGCGTCGGCCGCACGCCGCCGGGCTTGGTCGCCACCGTCCTCACCTGGGCGCGTCCGCGCGATCTCTCACACTATGAGACGTTCGAGCACTATCACGCGACCTTCTATCAGCACGTCGAAGCTCAATCCGTGACGCCATTCTCGCCGCGGGCATTGGACCGTGGCCTCACGGGCGCGATGCTGTCGATCATGCGAAACGCCTATGATCCCTTCGCGCCGAACACAGGGGCGGGCGCGATGAACAGCCCGAGTCGACCGGAGATGTTAACGACGATCGGTATCGTGGCCGAGCGGACGTGGGAAGTCACCGAGGATTCGGCAAAGAAATCGCTGACCGAACAGGAATTGAAGCAACGAGCAGATGATTGGGCCAAAGAGGCGGGCGTCGGTGGCCGCACGCTCGTTTATCAGAAGTATGGCGCAGGCCCGACGGCGTATCCTCTTTTGGAAGCACCAGGCGTGAAGCCGTGGACGGATTGGACCGTCCCGATGTCGATGCGTGAGGTCGAGCCCGGCGTGAGGCTGGTGATGGAGGATTCTCGCTCGACGAGCGACCCCATCTGGCGAGCCCGAGTCACCCCAACGGACGGGAGTGACGCATGAGCAAGACACCCGTAGGCGAAATCCGGCCGAGCCAGCTCCTGTGGACCTACGGCCCTGGCGCGCTGGTCGATCTGCCCAATTTATCGGTCGTCACGATGGGGATCGACCGTTGGGAAAAGGATAGATGCCAGCCCATCCAAGAGGCACGCCTGCTGGCGAACGTCCGCAGCGTTCTCGGGCCTCAAGTGGAATCGCTGCGTATGCCCCCGATCGGCGAGCGTGATGTCGTCGACCCGTTTTCTCCCGCAGCCCTGATCGGCGTTCCAGTGAAGCCGTTCCCGAGGTGGTTGCGTTGCGTGAAATGCGGGCTCCTTTCGCCGTTCGATGCCGGCTTATTCAAGCTGAAGGAAAACAGATACCGTCCGGAACTGACCCGTTTCGTCCATGAGGGCTGCCGGGGTTCGAACAACGATCAGCGAGCTCGTGACGCCGACGCCGTGCCGGCGCGCTTCCTGACGGCTTGTCGTGCCGGACATCTGGACGATTTCCCTTGGCACTGGTTCGTTCATGCTGGCCCCTCTGAATGTCGCGGCACCCTACGGTTCTTTGAAAGCGGTGCGTCGCTTCAAACCGAGAACCTCTGGGTCAAATGCGACGCCTGCGGCGCATCGAAGAACATGGCCCAGGCTTTCGGCCAGGCCGGCAGAGACAATTTGCCCGGGTGTCGCGGGAGGCATCCTCACATTGATCGTTTTGACGAAGATTGTGTCGAAGAACCTCGGGCGATTCTGCTCGGTGCGACAAACGGGTGGTTCCCGGTCACGTTGTCGGTACTCGCCATCCCCCAGACGGGTAGTCCCTTGGCGCAACTCGTCGGGGACGGCTGGACCTTCTTCGAGGACGTTTCGTCGGCCGGCGAAGTCGGTTTCGTCGTCAAAACGCTGAAGAAGACGGCGCAGCTCCCTGGCATCGAGCAATTCACCAGCGACCAGATTTGGTCCGCCATCGAAGCCCACAGGACGGGCGGCATGGATGTCGGCCAAAGCGACCTCAGAGAGCCGGAATGGCAGGTTCTGACGGCGGACGATCCGCCGACCGACTACCCGCATTTCATGAGCAAGAAGGTCGGGGTTCCGAAGGGCTTCGAAGCGGCTATCACACGCGTCTTGCTGTTGGAACGATTGCGCGAAGTGAATGCTCTGCTCGGCTTCACGCGCGTCGAGTCCCCCGATGAGGGATCGGGCGACGATGCCGCGCCGCGTGCTCCGCTGGGCCGTTCGGCGCCCGATTGGGTGCCGGCGACACAGGTTCATGGCGAGGGCATCTTCGTTCGCTTCGATGCCGACGCTCTGAAAGCATGGGCCGACCTGGATGCAGTCAAAGACGTCGATGCTCGCTTACGCACGGGGCATCGTGGGTGGCGCCAAAAGCGGAATCTCGATCCGAGACAAGGCTATCCGGGCGCGCGCTACGTATTGCTGCACACCCTGGCACACATGCTGATCAGAGAGCTGGCTCTCGAATGCGGATACAATGCCGCCAGTATTCGTGAACGGATCTACGCAGAAGTCGACGAGGCAAAAAATCAGGCCGGATTCCTCATCTACACGGCGGCGGCCGATTCCGATGGAACTCTCGGAGGATTGGTCGAACTAGGTAAACCTGAAAATCTCGGGCGGCTGCTGCGCCAGGCCCTGGATCGCGCCCACGTCTGCGCTTCCGATCCTCTGTGCTCCGAGCACGACCCCAGCAAGGATCAATCGCTGCACGGAGCGGCTTGTCATGCTTGTTCCTTCGTGTCGGAAACGTCTTGTGAACGAGGCAATCGGCATCTCGACCGCGCGTTGGTGGTCCCCACGCTCGAAAACCAAACCGCCGCATTTTTCCGGACCTCGTGATGGGATCGCTCTTGGATGCGGTCGCGGAGTTGGCGGCCCTACTTTCACCATCGAAGATCGAAGCGATCGCGTCACGACTGCGAGGCGCGTCCCCGTTGGCTCGGGAACAAGACCTACAGCAAATCGTCGGTACGCCGGTTGCCCGAGCGGCCTTGGGATCGTTCGTGACGGCGTGGCAGGATACTGCGTTGTCCGGAGACGTCGTGGCCGGAATGCTGTTGGCCGCGGCCCATACTCGGCAGCGGGTGCAACGAGATTCTAACGTCGAACTCGTCTGGACGGGGCCGACGACACCGTTCGTTGCGACCCGCCGCACTGAGCAGGTGCTCCTGGACCTCATTCAGCATGCGACGCGAGAACTCTTCATCGTGAGCTTCGTCGCCTACGACGTTCCGTCAGTCATAGTCGCGATCAACGCGGCCATCGAACGAGGGGTCGACACTCGCATCCTCGTCGAAGCGTCACTGACTCAAGGTGGCAGTTTGCTCGTCAATCCGGTTTCGACAATGAAAAACGCCGTTCCTTCAGCCAAATTGTATGTTTGGACCGATCGCCCGCATCCGTTCACCAATGGTCGGGTTCACGCGAAAGTGGCCGTTGCTGACGACAACGCTGCGTTCTTGACGAGCGCCAACCTTACTGGCCACGCGCTCGAAAAGAACATGGAAGCAGGAGTTCTGATCACAGGTGGCCATGTCCCTTCGAATTTGCGCAACCACCTGCACGCATTGATCGAGACGAAGGTCATCTGCCCGACTTGAAACGCCAATCGCCAATTCGACGGAGATTGGTCCATCCGGACGACAGCCGCTCTCCCGCGCGGATGGAATGTGTAGACCCGTCGGACCGATCGGCTGATTGGTAGTCGTCGCGCCGCCAATTGGTAGTCACCTGGAGGTTTCGATCCAATAGACCCTTGAGGGGAAAGCCTTGTATGGGGAATTCCTTGTCAAGGCTCGCTGGGCGGTCGTCCGATCTGAATCCGAGGGGAGCTCGCTGTCGGGCACGATAGTCGCACCGCAACCTTGTATTCGGTTGGCCTTGCGGGCCTGGACCATGAAGCAGCCATTCGCTTCGAGTGCGAGGCTCCGAGGCGGCGGGCACATTCTTCCCTCGGCATATTGGCCACGGCGTTCCTCGTGTCACCGCCACCTCGGATCTGATCGACGACGTCCGCGCCTGCGATCGCCGTCAAACTCTGTCGTTCCTGGGGGTCTGCGCCTCCCTCAAGCCGCGCGCAGGACTATGCCGTCCGGCACGGCGCCGGTGGTCACCAATCGCCAGAAGGCGATCAGCAGCTTGCGGGCCAGGGCGACGATCATCTTTTTGCGCCCTGTCGGCGCTGCCTCGGTTCGGAAGCGATACCAGGCCGCCAGACCGCTGCCCTTCTGGAACATCAGGAACCGCCAGGCCAACTGGATGAGGCCGCGGCGCACGCGGGCGTTGCCGGACTTGGCCAGGCCCTTCTCACGTCGTCGGGCGCCGCTCTCGTCCGGCGAGCCGGTCAGACCGGCGTAGCGCGCGACGGCCCGCCGATCGCGCAGCGGCCGCGACAGGACCTCCTGGACCAGCATGTCGGCGGTCTCAAGCCCGACGCCGACGACACGGGCCAGAAGCACAACCATGGCGTTGGACCGCGACTGCGGTGCTTGCTGTAGGCGGGCCAGCCGATCGCGCTCAATAGCCTCGATCTGCTCGCGCACTACGGCCAGGCGGGCGAGATCACGGCGGATCTCGTCCAGCGTGTTGGGCGGCAGGGCACTGCCCTCCGGCGTGACCAAGGTCTCCAGCTGCTTGGCCGCCCGACGCAGCGCCGGGTTAAAGCCGCGCACGCCGAGCCGAAGTAGGCCAGACTTGACGCTGTTGATGATCCGGGTCCGCTCGCCGACGAGGCTCTCGCGCTCGCGGCTTGGCCGCTTGGCGTCCTCCTCCTCGAGGCTTGGGATAGCGACCATGCTGCAGTGGCCGCGCTCGCCGCGCAGCCAGCCGAAGAACACCCGCATGAGCATGGCCGAGTCCAACCGGTCGGTCTTCGAGCGGCGATGCTCGCGCGACACTGCCACGCTAGTCGGATGGATGACGTGGGTTTCAATGCCTCGAGCCTGCAACCACCTGGCCAACCAGAACCCGTCGCGGCCGGCCTCGTAGGCAACGATCATCCGACCGATCTGTCGACCGGCGGCCTCGGCCTCGATCCGCCATCGCGTCAGCAACTGCCCCAGCGCCGCCGGATCGGGGTCCAGCTTCTTCAGCGGCCGGCGGGCGACGCCCGGTAATGTGCCGGCGACCAACCAGCTCGTGTTACTCAGCTCGATCACTGCGACCACTGCGGACTCTTGGTCAAAGGCCACAAGCGAGCGGCTCAGATCATCGACCGGCTTCATCGGGGGCGTCTCCGTGGGGGTGAAAGATGCGACGATGCTCTCAGATCTTCAGCACCGGCCCCATAGCTTCTTCCCCTGCGGCCGAGCCGAGGTCTCTGCCGACCCCTTCTGCGGGGCAGGCCGCCCCGCAACGCCCCGCCGAGAGTGAGAGTGCGGACGGGATTTGCCGTGACGGGTTGAGGGCTGGGAGAGAGGCTCCCGGCGCCCGTCGCGGAGACCCGCGATGTCCAAGCACCGCCACGAGGCCGGCCCTGGCCGCGCCAGCCTGTACGACGAGATCACCACAAAGATTATCAGCGAGTTGGAGGCTGGCTCCCTGCCTTGGGTCCAGCCCTGGGGAACGGCGGCGGCGAAGGCGCCGCTCGCCATGCCTAAGAATGCCGTTACCGGCAGACAGTATTCGGGGATTAACGTCTTGATCCTCTGGGGCGCCGTGATCGAGCACGGCTTCTCCGCCCAGAGTTGGCTTACCTTTCGCCAGGCGCTTGCGCTCGGCGGCAACGTGCGCAAGGGCGAACACGGCACCACCGTCGTCTATGCCGACCGCTTCACGCCCCAGGACGAAAAGCGGCGCGCCCGCGAGACCGGCGAGGAGGCGGCCGCGATCCCGTTCCTGAAGCGATTCACCGTCTTCAACGCTGCCCAATGCGAGAACCTGCCGGCCGAGATTGCTGCCGCTGCGCCACCGCCGCCACCGGACCTGATCGAACCGAGGGTCGAGGCGCTGATCCGGGCGACCGGCATCGACTTCCGCATCGGCGGCAACCGCGCCTTCTACGCGCCGGGCCCGGACTTCGTGATGGTGCCGCCGCCACAGGCCTATTTCGAGCCGATCAACTGGCACCGGACGGCCCTCCACGAAGTCGGCCACGCCAGCGGCCATTCCTCCCGCCTCAATCGCGACCTGACCGGGTCCTTCGGCACCAAGAAGTATGCGTTCGAAGAGTTGATCGCCGAGATGAACGCCGCCTTCTGCTGCGCCTCGCTCGGCATCATCCCGACCGTGCGCCATGCCGACTATATCGGCTCATGGCTCGAGGTGCTGCGCGAGGATAACCGCGCCATCGTGCGCGCGGCGTCGCAGGCGAGCAAGGCGGCTGACTGGATCCTGAGCTTTCTGCCCGATCACGACCGCGTCCTCGGCGAGGCTGATAGTGAACGAGCGGCGGCGTGACGGGTTAGCGCGGGGGCAGTTGGTTCGCCGCAACGATGGCGTCCGTGAGAACCTTCGACCGGTCCACCGCCGCCAGGTCATAGAAGTCGATGAGAAAATCTCTGAGGGCGGACGTCCACTCCGTCGCGTCGAAGCTGCCTAGTTGGAACGACCGGCAAAAGCTGTCCTTTCGGATCGGTCCCGCATATTCCCCCGAAGGAAATTCGACACTGGGCACAAGCAGGTGCTGATTCGTCAGGCCGACTGCTCCGAACTCGACGGTAAAGGGCGGGCGGAGCTTGAGTTCTCTCTCGTAAACAAGACGGTGGTTCTCCAAAGCCGCCACGAACGCCTTTTCCACGCCGATCGCCGCGACAAATGACGGGTTGCCCGTTCTGAACGGCTCTTCGCTCGCGCCCCAAAGTTCGCCGGTCTCGAAGATCTGGGTGAAGCTTGTAATACCGTCGCCATGTGGCTGGAGATTGATAGCGCCCCAGTCGTTGCGGTTGTGCGGGGACGTGATCACGCGCTGCAGCGGCATCAATCGCTGGGCGACCTCAATTGCCCGGCTCAAGCCGACACGTGGCTGATCCGCATAGGTCGGATAGAGCCGCAGAAAGATGGCCCGATTTCTTTTGAACCGCATCTCCTGCTCGCCGGGATAGCCGAAATTCACCAGCACATCGCCGGGCTGAAAGAAAAAGGCGGGCGGCCGGACCGGTGCGGTGGGCACAAACGGATTATCCGTGCGCGCTTTGCTGAGAATATTCTGGGCCATCAACCTCATGATGGCTTCAAACTTTTCGGAGAGGACCGCCCGGGCTGCACGCCGTGCTCCGTCGGGGCTAGCGGGCGGCAAATCATACTGGGTGGGATGGCGAACATGACCCAGGTCGAACGGCAGCTCAGTTGGCGCGCCATAATGTGTGTTCATGACCGGCATCATCGCCTCGAACGTCAGCGCGCGAAGCGCGTAGCCATATTCGGCCATGACGTTGGGGTTGGGGGTCAGCTTACCCGCGTCGGTTTGCGCGATGAAGGTCAGGTCCGGCACGAAAATGTCTGATGCGCCAATCTTTTTGAGGATCGTTTCAGTCACCGGGGGCGTGCCCAGGATGCCCTCCGTATCCGCATCGACCTTAATCTCAACCGCCAGGGCATCATCGTCATTGATGCGCTTGGCGGCTTCGTCGAGAGCGCGACGGATGAAGTGTCGATTTCCTTTCTGATCCCGGTCGCTCTGCCAAGCGTAGAAGACCGTGATGATCCGTTTTGCCATTACGCTTCATCCCCGACGAACGTGCCCTGACGCCATCTTAGCAATGGAGCGGCTCTTTAAGGGAGGTCCCGCGCGCCGCCTGTTCCTGCGGGCACCGGCGGCCGGGGGCTTCTACCGCGGCGCCAGGGCCCGCGCGGCGGTCCGAAAGGAAGAGGGCTGCGCCGGTCTTCGTGACGGGTTGGAAGCCGAGAGAGAGTCTCCCGGCGCCCGTCGCGGAGTACATCCCGATGGCTATCGCTGTTCAGAAGATCACCCTGTCGTCCTCGCGCGACATCCCCTTCAACAAGCTGGTTCTGTCCCAGTCCAACGTCCGGCGCGTGAAGGCCGGCGTCTCCATCGAGGAGCTGGCCGAGGACATCGCAAGGCGCACCCTGCTTCAGAGCCTCAACGTCCGGCCGGTTCTCGACGCCGAGGGCGCCGAGACCGGCATGTTCGAGATTCCGGCCGGCGGCCGCCGCTACCGGGCGCTCGAGCTGCTGGTGAAGCAGAAGCGGCTGGCGAAGACCGCGCCGGTTCCGTGCGTGGTCCGCGATCCTGGCACCGACATCCTCGGCGAGGACGATTCACTGGCCGAGAACATCCAGCGTGCGCCGTTGCATCCGCTCGACCAGTTCCGCGCCTTCCAGGCCCTGCGTGAGAAGGGGCGCTCCGAGGAAGACATCGCCGCTGCATTCTTCGTCGGCGTGAATGTCGTGAAGCAGCGCCTGCGCCTGGCGTCGGTCTCGCCGACCCTGCTCGACCTCTACGCCGAGGACGGCATGTCGCTGGAGCAGTTGATGGCGTTCACTGTCACGTCCGACCACACACGCCAAGAGCAGGTTTGGCAGGCCGTCTCCGGATCCTGGCAGAAGGAACCCTATCAGATCCGCCGCATGCTGACGGAGAAGACGGTGCGTGCCTCGGACCGCCGGGCAGTGTTCGTCGGTCTCGATGCCTACGAGGCGGCCGGTGGCGTAGTGCTGCGCGACTTGTTCCAGTCCGACGACGGCGGCTGGCTCGAAGACGTGGCGCTGCTCGATGGCCTCTTCACTGAGAAGCTGAAGACCGAGGCCGAGAAGATCGCGGCCGAAGGCTGGAAGTGGATCGAGGTCGCGGCCGACTTCCCCTATGGCCACACGCGCGGACTCCGCGCGTTGGAGGGAGTTGCCGCCGATCTTTCGCCCGAGGAACAGGCGACGATCGACGCGCTCAACGCCGAATATGCCAAGCTCGAAGCCGAGTATGACGGGGCAGACGAGCTGCCCGACGAGGTGGACGAACGGCTCGGCGAAATCGAAACGGCGCTCGCCGCCTTCGACGATCGTCCCGTCACTTTCGACCCCACCGACACCGCCCGTGCCGGCGTCTTCGTCAGCATCGATTCCGAAGGTGCTCTGTCCGTCGACCGTGGCTACGTCCGTCCCGAGGATGAGGCGCCCATCGTGGAGCCCGGACAGGAAGGCGATGATGAAACCGGCGCGGCAAGCCCAGATGGCGTGGAACCCGGCGCGCCGGTGATCCAGCGCGCGGTCATCACTATCGGCGGCCAAGTTTCCGAACCGGAGGACGAGGACGACGACGTGGTGAAGCCGCTGCCGGACCGCCTTGTGACCGAGCTGACTGCGGAACGGACGCTGGCGCTGCGCGACAAGCTCGCGACCACGCCGTCGGTCGCGTTCCAGGCGGTTCTGCACAAGTTCTGCCTGGATGTCTTCTCGCGCTACTTCGCCTCCGGCAGCGCCATGGAGGTCGCCATTCGCAGCGTCACCTTCCCGATCCAGGCGCAGGGTCTGAAGGATACGCCGACGGCCAAGACGATCTCCGAACGCCACAAAAGCTGGGAGGAACGGCTGCCGAAGGATCGAGCCGATCTCTGGGACTGGCTCACCACCCTGACCGGCGACGACCAGGCCGCCCTCTTCGCGCATTGCGCCTCGTTCGGGGTCAACGCGCTCTACGAGAAGGCCGACCGCTACGGTGCCGGCATTTCGTCCCACGGTGTCGAGCATCGCATCGGCGAGGCCAACCGCATCGCCCGGGCCGTCGGTCTCGACATGGTGGAGGCCGGATGGCGTCCGACCGTCGAGAACTATCTCGGCCGCGTGCCGAAGCGCCGCATCCTGGAAGCGGTTCGCGAAGGCGCAGGCGAGCGTGCCGCCCAGCTCATCGACCATCTGAAGAAGGGCGACATGGCCAAGGAGGCCGAGCGGCTTCTCGCCGACAGCTTCTGGCTGCCTGAGCCGCTGCGCACCGTCGACGACGACGCGCCGTCGGTCGATCAGGTCGGCGACGAAGGCGAGGCCGAGGCGCTGCCGGAATTCCTCGCCGGAGACGACGACGAGCCTTCAGAGCAAGCAGAAGACGAGCCGCAGACGATCGCGGCTGAGTAACCCGATCGCGCGGGGCGGTTTCGGCCGTCCCGCGCATCCTTTCCCCTCAACCAATCCGACAGCCCCGCCCACGCGCCGGGCGCTTTTGTTTCAGGAAACCACCATGACCAACACATCCGACACCACGTCTGAATCCCAGGCTCCGCTTTCCGAATGGGAGATGAAGGCCGCGGCCCGAGCCAAGCTTGATGCCGAACTGTTTGCCCTCAACAAGACCGCGCTACTCGACGCACTGGCGTTCGCCGGCATCACCCGCGTCGTCGTCAGCTTCGACGGCTACGGCGACTCCGGTCAGATCGAAAATGTGGAAGCTCAGGCCGGCGACGATTCCGTCACCATGCCTGGCGCGACCATCGAATTCGCCGAGGCCGTCGGGGACCAGACCGAGCCGAAGCGCTCGTCGGTGAGCATCTCCGACGCCGTCGAGAGCCTGGCCTATGACGTTCTCGAAAAGACGCATTGCGGCTGGGAGAATGGCGACGGCGCTTATGGCGACGTCATCTTCGATGTCGCGGAAGGCGCGATCACGCTCGATTACAACGAGCGCTACACCGCCTCCGAAAACCACACCCACACCTTCTGAGGAGGCGGCCATGGGACACTGCTATCACCACGCCCTCTCGTCGGTCAGGAAATGGGGCGGGACCGCTGAAGACTACCTGCCGCTGCACCAATGGTTCGATGAGTCGAAGGCGATCACCGCCGACTTCCGCCACCGGGCGCTGCGGCATCACGCCGAAGGCATTTTCATGCTGGAACGCTTCTTCGGCCCGACGATCACGATCTCGACCGGCCGCGTCGTGCCTGTGCGCCTGATCGGCGAACAGCACGTCGTTGAGGATCTTGGTTTCATTCCGAGCTTCGCCGACTGGGTGCGCTGCATCCGACCCGAACCCTGGATGGGCCGCGCGCAGCCGATCCACAAACTCGTCGATCCGTTCGCGGTGGTCGGCTCAGCCGCCGGAGGCTGAGATGTACGGAACCTATCTCCGCCTCGACGTCACGGTTCATGACGGATGGCGGGCCGTCGTGCGCGCCGCTGCGCGCAAGCTGAAGCCGCGCGCCCGCCGTGATCCGGCGCTCAGAGGCGAGCGTCATCGTTTCTATCGCCAGATGCTCGCCTACCACGATCAGGCCCAGGAGATGGTTCGAGCCTGGCGCCTCTGACGCCGCATTACATGCTTCGTTTCCACCCAAAGCCCGCCCCAGCCGGGCTTTTCGCATTTCTGGAGGTCATCATGCCAATCTTCACGATCGAAGCTACCTACCGGATTCCGATCTACCGCCAGCGCGGCTACGAAGCCGATACACTCGCGGAAGCCTGCCGCCTCGCCATCGAAGACGATGATTGGGAAGGGCAGAAAGAGGACTACGAAACCGCCGGCGAGACCTATGTGACCGGCATCTGGCCGGGCGACGTATCGCCATACAGCGTCCCGGCGCTCCCCGTTCCCTCGCACCTCGGCGAGAGCCTCCAGCGCAAGGCCGAGCACTTCGAAGTCCTGCTCGGCTTGCTCAAGATCTTCGCCCACGCACCCGAGGGTGATCCGGCGGACGATCTGGCCTGGCGACAACGCGCGCACGCCGCGATCACCAAGGCCGAAGCGATCCTCGCCGGGGCGCGCGATCCCGACGGTGATGGAGGCACGTCGTGACCGAATACATCGTCAAGATCACCTTCTGGCTGCGCGCCTTCGACAGCGTGACGCTCGAAGCCGCGACTGACGCCGAGGCCATCGAGAAGGCGAAGGCCTCCGCACGGATCGCGATGGAATCCATCGCATACCCCGAGCACATCGACACTGACGAACGGCGCGAGGGCGTCATCGCCTACATCGACCGGATCGATCCGGACGGTCATGAGCCCGTCATCGAGGATGCCGAGTTCGACGACGACCGTATCCACGGTCCGCCCGCCGCCTGATCCCAAACACACACAAACCCACCCGAAGCCCGGCCCCGCGCCGGGTTTTCGCCTTTTACGGAGACTGCCATGGCCGACTATTTCACCCATTTCTCGTGCCTTCTCGATGTCGGCACGCCCGAGAACGCGGCCCGCGCCCTCGACCTCTACGCCAACGCACCCGAGGACGAAGATGGCCTTGGCTTCTCGGACGGCTTCGACCTTTCCATCCAGAGCGATGGCGGAGCAGAGCTTTGGATTCACGACGACTGCTCGGGCGATCCCGAGCGGGTGATCGAATTCGTCCTGCTCTGCGCGGAGCAATTCGACCTCAAAGGTCTTTGGGGGTTCGAGTACGCCAACACATGCTCGCGTCCGCGCCTGGACGCCTTCGGTGGTGGCGCGCATGTCATCGACCTCGGCGTCCGCGAGACCATCTGTTGGGTCAGCACCAACGAATGGCTCGTCATCGCTCTCGACGGAGGCGATCCCGATGCCTGAGATCATAGAAACCACCGTCTATCGCCTGGACGAACTTTCCGACGAGGCGAAGGACAAAGCCCGCGCATGGTATCGGCAAGTCGGCCTCGACCATGACTGGTTCGAGTTCGTCTATGACGATTTTGAACGGATCTGCGCCATCCTCGGCGTCGACCTAAAGACCGTGCCGGTCCGTCTCTATGGCGGCGGCACGGGGCAAAAGCCCTGCATCTGGTTCTCGGGCTTTTGGAGTCACGGCGATGGTGCCTGTTTCGAGGGGCGCTACAGCCACGCGACCGGCGCGCCGCGGGCGATCCGCGATCATGCGCCGAAGGACAATGAGCTCCATCGGATCGCCGATGTCCTTCAGGCAATCCAGCGCCGGAACTTCTACCAGCTCCACGCCACCGTGACGCATCGCGACCGCTACTACCACGAATACAGCATGGCGATCTCGGTCGAACGCGACAGCCCGACCCGGCAAGACATGACCGCTGACACGGAGGAAATCGTCATCGAGGCGCTGCGCGATCTCGCCCGTTGGCTCTATCGCCAGCTCGAGCGCGAATACGACTATCTCGCCTCGGACGAGTCCGTCGACGATGCCATCACCGCCAACGCTTACACCTTCGCCGCAGCCGGCCACCGTTTCGGCTGATCGTCGGCATTTCGCTCTCCGAACCTTGTGACGCAGCCCACGACCCTCGGGCGTGTCTTGCCTGGACGTCGCGCTGCGCCGGTCAACGGGCAAGCCGTTTCCGCGCGGGGCGCGTGACCGTCGCCGCTCTACGCCGTCCGTCGCCGAGACCGCCCAACGGATCGGAGGCGAAGCAGATCTGCAAGGTTCTCAACAAGCGAGTGACTGGCGTTCCAGCCGGAGCCGTCTACATCGGTCGCGGCAGCAAATGGGGCAATCCGTTTCGGATTGGCCCCGACGGCGATCGGGCCGCCGTCATCGTGAAGCACGAACGCTGGCTCGCAGATCAGCACCATCTGCTGCGCGCGCTCGACGAGCTGCGCGGTCGCGACCTCGTCTGCTTCTGCGCGCCGCTCCCCTGCCACGGCGATCTCCTATATCGGCTGGCCAACGCCAGCCGCGACGAGCGGATCGCGTGGTGGCGGTCCGTGAAGGTGGCGGCGTGATGAGAGGAAGAGGGCGGCCGGGACGGGTTTGAGCCGGTGCGGTCGAAGAGAGAGCGCCGACCGGCTCGTCCGCTCCCGCTCTCCCGAGGCTCCCTTCATGAACGACCTTTCTCCGATCGCGGCCGACCAGGCCGCGCCACTGTCGCCTGTTCCTCATCCTGACGCGGCCGGCGCGATCATCGCCGCCGCAGAGCGACTCCTACCTTACCTCGAGCGCGGCCAGCGCATCGATGCCGCGATCCTACGCGCCGCCATGGAAGCGGCCTTCGGCGCTTCCGACGCTTCTGGCGCCTGGGACTGGAAAACGGCCTACGAATCCTGCGAGGCGGCGACCATCCTCTTCCTGCGCAAATACGGAAAGGCGCTGTTCCGCAAAGCCGACTCTCCGGGTTTGCGTCTTTCCGCCCTGGCCAAGATCACCGGCCTGCTTCCCGCCCACACCCGCCGCTCGTCCGAGAGCGAGGCTTTCCAACAGTTCTCGACGCCGACCCCCCTCGGCCTGGCGGCCCTGACTGCGGCCGCCATCGGGCCGACGGATCGCGTGCTTGAGCCCTCGGCCGGCACCGGACTCCTCGCCATCCTGGCCGAGATCGCCGGCGGCGCACTCGTCCTGAACGAGCTGGCCGAGGTCCGGGCGACGCTGCTTTCCTCTCTCTTTCCGGCCGTCACCGTCACGCGCTTCGACGCCGCCCAGATCGACGATCACCTCGATCCGGCCATCGTCCCGAGCGTCGTGCTGATGAACCCGCCCTTCTCGGCGATGGCCAATGTGGCTGGCCGTATGGCCGATACCACCTATCGCCACATCGCCTCGGCCCTCGCGCGCTTGGCCGAGGGCGGGCGGCTGGTGGCGATCAGCGGCGCGAACTTTTCCCCCGACGCTCCGGCTTGGCGCGACGCCTTCGCCCGACTGCAGGAGCGCGGCCGCATCGTCTTCACCGCCGCGATCGATGGGGCGGTCTATGCCAAGCACGGCACGAGCATCGACACGCGGCTGATCGTCCTCGACAAGGTGCCGGCTGACGACCCGTCCGCGTTACCGGCGTCACGGGGCATGGCGCCCGACGTCGCCACGTTGCTGAGCTGGATCGCGGAGCACATTCCGGCGCGTCTGACGCTCGCGCCCAGCCTCGCCATCCCCGTGTCGGCCGCCGCCGCACCGCGGACGGTGCGCGGCTATCTCGCCCGTGTTGCAGCGGCGCAGCCGGCCAAGCCGTCTGTCGCCGATCCGGAGGCGGTCGATCTCGCCTACGAGACCATCGACTGGACGCCGCCCGAGGGCGCGCATCTCAGCGATGCGATCTATGAGGAATACCGGCTCCAATCGATCCGGATTCCCGGAGCCCAGGCCCATCCCACCAAGCTGGTGCAATCCGCCGCCATGTCCTCGGTCGCGCCGCCGAAGCCGAGCTACCGGCCGCGCCTCCCGATCAGTCTCGTCAGCGAGGCCGTCCTGTCCGACGCCCAGCTCGAGACGGTGATCTATGCCGGCGAGGCACATGGCGACTATCTCGCCGGCGCGTGGACAGTGGACGAAACCTTCGATCTCGTCGCCGCCGCCCGTGACGATGCGCTGAATGCCGTCCGCTTTCGCCGGGGCTTCATGCTGGGCGACGGCACCGGGGCCGGCAAAGGCCGCCAGTCGGCCGGCGTCATCCTGGACAACTGGCTGAAGGGCCGCCGCAAGGCAGTCTGGATCTCCAAGTCCGACAAGCTGCTCGAGGACGCGCAACGCGACTGGTCGGCCCTCGGCATGGAGCGCCTGCTCATCACGCCGCTATCGCGCTTCCCCCAAGGCAAGCCGATCCGGCTGACCGAAGGCGTCCTATTTTTAACCTACGCTACGCTGCGGTCCGACGACCGCGGCGAGAAGCTTTCGCGCGTCCGCCAGATCGTCGAATGGTTGGGCGTCGACTTCGACGGAGTGATCATTTTCGACGAGAGCCATGCCATGCAGAACGCCGGTGGCGGCAAGGGCGACCGCGGCGATGTCGCGCCCTCGCAACAGGGCCGCGCGGGCTTGCGCCTGCAGCACGCGCTGCCCGACGCGCGCGTGGTCTATGTCTCGGCCACTGGCGCGACCACCGTCCACAATCTCGCCTATGCCCAGCGGCTCGGCCTCTGGGGAGGCGAGGACTTCCCCTTCGCCACCCGAGCCGAGTTCGTCGAGGCGATCGAGGATGGCGGTGTCGCCGCCATGGAAGTGCTCGCCCGCGATCTGCGTTCGCTCGGTCTCTACACGGCCCGCTCGCTCTCCTATGACGGCGTCGAATACGAGCTGGTCGAGCACTCGCTCACCGACGAGCAGCGCCGCATCTACGACGCCTATGCCGGCGCGTTCGCCATCATCCACAACCATCTCGACGCCGCGATGCAGGCCGCCAACATCACCGGCGAGACCGGCACGTTGAACCGGCAGGCGAAGTCGGCGGCCCGCTCGGCTTTCGAGAGCGCCAAGCAGCGCTTCTTCGGCCACCTGCTGACCTCGATGAAGACGCCGACGCTGATCCGTTCGATCGATCAGGACCTCGCGAACGGCCACGCCGCCGTCATCCAGATCGTCTCGACCGGCGAGGCGTTGATGGAACGCAGGCTCGCCGAGATCCCGACCGAGGAATGGAGCGACGTTCGCGTCGACATCACACCGCGCGAGTACGTCCTCGACTATCTGGCCCATTCCTTCCCGGTGCAGCTCTACGAGCCGTTCACCGACAGCGAGGGCAACCTCTCGTCGCGGCCCGTCTTCCGCGACGGCCAGCCGGTCGAGAGCCGCGAGGCCGTTGCCCGTCGCAACGAGCTGATCGAGCGGCTTGCTTCGCTGCCGCCAGTGCCCGGCGCGCTCGACCAGATCGTCCAGCGCTTCGGCACGGACCTCGTGGCCGAAGTGACCGGACGCTCGCGCCGCGTGGTGCGCAAGGGCGACCGCCTCGTCGTCGAGAACCGCGCCGCCTCCGCCAATCTCGCCGAGACCGCCGCCTTCATGGACGACCTGAAGCGCATCCTCATCTTCTCGGAGGCGGGCGGGACGGGCCGCAGTTACCACGCCGAGCTGTCGGCGCGGAACCGTCGCCTGCGCGTCCACTATCTGCTCGAACCCGGCTGGAAGGCCGACGCAGCGATCCAGGGCCTCGGGCGCACGAACCGCACCAACCAGGCGCAGCCGCCGCTCTTCCGGCCGATCGCCACGGATGTGAAGGCCGAGAAGCGCTTCCTCTCGACCATCGCCCGTCGCTTGGACACGCTGGGCGCCATCACCCGCGGTCAGCGCCAGACCGGCGGACAGGGATTGTTCAGGCCCGAAGACAATCTGGAATCGCACTACGCCCGCGACGCGCTGCGCCAGCTCTATCTACTGCTGGTGCGCGGCAAGATTGAAGATTGCTCGCTCCAGATGTTCGAGGACGCCACCGGCCTCAAACTGATGGACGCCAACGGCATCAAGGACGAGCTGCCGCCGATAACGACCTTCCTCAACCGCCTGCTGGCGCTCACCATCGAGCTTCAGGGCGTGCTGTTCACGGCGTTCGAGCAGTTGTTGAACGCCAAGATCGAGGGCGCCATCGCCAGCGGCGTCTATGACGTCGGCCTGGAGACGCTGCGGGCCGAGAGCTTCGTCGTCACCGATCGCCGCGCGATCTACACCCATCCCGCGACGGGCGCAGAGACCCGGTTGCTCACCATCACCGAGCGCCGGCGCAATCATCCGGTGACGCTGGACGACGCGCTCGATCACCTTGCCGATCCCCGCGCGATGCTGCTGATCAACGAGCGCTCGGGCCGGGCCGCCGTGCAGATCCCGGCGCCGAGCATGATGCTCGACGACGGCGAGATCGAACGCCGCGTTCGGCTGATCCGGCCGATGGAGCATCATCACGCCTCGCTTAAGATGATGGACGAGAGCCGTTGGCAGGCGGCCGACCGCGAGGCTTTCGCCGCGACATGGGCTCGCGAAGTGTCGGAGGTGCCCGAGTTCGCCGACAGCACGATCCACATCGTCGCCGGCTTGCTGCTCCCAATCTGGAAGCGCATGCCAAACGAGTCGACGCGCGTCTATCGGCTACAGACCGACGCAGGCGAACGCATCATCGGCCGCAGGGTCTCAGCCGTTTGGGCAGCGAACGCCTCGTTGACCGGGGCGACCACCCTGACGCCGGATGCGGCCTTCGCGGCGCTGATCGAGGGGCGGACCGTCCTCGACCTTACCGACGGCCTGCAACTCCATCGGGTGCGCGTCATGGGCGCTCACCGCATCGAGCTGTCTGGCTTCGCCGACGCGATGCGCGACCGCCTGCGCGCCTACGGCCTCTTCAGCGAGATCATCTCCTGGAAGCTGCGCATGTTCGTGCCGACCGATGCGAACGGCGCCGGGGTGCTCGCGAAGGTGCTCGACCACTATCCGGTCGAGCGTATCGGCGAGCGGGCGGCTGCGTGATGGCGCGCCACGAGGCGTCCGAACTGACACAGCGTCTCGCGCGCGAGGCCGAGGCGGTGTGTCGCCACTACCTCTCTGCTGGACGGCGGGAGGGCCGTTACTGGCTGGTGGGCGATGTGCGCAACACGCCTGGCCGCTCGATGTTCGTCCGGCTCAAGGAATCGGTGAAAGGACCGGCCGGAAAATGGACTGACGCGGCGACCGGCGAGCATGGCGACCTGCTGGACGTGATCCGCGAAAGCTGCGGCCTGATCGACTTCAAGGACGTTGCCAACGAGGCGCGAACCTTCCTCAGCCTCCCGCACCCAGAGCCGGAACCGGATCGCTCCCGATTACGCGCACCAAGCGCCCCTACCGGATCGCCGGAGGCGGCACGTCGATTGTTCGCCATGTCGGAGCCGATTTCTCGGACTCACGTAGAAACGTATCTCCGTAATCGCGGCATTACGGCTTTGCACGGAACCGGAAGCCTGCGCTTCCACCCGCGCTGCTACTATCGGCCGGATGAGCACAGCCCCACCGAGACCTGGCCGGCGATGATCGCCTCCGTCACCGATCTCGCGGGCCATCTCACCGGGGCGCATCGCACCTGGCTCGATCCGGGCGGCTTCTCCGAGGCGACGCTCGGCAAGGCGCCGATCGACACCCCGAGGCGGGCGATGGGCGAACTGCTCGGTCACGCTGTTCGCTTCGGTGTGGCGGGCGAGGTGATGGCGGCTGGCGAGGGCATCGAGACGATGCTGTCGCTCAGGTGCGTGCTGCCCGCAATGCCAATGGTCGCAGCCCTCTCGGCGGCGCATCTCTCGGCCATCTTGCTCCCGGACACATTGCGCCGGCTCTACATCGCCCGCGACGACGATCCTGCCGGTGACGGCGCGATGGCGACGTTGATCGAACGCGCGCAGGAGGCCGGCATCGAGGCGATCGTGATCTCGCCACGGCTCGGGGACTTCAACGAGGATCTCCGCTTGCTCGGGATCGATGCGCTTCGGGCGGCAAGCCGCGTGCAGATCGCGGCGCAGGATGTCGCCCGCTTCATGGATCTGGCGGCATAGCCGAAACGGGGATGGGGCGCGGCAGCGTCGTCGCCATAGGGTCGGCGGTCATGCTTTCCGTCAGCGTCGGAGAGGACCACGCCCACGGCCTTCTGAGAGGGCGATCGGGCGGCAAGCGGCCTGGACCGGCAACCTTGTGGGCCGACTATTTTCCGTCGGCGGCCGAGGCCGCCTTTACATCGCGAGACAAAATAGTCGGCCCTCTTCGGTCCTCCGCCGAGGCTCCGGCCCTCCGCTTCGCTGCGGGTGCAAGTCCATTCCGCCCGCCGCCTTCGTCGCCATGAAGGCCGCGATGGGCGCGGCCGATCCGACGAGGAAAGCCGCGATGACCACCGACCACGACGACCAATTCGAGCCGCACCACAGCTCATCCCCGACCGACCAGGTCCTCCACGAACTCCAGCTCTATGGCTACCGCCCCTTCCACGACGAGCCCGACCCCAGGCCGCTTCCCGAAGCACAGATCCTCGCCGGCAGCATCTCCGACATCTTCGACGCCCTCGTGGTGGCGCTTGCTGACACCCGCCTCGAACCCGACCTCGAGGACCTGCTCTGGTCCACGGTGAACGTCTTTCACCGGGCCATCGACCGGATCGAACGCGACCTCGACGATAACGAGCTGGCGCAGCAACGGTCCCAGCGCGAACAGGACGGCAGTGAGGTCAAGTCCGTCGAACTGGAGCGCCTGACGGCGGAAGGGCAGACGCTGATCGAACGCCGCAACGCCTTCGAGCTGATGCGCGACCAGGCCGCCGACCAATTCGAGCACCACACCCACTCAGCTTGGCGGCCCCGCAACGGGTCGAAGGTCAACCATCGCAACCTCACCGCGGCGATGATCGACAGCCGCGACTTCCTGGCGGCGAAGAGGCGCGCCGACAACCAGGTGCTTCTGCCCGCGGGGCCGAAGGTGGCTCTGACCGGCGGGCTCGACTTCAACGATTACCGGCTGGTCTGGGCCAAGCTCGATCAGGTCCACGCCAAGCACCCGGACATGGTGCTGCTGCACGGCGGCTCGCCCAAGGGCGCCGAGCTGATCGCCGCCAAATGGGCCGACAACCGCAAGGTCCCGCAGATCGCCTTCAAGCCCGACTGGACGAAACACGCCAAGGCCGCGCCGTTCAAGCGCAATGACGCCTTGCTGGAGGTCCTGCCGATCGGGTTGATGCACTTCCCCGGCACCGGCATCCAGGACAACCTCGCCGACAAGGCCAAGAAGCTCGGCATCCCGGTCTGGAAATTCGGCGGCGCGTGAGCGCCGCCTTACCCTTCATGCGTAGTGACGTGGATCCGCCGAGACGGATTATCGGCTTTCCGTAACGCCGCCTTTCATTCCGGTTCACCCGTGACGGCGTCCGGGCCGCACGAGCATAGTGCGCCAACTCCGTATCGTTCTCGATCAGGCCGTCGAGGAGCGCCTTCTTCACCTGGTGCAGGTCGCGTCCCGTGAACTCCGCCATGCCGCATGCCTCAACCATCATGTCGACTCGTTAGGGCAGCTTAGCCGATCGGTCAGCGCACCGTGAGGACAACGAAGTTCCGCGCACGGTCATCGAAGGGCTCCGAGAGGCGACTCCTGCGGGCGGGCGCCACCCCGCGTCTATCTGCGCTGATCCTTGGTCCGGCCAAGGGCCTGACGCCATCAACCCGTGAAGGGTCGGCTTACGCTGAAGCGTGCCGCCGCTCTGTCTTCGCCTTCGCGGTGATTGCGGCCCTCGGCCGGACACATCGGGCGCCTGTCGCGCGGGGATGGCCCCCGCCTCAGCACAGGAGCCGGATCAATGTCTCAAACCCTCGCACTCGCCAACGGCTGGAACCTCGCCACCACCCTCATGGTCTGCGTCGTCGTCTTTCATGCTGACACTGGCAACTACGGCGTCATGCTGGCCGCCGAGTATGACGGCGATCCTGCCGCCGTCGTCCACGAATTCGACCCCTTCCAATCATGAAGGGGCGAACCGCCACGAATGCTGAACCTCAGAGCGCCAGCGGGATTTCTGCTCCCGCTGACGCCCGTTTGCGGCTATATTCGCGGTCGCGCCGTGGTGGTGGTGGAAGGCGCGACCGTCAGACTTTTATCTCACGGAGCGCACCGCCATGATCATCTTTGGACCACTGCTCGTCATCGTCGGCATCGGCTTCTTCTGCTGGCTGCTGTTCAACCTCGCTGTCTTCGCACTGCCCTTTTTCGCCGGCCTGACGATCGGCGTCTGGGCCTTCCACACTGGAGCCGGCGTGCTCGGCGGCATCGCGGTGGGTGTCGTGGCCGGCGGCATAACCTTTGGCCTTGGGCAACTCGCGCTCGCCTTTGTGCCGTGGACTTGGCTTCGGCTTTTGATCGTCCTCCTCTACGTCGCGCCCGCCACCGTCGCCGGCTACTGCGCCACGCATGGAATCGCCCAGATGGCGATGCCTTCACCCACCTGGCAGACTATCTTCGCCATCGTGGGCGCGATCGCCGTCAGCGTCACGGCGTTCGTCCGTTTCACCGGAATGGCCGCGCCCGGACCGGCCGGACAGGGCTTGGCGCGGGGCTGACACCGTCGCGTCGGCGGGGCTGGGTCAGATCAGGCATCCGGCACGCCCGCAGTCCCCGTCATCGAAGCTGACCAGAGAGCGGCTTCGGCGGTGAAGTTCAGCCCGCCATCGCAGAGTGGCCGGAGTCATGGCGGTCGTCTGGGCACTTGGACCAGATGGCGACGCCTGCGAAACCCGGTCAACGGGTCGCATGAAATGGAGCGTGCAGCCTGAGCTTGGGCTTCGAAACGGAAAATCCGTTGGCAGCCAGGACAGGGCTCGGATCGCCGTCGCTTTCACCGGCCGGAGCTTGCGGCGGCTCGATAATCGCCATGTTCCCCTTGATGTCGGCTCTGTCAGGCCGAGCGCACCCAACGGCCTCTTCGATGGACTGATCTGGCCGAAGGCCGGCTAAAGCCTCGACCGCCTAAGGCGCAACAGCGGCGTCACAACTTTCTTCCCCTGCCGGCTGCGCCGTCATTCCTCGCGAAACAAGAAAGTTCCTCCTTTGCTGTCGAGCCCCTTCGGGGTGCGCCGTCGATCGCCCCCGGCCTGTCGATCACCATCGAGGCCGCAATGGTGCGGGCTCGGAAACAGAGATCAAGGAGAACCGCCATGGCGACCATCGGCACCTTCAAGAAGACCGGCTCGAACGAATTCACCGGCGAAATCGTCACCCTCTCGCTCCAGGCCAAGAACGTCCGGATCGTCCCCGAAACCACCCGCTCAGGCGACAACAGCCCCAGCCATCGCGTCTATGTCGGCCGGGTCGAGATCGGCGCCGCCTGGGCCAAGCGCTCCAACGAAGGCCGCGACTATCTGGGCCTCAAGCTCGACGATCCGAGCTTCACCGCCCCGATCTTCGCCAACCTGTTCGATGACGAGGACGGCGAGGGCTACAGCCTGATCTGGTCCCGCCCCAACGGCCGCCGGAGCGACTGACCTCCCTACAATGCCCCGTCCGGCCGATCCGGGCGGGGCATCGACTTTTTCGAGAGTTCCTGGGCCGCCATCGGCCCAGCTCGAACCCAGCGGCGCACGGGGCGAAGGCGCTATTCTTGAGGCTCGGCCGAGTTCGCCAAGTCGCCATTGCGATGAGGAGCTCGCACCAACTCGGCCGCCTCTAACTCCAGCGCTTCGGCCACCTGGCCCAGCACGGTGACGCTCGCCGACACGTCGGCGCGCTCGATCGCCCCGATATACCGGGCACTCAACCCGGCCCGCTCGGCCAACTCCTCTTGCGTCATCCCTTTCGCATGACGCAACCGACGCAGATTGATCGCCATGACCTCCTTGAGATCCATGGCGATGATGGAGCCGAGGTCGGAACCATCGTTCCAGGAACGATCATTCCGATTCGTCCGCGGGTTATGCTATCCATCCCCGGTCTCGAGTGCCTCTACATCGTCAACTTGAGCAACGTGATGCGCCATAAGCATCACGACACCGGCTCAATCAGGCGCGAAGTCTGTCAAAATTTGCGGTAAATGAATCCCTACTCCATTGCTTTGATCTCGACGGGGGGAAAGATCGCAATGACCGAGGCGCCCTTCTGTGACCGGCCGCCGCTTACCGACAGCGTGAACGCCTATGATGAGCAACATCTGGCGATATACCTACGGTTGCTGATGGCCGAGGAAGAGGGCGCCGACTGGCGAGAGGTCGTGCTGGTGCTCTTCGGACTCGATCCGGCGCAAGAGCCCTGCCGTGCCAAAATCGTCCATGAAAGCCACCTGGCGCGCGCCCGCTGGATGACCGAAACCGGCTATCGGCACCTGCTTCAGCCACGAGCGCAGTGAGTCGCCAAGACGTGTGTTGTACGGGTTGTCGTCGCGCGCGATGCAATCATAAGGTCTAGCGCAAAGCCTGCGTTTCCGGATGGTCTGAGGCTCCCCGAATAGGGGTGCAAGACGAGAGGAAACGCCATGCCCACAGAGTATTGGCGCTCGCCGGAGACGATCGATCACTTGAATCGCCTCGAACGTCCCGGCTTCGCCGTCGAATTCCTGCGCCGCAACGCCGAATATCGGCGCGAATACGCCCAAATCCAACGCCAGATCGCACGCGATCACGTCGATGCGGAGTCCGCTCGCGCGGATTTCGCCCGACGATGGGGGTTGCGGTTTCGCCCACGACCCGAGCATTCCGGTCGGCGACGAACCCGCTACCTGGCTGCCGGAACTGTCGCCCGGCACGCTGCTGCTCGATGCAGCGCCGAGCGGATTCGCGCCTGTGGCCCTCGACCCATCCCAACTCGGCTCGATCGTCGCTGACCGGACCGATGATGAGGGTCGCGAGGTCGTAATCGTCGATGGGTCCGGCGAGCTTCACATCCGGATCAACAGCGATCTGGCCGTTCGGCGCCCCGTGATTCTCCTGCCGCTCGGCGCCGTGTCGGTCGATCTCCGACTCGATGTCGCGGCGCGTTTCATCCGCAAGGTGGGCGGCCAAACCATCGGCCTTCTCCCACGGGCGTTGCGACTGACCAAGCAGCGCAAGCGCCGTCTCGTTCAGCTTCTTCACGCCTTCGACGTTCACGACATGGGCGGCGGTCCTCGTGACGTCGCAGAGATCATCCTGCATTCGGACCAGGCCCAACTTCCATCTGTCGAGTGGAAAGACTCCCACGCGCGACGCGCGGCCAACCGTCTGATCCACGACTCGATCGCGCTCGTCGAACGCGGCTATCTCAAATTTCTGCGCGGCGACTGATCAGCCACAGAACCTGATTTCAGCGCGCACCGCTCTTCCATCCATTTCCGTCTCGGCGGTGATGAATTGGACCATCGCCGGCTCATGGTCGCGCGAAGGGGGACGCTCCCTTCCGAAAATCTTCGTCCACCCCCAACGCCTGAGCTCTCCGCCACCGTGACCCCGACATGCCGCGACTTGGCCGCGGCGCTTCGAGGCAAGACGGAGGCTTCCCATGCTCGACAGGTCCGCGCAGCTCGCCACCCGGTACGTCCGAACCCATGAGGCGGCGCGCATCCTCGGCATCTCGCCGCGCACCCTGGAAAAGTATCGCTGTCACGGCAGCGGCCCGACCTTTCGCAAGCTCGGCGGTCGCGTGGTGTACGCGGTCGGCGATCTCGAAGCCTGGGCCGACCAGGCCGCCTGCCGTTCGACCTCGGACCCCCGCTACGTCGAGGCCCGCGCCGCCGGCCACGCGCATCGCTGAGGCGCTCGCCGATGTCGTCGCGCCGCCTCATCTCCAACATCGAACGGAGCAAGCTCGAACCGTTCATCGTCGCCACCGGCGACGCCAGTCCGCGCGACCAGCGCGACCTGATGGAGCGGCCCTTCTTCTCGTTGGCCAAAGCCAGGCGCACGGCCCCCATTCTCTATGAAGCCGGCGACGTCCGCGTCGAGGTCTACGCGGCGCCCGAGTTCGGCATGGCCACCATCTGGGACGCCGACGTCCTGATCTGGGCGGCGAGCCAGATCGTCGAGGCCGAAAACCTTGGCTTCAAGACATCGCGCTTTCTGCGCTTCACGCCCTATCAGCTCCTGACGGCGATCGGCCGCCAAACCGGCTTCCGCGACTACAAGCTCTTGAAGGGCGCGCTCGCGCGCCTGCAATCGACCGTCATCCGCACGACGATCCGCAACGGCGAGCACTGGCGGCGACACCAGTTCTCCTGGATCAACGAGTGGGAGGAATGCACGACGCGCGATGGTCGGGTCGAGGGGATGGAGTTCGTCCTTCCCGACTGGTTCTATCGCGGCGTCGTCGACCGCTCGCTCGTTCTCACGATCGACCCGGCCTATTTTCGCCTCACCGGCGGTATCGAGCGGTGGCTCTATCGCGTCGCCCGCAAACACGCCGGCCGCCAGCCCCGAGGCTGGCTGTTCGAGTTCGCGCACCTACACGAAAAATCCGGAAGCCTCGCCAAGGTCGCAGACTTCGCCTTCGATCTGCGCCGGATCTCCGCCCGCCAACCGCTTCCCGGCTATCGGCTCAACATCGAGCGCGATGGGCGGCGCGAGATGCTGCGCATCCTGCCGGCCGGTTTATCCACAGGGCCTGTGGATATCGCTGTGAATGCGGTCGGGACTTCGGGCGTTCCCGCTATCGGGACTTCAGGCGTGCGCCTATCGGGACTTCGGGCGTGCAAACCGCAGCTAACCCTCTGGCCTGAAACCGCGATTCCAGGCCTTAACTTAGAGTCTAACTCAGAATCTAACTCTTGTTGTTGGCCTGCGGGCTCTGCGGACAAACGCGGCGCCGGGCGGATTTCCAGCCATCCAGAACGACAACCATCGCTGCCCCTCAACCGCAAGCCGGGAGGGAAGCGATGATCGTCGCACTGCTCAATCAAAAGGGCGGCGTCGGGAAAACGACGCTCGCGCTGCATCTCGCCGGCGAATGGGCGCTGCACGGCATGCGCGTCACGCTGATCGACGCCGATCCCCAAGGTTCGGCGCTCGACTGGTCCCAACAGAGGGCGCGGGAGAATGTCTCGCGGCTGTTCGGCGTCGTGGGTCTCGCGCGCGACACGCTCCACCGCGAAGCGCCGGAACTGGCCGCAACCTGCGACCACGTCGTCATCGATGGCCCGCCCCGCGTCGCTGGGCTGATGCGCTCGGCCCTGCTCGCCGCCGACTTGGTGCTGATCCCCGTGCAACCGTCGCCGCTCGATGGCTGGGCGTCAGCCGAGATGCTGGCTCTCCTGCGTGAGGCGCGCATCTATCGCCCGCAGCTTGCCGCGCGCTTCGTGCTGAATCGTTGCGGCGTCCGTACCGTCATCGCCCGCGAGACGGCCGAGACCTTGGCCGACCACGATCCGCCGGTGCTGTCCAGCACCATTGGTCAGCGCGTCGTCTTTGCCGACGCTGCGCAGTCGGGCCGCCTGGTCTTCGAATTGGCGGAGCAAAGCGCTGCGGCGCGCGAGATCGCCGCGATGGCCGCCGAGGTCGCGAGGATCGCGCCATGAGCGAACGGTCCACCAGACGTGGCTTCGTATCCCGACCCGGCGGCGCCGAGAGTTGGATCAAGGCTCCCGAAGCGAACGGCAGACGGTCGGATGACACCTCCGCCTTCAGCGCACGACTGACGATCGACGTCACTCCGGCGCTACGCGGCCGCATCAAGGTCGCCGCCTTCCGTCGCGGCATCACCGTCGCCGACATGCTCCGCGACCTCCTCTCCCGCGAATTTCCCCCCGATCCCGGAGAGTCCTCATGAACGACAACGAGCAGTCGCCGCCGTGCGTCGTGCCTCCGTCGCATCGGCGCACCGTCGCACTGACCCATGTCGAGCTGACCTGGATCGAGAAGACAATCGAGCATTGGCTGCGCTTCGGCCGACGCGCCGAGGAGAAAATCCTCGATCGCCGCCGCAGCATCTCCAGCTTCAAGCCGGGCAGCGTCTTCGCCTTCGTCCGCTGGGCGTCGAACGACTTCGGCACGGTCGTCTCGCGCATGGACATCGTGCGCGCGGTCGAGCCCGGCGTCCGCTACCAGACGCTGCCTTTCGTGCGCCCCGGCGGCGAAATCCTGCTGCGCGTCGATGGCTGGCCGAAGGTCGAGCGCGTGCTGCAGGCGATCGATGCGGTCGAAGCGCTCGACATCGATCCTGCCGATGCTGCGCCGGAATATTGGCGTCACCTCCACAACCGCCTCGCTGCTGGGCATGAGCCACGCGCCTACACGCGCGAGCAACATGCGGCCTGGCTCAAGCGCCGGAGCGTCGCGCCATGACCCGCTTCGGCTACGTCATGACGACGTACTTCGCGATGCTCGGCGTCGGCGCCCTCGCGTTCTTCCACCCGGCCCCACGGTTGATCTGGAACGCCACGGCGAGCACCCCGACCGGGCTCTATGCGCTGCATGCCGTTGGTACGCTCCATACGCTCGAACTCGTCGTCGTGCGTCCACCCGAACCGATCGCGAGCTACCTCGCCGACGGCGGCTTCCTGCCCAAGGGCGTGCCGCTGCTGAAGCATGTCATGGCGCTACCCGGACAGATCGTGTGTCGGGCCGGCGACCTCGTCACCGTCGATCAGGTCGAGGTCGGCGTCGCTCATGACCGCGATCACCTTAACCGTCCACTGCCGCGCTGGAGCGGCTGTCGGGTGCTTCGGTCGGACGAGGTCTTCCTCATGAACCCGACCGTCCCGGACAGCCTGGATGGCCGCTATTTCGGCCCGCTCCCCGCAGCTTCGATCGTCGCGCGCGCAGTCCCGCTGTGGACCGACGAGGCCGGCGACGGCCGCTTCGTCTGGCGCGCCGCCACCGATTGATCCGCTTCTCAACCCGCCAACCCAGGAGGTTCCCATGGCGCAGATCGGTCACTTCACCCGCGATAAATCCGGCTTCACCGGACGCATTCAGACGCTCTTCTTCACCCACGACCTCTCCCTCGTTCCGGCCGAATCTTCCGATGCCGAGAATGCGCCCGACTATCGCATCCACCGGGGCGATGCCGACGGCCCGGAGATCGGCGCGGGCTGGAAACGCACCGGCGAGAAAGCAGGCGAATACGTCTCGCTCGTCATCGATGACCCGGCGCTGCATCAGCCGATCCGCGCCAATCTCTTTCAGTCCGGCGACGACAAGTCTGCGTGGGTGCTGAACTGGAACCGCCCGCCCAAGCGCGCCCAGCGGGATTGAGCGCATGCGGACCGCTTTCATCATGCTCGTCGGGGCGACGGCGTTCGGCATGCCCGCCGCCGTCGCTCACGCCCAGACCGCGCGGATCGACCTGCACGCGCCGAGCGATCCCTATGCCGGTCTCATTGCGGAGGCGGCGCAACGCTTCGGCATTCCGGCGGCGTGGATACGGGCGATCATGCGAGTCGAGAGCCGCGGCGATCGGCGCTCAATCTCGCCCAAGGGGGCGATCGGCTTGATGCAGCTCATGCCCGACACCTGGGCGGCGCTGCGCGCTCGGTACGGCCTTGGTCGCGATCCGTTTGATGCCCACGACAACATCCTGGCGGGCGCGGCCTTCCTGCGCGAAATGCACGACCGCTACGGATCGCCGGGCTTCCTCGCGGCATACAATGCGGGGCCTGGTCGATACGAAGACTATCGTGATCGGCATCGGCCCCTACCGCCCGAGACCGTCGCTTACGTCGCCGCGCTCATCCCTTTTGTCGGGGCCGGCGCGATCGATGGGCCTGTTCTCGTGGCGGCCTCCGATCCGTCGTCCTGGACGCAAGCGCCGCTGTTCATAACGCGGCCGGCAAGCGCTGAACCCGCTGATCGCACGTCGGCCAAGCAGCCTCCGAGCGACACGCCGGCCGTCGTCGCGGTGCGCGATCTCTCCGCCATCGCGCCGCAGTCCACGGGTCTGTTCGTCTCAGTTGCAGCAGCGGGACCGAAGCCATGACGGTGCTACTCCCCCGCAATCACGCCGCGCTCTTGCTTCGACCCGCATGCGCCTTCCTTGGCGTCGCGACGATGTTCGGGGTCTCGCTAGGCTATCTCGAGGCTCTCGGATGCGAATTCGCAGGCTGGCGCGGCGCAGCGTCCTTCCGGGAAGGAGGAAGGGCGGACAGGGGAGGCGTGCAGGAACCGACCGACAGAGGGCCAGATAAAAGGCCGCAAGGTGCGGCTCTGTCGGTCGGTTGTTTTTGCTTGTGTTTTTCGTTGATCGCGCAACGTGAGGCTCTGGAACGCACGGTGCGCGGCGCCGTCAACGCATTGCCCATCCTCTGTTTTTCGCACATTGCCGGGGCCGGCGATGGCTGAGGAGAACGACTTCCAGCCTCGGCCAGGCCGCATCCGCTCTTCGCGCAGTCAGCGGGCCAAGCCTTTCATCGCCCAGGCGCTCGCCGCCGCCCAGCGCGCCGGCGGCGGCGTATCGCGGCAAGGTCTGCTCAGAAGCTCCAGCCGCTCGACCTTCGGCCGCGGCCGTATCGCCGCTGTCCGGGCGAACCATCTGCTGACGAGCCGCTCGCGCCTAGTGACGGTGAAGGCCCGCGTCGTGCGCCACACCGCCCGGGCGGCGACGCTCGGCGCTCATCTCGGCTACCTCCGGCGCGAGGGCGTCACCCGGGACGGGGAGAAGGCGCGGCTGTTCGGGCCGGAGACCGAGGACGCCGACCCCCAGGCCTTCGCCGAACGGTGCGAAAAGGATCGGCATCATTTCCGTTTCATCGTCTCACCCGAGGACGCGCCGGAGATGGCCGACCTCAAGGGCTATGCCCGCGAGCTGGTCGGCCAGATGGAGAAGGACCTCGGCACCAAGCTCGATTGGGTCGCCGTCGATCACTGGAACACGCAGCACCCGCACGTCCACATTATCGTGCGCGGCGTTGCCGAGGACGGCCAGGACCTCGTCATCTCCCGCGACTACATCAAGGAGGGCATGCGCGCTCGCGCCCAGGATCTGGTCACGCGGGAGCTAGGGCTGCGTAGCGACCTCGTTATCCACCAAACGCTCGAGCGTCAGGTCGAAACCGAGCGCTGGACCCAGCTCGACCGGCAGCTCGTCCGTGACGGCGGCCGACATGGCGTCATCGACGTTGCACTCTCTCCGGGCCAGGAGCCGGATCCGTTCCATTCACTGAAGGTCGGCCGCCTGCGGCATCTGGAGAGCCTCGGTCTCGCCCATCAGATCGGAGCCGGCCAGTGGACGATGGACGAGGCGGCCGAAACCACGCTCCGTGAACTCGGCGAGCGCGGCGACATCATCAAGCGGATTCATCGGGGCTTACGAGGACGCGGTATCGAGCGCGCGGCCGCGAGCTATGTGCTCGCCGGCGAGAGCCTCGACGTGCCCGTCATCGGTCGTCTCGTTGATCGTGGGCTCGACGACGAGTTGAAAGGCACCGCCTATGCGGTCATCGACGGCGTCGACGGCCGCACCCACCACATCAAATTCCCCGACCTCGACGCCACCGGCGACAGCGCGCCCGGCTCGATCGTCGAGCTGAGGAAGTTCGACGACGCGCAAGGGCGTCGCCGCGTCGCGCTCGCCGTGCGGTCGGACCTCGCCATCGAGGATCAGGTGACCGCCAGCGGCGCGACTTGGCTCGACCGCCAAGCGGTCTCGCGTGATCCGGTCGACCTTAGCCAGACGGGCTTCGGCGCCGAGGTCCGCGATGCGCAGGAGCGGCGGGCCGACCAGCTCATCGAGCAGGGGCTGGCCGAGCGACAGACGCGGGGCATCACCTTCTCCCAGGGCCTGATCGGCACGCTCCGCCGTCGGGAAATCGAAGCCTTGGGCGAGCGGCTTGCGGCCGAGACAGGCCAGACCTTCAACCAGGCCGCCTCCGGCGAGTACGTCGCCGGATCATACCGTCAGCGCTTCGCGCTCGCCTCCGGCCGCTTCGCCATGATCGATAACGGCCTTGGCTTCCAGCTCGTGCCCTGGACCCCGTCGCTTGAGAAACAGCTCGGCCGCCACGTCTCCGGCGTCGCCCGCGATGATGGCGGCGTCGACTGGGGCTTCGGCCGCAATCGGGGGCTCGGCCTGTGAGCGGACACTCTCATCACAGATCTCAGGAAAGGACGGCCGGCATGTCGGCGACGAAGATACTCTGGGGCCAGGTCATCACCGTCTTCGGGATCGTCCTCTTGACGATCTGGACCGCGACGGAATGGACCGCCTGGCGGCTCGGCTTTCAGCCCGAACTCGGCCGTCCCTGGTTCGAGATCCTGCACTTCCCGTTCTACCTGCCACCGGCCTTCTTCTGGTGGTGGTACGCCTACGACGCCTACGCTCCCTCGATCTTCATCGAGGGCGCCTATATCTCGGCGTCGGGCGGGATCATCGCCGCGGCCGTCGCCATTGGCATGTCGGTCTGGCGGGCTCGCGAAGCGAAGAATGCCGAGACCTACGGCTCCGCACGATGGGCGCAGCAACAAGAGATCGAGGAGGCCGGCTTGCTCGGTCCCGATGGCGTTGTGCTCGGCCGCTATCAACGCAGCTATCTCCGCCACGACGGCCCCGAGCATGTGCTGTGCTTCGCGCCGACCCGGAGCGGCAAGGGTGTGGGCCTCGTCATCCCTTCGCTGCTGACCTGGCCGGGTTCGGCGATCGTCCACGACATCAAGGGCGAGAACTGGCAGCTCACCGCCGGCTTCCGCGCCCAGCACGGTCGCGTGCTGCTGTTCGATCCGACCAACGCCAGGTCGTCGGCCTACAATCCGCTCCTTGAGGTGCGCCGTGGCGAGTGGGAGGTGCGCGACGTTCAGAACATCGCCGACATCCTGGTCGACCCCGAAGGCAGTCTCGAGAAGCGGAACCATTGGGAGAAAACTAGCCACGCGCTGCTGGTCGGCGCGATCCTTCACGTTCTCTATGCCGAGGAGGACAAGACCCTTGCCGGCGTCGCTTCCTTCCTGTCCGACCCCAAGCGACCGATCGAGTCGACGCTCTCGGCCATGATGCGGACGCCGCATCTCGGTGAGGCCGGCGTCCACCCTGTTGTCGCCTCCGCCGCGCGCGAGCTGCTGAACAAGTCCGGCAACGAGCGATCCGGCGTGCTGAGCACGGCGATGTCGTTTCTCGGCCTCTACCGCGATCCCGTGGTCGCCGAGGTGACGCGACGCTGCGACTGGCGGATCGGCGACATCGTGGCCGCCGATCGGCCGACGACGCTCTACCTCGTCGTGCCGCCGTCAGACATCAACCGGACCAAGCCGCTGATCCGCCTGATCCTCAATCAAGTCGGCCGGCGACTGACGGAGGACCTGCTGGCCAAAGCCGGGCGACGCCGGCTTCTCCTGATGCTGGATGAGTTCCCGGCGCTCGGTCGCCTCGACTTCTTCGAGTCCGCGCTCGCCTTCATGGCGGGCTACGGCATCAAGAGCTTTCTCATCGCCCAGTCGCTGAACCAGATCGAGAAGGCCTACGGCCCGAACAACTCGATCCTCGACAACTGCCATGTCCGGGTGAGCTTCGCGACCAATGACGAGCGGACCGCCAAGCGGGTGAGCGATGCGCTCGGCACCGCGACCGAGATGAAGGCGATGAAGAACTATGCCGGGAGCCGGTTGTCGCCCTGGCTCGGGCATCTCATGGTCTCCCGCTCGGAAACGGCGCGTCCCTTGCTGACGCCCGGCGAGGTCATGCAGCTCCCGCCCACCGACGAGATCGTAATGGTGTCGGGCGCCCATCCGATCCGGGCGAAGAAGGCCCGCTACTATGAGGACGGACGCTTCCAGGAGCGGATCGTGGCGCCGCCCGTCCCGGCGCGGCCGAAGGAGGGCCGTCCCGACGACTGGAGTTCGTATCCGCTGCCTCCTCGCCCTCCGGCGTCGGTGGCGGCCGAAGGTGATGACGCCGACGACGAGGATCCGAAGAACGCCGATCGGCGGAAGCAGCCGGAGCTCAGCCAAGGAACCGTCGAGAAGCAGGCGCCGATCGAGAATGAGTTCGCGCTCGATCCGGTCGACGACATGGAGGAGGAGGCGCCGCGGATCGGTCGCATGAACGATCTCATGCAGGGTATCGCGCGGCAGGCGTCGCTCGATCCGGGCGACGACCTCGGCATGTGAGGCGCGCATAGCCATGTCGAAGAAGAAGGCTCAGCTCTCCGTCTATCTCGACGCGGATGTGATGCAGTCCCTGTCGGCCTATGCGGCGCGGCGAGAGCAATCGATGTCGCTCATCGCCGAAGCCGCCATCGCTTCGTTTTTGTCGCCGGACGCGGACGAACGGCGGGAAGCAGCCATCGCCAAGCGGCTCGACCAGCAGGATCGCCGCTTGGCGCGCCTCGAGCGTGACATAGGCATCAGCGTCGAGACGCTGGCCCTATTCATCCGCTTCTGGCTCAACACCACACCGCCGCTTCCCGAACCGGCCGCGAAGGCTGCGCGGGCACAAGCCGGCGCACGATACGATAATTTCGTCGCCGCGTTGGGAAGGAGACTCAATGAAGGTCCGAAGTTGAGGCAAGAGATTCCGGAAGATCGTGCGCCTACTTCACAAAATTCCGTCGAACCTGTTTGAGAACAAGCGACGGCGTAAGACAAGTGTGAAATCTCTTCTCCGACTCCTACCGCCCGTGACTGCTCTGGCGTCCGCTCTTCTCGGATTGGTTGCTGCTGCGAATTCAACCCGCGCAGCATGAGAGTTTCGCCACTTCCTTGTCGAAGGCGAGCGCGGCGAGCTTCAGCCCCTCCACGGTGGTCAGGTAGGGGAAGATCGTTTCCGCGATATCGCGCACCGTCAGGCCGCCGCGGATCGCCATAACGGCCGTCTGGATGCTGTCCGCGCCCTCGGGGGCGAGGACATGCGCGCCGATGAGCTTGTCGCTGCCGGCGTCCGCCACAAGCTTGATGAGCCCGCGCGTATCGCGCGCGGCGAGCGCGCGTGGAACCTGATCGAGCGTAATCGTCGAAACGCGCGTCGTGTAGCCCGCCGCCCGCGCGGCCGCCTCCGTCAGCCCGACGCTCGCGACCTGCGGATCGGTGAACACGATGGCCGGCATGGCGGAATTGTCATAGGCGAGGCTGTCGCCGTTGAGCGCGTTTTTCGCCGCGAGCTTGGCGCCATAGGCGGCCATGTAGACGAATTCGTCCCGCCCCGTGACGTCGCCCGCCGCATAGACGCTCGGACGGCTGGTGCGCATGCGATCGTCGACGACGATGGCGCCGTTCGGCGTCAGCTTGACGCCGAGTTCGGCGAGGCCAAGACCCTCGGTGTTCGGCGCGCGCCCCGCCGCGCACAGCACCTTCTCCGCCTCGATGGTCGCCTCGCGGCCGTCGCGGACGAGCGCCAGCGCGACCCCTGTCTCCGTCTTGCGGATCGAGCGATAGGCGACGCCGGAGACGACCTCGACGCCCTCGTCGGCGAAGAAGCGCGTCAGCGCGATGCTGATCTCCGGCTCCGCTTCGGGCAGCAGCCGCGAACGGCAGACGAGCGTCACCCTGACGCCTGCGCGCGCGAACATCTGCGCCAGCTCCGCGCCGATGTAGCCACCGCCGATCACCAGAAGCGAGCTTGGCAGCTCCGCGAGTTCGAGCGCGGTCGTGCTCGTCAGATAGGGCACGGACTCGATCCCCGCGATCGCCGGAACGCCCGGCCGGGCGCCGGTGGCGACGATGATCCGCTCGGCGACGAGGCGCGCGGCGGCGACCTCGACGCCGCCTTCGACCAGCTTCGCCGTTCCCTCGCGATAGGCGATGTTGTTATAGGCCGGCAACAGGTCGACGTATTTGGCCTGCCGCAGGGCAGAGACCAACTCGTCCTTCTGCCTGACGGTCGCGCGCCAGTCACGGACCTCGGCGTGGGCGGAAACGCCCCCGAACCGCGCCGCGGCGCGCGCATTGTGCAAAGTCTCGGCCGCGCGGATCAGCGCCTTCGACGGCACGCAGCCGATATTGACGCAAGTGCCGCCGATCGTGCCAGCCCCGATCAGCGCCACCTGCGCGCCTTGCTCGGCGGCAGTGATCGCGGCCGAAAATCCTGCCGATCCGGCGCCGACGACGACAAGGTCGTAACAGTCGGATTCCTTCGCCTTCGGCGTGCAGTAATCGCTCATGGTTTCGTCTCGGTTTCGCCGCCTCAGCCCTTCGTCGACTTGGCGACCTCGGCCGGATAGCCGTGATCGGTGGTCGCCTTGATCATCGCGCCCGGCGAGGTGACGGCGGCGTCGTAGGTGACGGTCGCGGTGACGTCGGCCATCGCGTCGGCCTGGCTGACCGTGACGCCGCTGACGCCTTTGACATGGGCGATCGTGCTCTTGACGATCGGCCCGCACAGCACGCAGCCAGCGTGATGGACATTGAGGACGACGGTGGCCTGGCCTGCCCAGGCGGCCATCGGGGCCGCGAACAAGCCGAGCGCGGCCAACAATCCAATTCCGTTCTTCATGCTTCTCTCCATTTGGCGTAGCGGCGCGCTCACAGGAAATGGCGCGCGGCGTAGGGGAACCCGACCGCGATGACGACCAGCGTGATCGCGACAATGAGGCCGATCTTTGCGACGCGATCCGACCGGGGTGTGGCGCAATACCCGTCGGCGCACGCGACCTGCCGCTTCTTCCGCATCCGCCAGGCGCCAGCACCGATAAAAGCTAGCGAGACGGCGGCGAAAATCGGCTGGTAGGGCTCCAGTGCGGTCAGGTTGCCAATCCAGGCGCCGCTGACGCCAGCAAGGAACAGCGCGAAAGGGATGACACAGCACGAAGCCGCGCCCAGCGCGCCCAATAAGCCGCCGACGGCGAGCCAATGCGACGCTGTCGTGCGCGCGTCCTGCGGCGGAACCGCGATGGCGCTTCCCTCGGACGCACCATGAGCCGAAGCCGTCGTTTCGCTCATAGCCACTACACTCCTGTTGCTTCCGAATCCAATCTGCGCCTATCCTGAGGTCTGTAGCGACTACAGGGTCAAGGGCATTTTTGATGAGCGCCTCGAAGTCATCGAATGGCCTTCAACGCGCAGAGTTGGCCCGGCGGACAGGCGCCAATCTCGAAACCGTCCGATATTACGAAAAGGTCGGGCTCTTGCCGCCACCACCACGGACCGCCAGCGGTTACCGTAGCTATGATGGCGCCCATGAACGCCGTCTCGGTTTCGTGCTGCGCGCCCGCGAGCTCGGATTCTCGTTGGAAGAGATACGCGCTCTCTTACGCCTGGCGGACGAACGCGAACAGCCATGCGCGGAAGCGAGCGTCCTCGCCGCGACTCACCTTGCGGATGTACGCGCGAAAATCGCCGACTTGAAACGCATGGAGCGCGTGTTGAAGGACGTGGTCGCGCAATGCGGCGATGGCACGCGGCTCGACTGTCCTCTGATCGAAACGTTGTTCCGAGAGCGGCTCGCCAAGTAAGGCCGCGCCGGCTGCCTTGACCGTTACATTCGAATACGCCCCCGCAAGTATTTTTTCTCCGCTCTACGCCTGATCGCTACGCCGTGTGAATACTTGTTGAGGCGTCCCATTTCTTGCCTTTTCTAATCATCCCCGTCGCCAATCGCATGTCGCGATTGGCCCAAGACGGGGACGATCGTGGCGGTTGCTCCACTCCATTCCGAGGCCTTCTCCCGCGGTGCGCGCATGCTGCGCACCGCCCTCGGGCCCGCCATCGCCGCCTTCCTCGAAGACCCGTCGATCGTCGAGGTGATGCTCAACCCCGACGGCCGGCTCTGGATCGACCGGCTGTCGGGCGGGCTGGAGGACACGGGCCGCACCCTGTCGGCCGTTGACGGCGAGCGGATCGTGCGCCTGGTCGCACACCATGTCGGCGCCGAGGTCCACGCGGAGCGGCCGCGCGTTTCCGCCGAACTGCCCGAGACGGGAGAGCGGTTCGAGGGGCTGCTGCCGCCCGTCGTCACCGCGCCGGCCTTCGCCATACGCAAGCCCGCCATCGCCGTCTTCACCCTCGACGACTATGTCGACGCTGGCACGATGACCGCTGGTCAAGCGGCGTTGCTGCGTGGGGCAGTCGCGTCGCGCAAGAACATCCTCGTCGCTGGCGGCACCGGCACGGGCAAGACGACGCTCACAAACGCGCTCCTGGCCGAGATCGCAGGCACGAGCGACCGCGTGGTGCTAATCGAGGACACCCGCGAACTGCAATGCCGCGCGCCGAACCTGGTCGCGATGCGCACCAAGGACGGCGTCGCCTCGCTGTCGGACCTTGTCCGGTCCTCGCTGCGCCTTCGGCCCGACCGCATCCCGATCGGCGAGGTCCGCGGCGCCGAGGCGCTCGATCTCCTGAAGGCCTGGGGCACTGGCCACCCGGGTGGGATCGGCACGATCCACGCCGGCACTGCGCTCGGCGCGATTCGCCGCCTCGAACAGCTCATCCAGGAAGCCGTCGTCACCGTCCCCAAGGCGCTGATCGCCGAGACCATCGAACTCGTCGCGGTGCTGCGCGGCCGCGGCAGCGAACGCCGCCTCTCCGAACTCGCCCTCATCGCCGGCCTCGATCCCGCCACCGGCGACTACCGCATCCAGTCCGCCGAGGTGGGCGGCGATTCCTTGCACCCAGGAGACCCCTCATGATCCGTGCTCTCGCCGTCGCCAGTCGTGCGCGCCGCCGCCTGGCCGAATTCGTAGCCCTGACGACGCTCACCCTGGCCTTCGCCCCGGCCGCCTACGCCTCCGGCTCCTCCATGCCGTGGGAGACGCCGCTCAACTCGATCCTGGAGTCGGTGCAGGGCCCGGTCGCCAAGATCATCTCGGTCATCATCATCACCGTGACCGGGCTGACGCTCGCCTTCGGCGACACCTCGGGCGGTTTCCGCCGGCTGATCCAGATCGTGTTCGGTCTGTCGATCGCCTTCGCGGCGTCGAGCTTCTTTCTGTCCTTCTTCAGCTTCTCCGGCGGGGCGCTGGTCTGATGGCCACGATCGTCGATCCCGACGTGCCCGGCTTCTTCGCTCCGGTCCATCGCGCGCTCACCGACCCGATCCTGATGGGCGGGGCGCCGCGGACCGTCGCGATCGCCAACGGCACCTTGGCGGCGGCGATCGCGCTCGGCCTCCGGCTCTGGATCCCCGGCGCGCTCATCTGGGCAGTTGGCCATTCCGCCGCCGTCTGGGCGGCGAAACGGGACCCGCAATTCGTCGACGTGGTGCGCCGGCATCTTCGCTACCCCGCACATCTGGGGGTGTGAGGCCACCATGCTGAACCTTGCCGAATACCGCCATCGCCCCGCAGGCCTCGCCGACTTCCTGCCCTGGGCCGCTCTCGTCGGTGAGGGTGTCGTCCTCAACAAGGACGGCTCGTTCCAGCGCACCGCCCGTTTTCGCGGACCGGACCTCGACAGCGCGACGCCGGCCGAGCTGGTAGGCGTCACCGCACGGCTGAACAACGCGCTGCGCCGGCTCGGCTCCGGCTGGGCGATCTTCGTCGAGGCGCAGCGGATCGCCGCCCAGACCTATCCGCATTCGACGTTTCCTGATCCGGCATCGGCCCTGGTCGATCTCGAACGGCAGGACGCCTTCGAGGAGGCAGGCGCCCACTTCGAGAGCCGCTATTTCCTGACCTTCGTCTGGCTCCCGCCGGCCGAGGACGCCTCACGGGTGGAAGGCTGGCTCTATGAAGGCCGGTCGCAGACAGGTGTCGATCCGTGGGAGCTGCTGCACGGCTTCGTCGATCGAACCAACCGCGTCCTGCAACTGGTCGAGGGCTTCATGCCCGAGGTCGTCTGGCTCGATGACGGCGACACGCTGACCTACCTTCACTCGACCATCTCGACGCGGCAGCAACGCGTGCGCGTCCCCGAGACGCCGATGCACCTCGATGCGCTGCTCGCTGACGAGCCGCTCGCCGGCGGACTTGAGCCGCGGCTCGGCGCCCATCATCTGCGGACACTCACCGTGGTCGGATTTCCGACCACGACTCATCCCGGCATCCTCGACGAGCTGAACCGGCTCGCCTTCCCCTATCGCTGGTCGACCCGTGCGATCCTCCTCGACAAGACCGAGGCGGTGAAGCTGCTGACCAAGATCCGGCGGCAATGGTTCGCGAAGCGCAAGTCGATCACCGCGATCGTCAAAGAGGTGATGACCAACGAGGCCTCGACGCTGGTCGATAGCGATGCGGCCAACAAGGCGGCCGACGCGGACTTGGCACTTCAGGAATTGGGCTCCGACGACGTGGGCCAAGCCTATGTCACCGCCACTGTCACCGTCTGGGACGAAGACGCCGGCCTAGCGGCCGAGAAGCTGCGCCTCATCGAGAAGGTGATCCAGGGCCGCGACTTCACCTGCATGCCGGAAGGCGTGAACGCGCTCGAGGCCTGGCTCGGCTCCGTCCCCGGCCATGCCTACGCCAACGTCCGCCAGCCGCCGGTCTCGACACTGAATCTCGCCCACATGATCCCGCTTTCAGCGGTCTGGGCCGGGCCGGCACGCGACGAGCATTTCCAAGCTCCGCCGCTGCTGTTCGGCAAGACGGAGGGGTCGACGCCATTCCGCCTGAGCCTGCATGTCGGCGACGTCGGTCACACGCTGATCGTCGGCCCGACCGGCGCGGGCAAGTCCGTGCTGCTGGCACTGATGGCGATGCAGTTCCGGCGCTACCGCAACAATCAGATCTTCGCCTTCGACTTCGGCGGGTCGATCCGCACCGCCGCGCTCGCCATGGGCGGCGACTGGCACGACCTCGGCGGCAGCTTGTCCGCCGGGTCGGAGCACTCCGTCTCGCTGCAACCGCTGGCGCGGATCGATGACCAGGCCGAGCGCGCCTGGGCGGCGGAATGGGTGACAGCCATCCTTGCGAAGGAAGGCGTCACGATCGATCCGATCGCGAAGGAGCATGTTTGGTCGGCGCTGACGTCGCTGGCCTCGTCACCGGTGGGCGAGCGAACCATCACCGGCCTCGCGGTTCTGCTGCAATCCACCGCGCTGAAGCAGGCATTGCAACCTTATTGCGTCGGCGGTCCCTCCGGCCGGCTGCTCGATGCCGAGTCCGAGCACCTCGGTTCCAGTTCGGTTCAGGCCTTCGAGACCGAGGGACTGATCGGCGCCGGCGCGGCGCCCGCCGTGCTGACCTATCTGTTTCACCGCATCGAGGGCCGCCTCGACGGCCGGCCGACCTTGCTGATCATCGACGAGGGCTGGCTGGTCCTCGACGATCCGGCCTTCGCGCAACAGCTTCGCGAATGGCTGAAGACGTTGCGTAAGAAGAACGCCTCCGTCGTCTTCGCCACGCAATCGCTCTCGGACATCGACGGCAGCAACATCGCGCCCGCCATCGTCGAGAGCTGCCCGACCCGCATCTTCCTGCCGAACGAACGCGCGATCGAGCCGCAGATCACGGCGATCTACCGGCGCTTCGGCCTCAACGATCGCCAAATTGAGATCCTCGCGCGGGCGACGCCGAAGCGCGACTACTACTGCCAATCCCGCCGCGGCAACCGGCTGTTCGAGCTGGGGCTCGGGCCGGTCGCGCTGACCTTCTGCGCCGCGTCCTCCAAGCAAGACCACGCCGCAATCGAGCGCGTCATCGCCGAGAGCGGCCGTGAGGCCTTTACGCCCACCTGGCTCGCCGATCGCGAGCTTCTCTGGGCCGCCGATCTCATTCCCGAGCTGACCAACCTGGAGACGTCATCATGATCAAGCTGCGCCATCTGGCGGCGGCAAGCGCCGTCGTGCTGTCCCTGGCCGTCGCCGTGCCGCCGGCTTCGGCGCAATGGATCGTCTACGACCCGACCAACTTCAGCCAGAACGTGCTGACGGCGGCGCGCGAGCTGCAGCAGATCAACAATCAGATCCAGATGTTGACCAATCAGGCGACGAGCCTGGTCAACCAGGCGCGCAATCTCGCCAACCTGCCGATGTCGACGCTGACCCAGCTTCAGTCATCGATCGCACAGACCCAGTCGCTCCTCGGCCAAGCGCAAAACATCGCCTTCAACGTCCAGCGGATCGAGCAGGCTTATTCGACCAGCTATGGCAGCGCAGCGGGCACGGGCTCGACCACGACTATGGTCGCCAATGCTCAGCAGCGCTGGCAAAATTCGGTCGCGGCTTTCGAGGACAGCCTCAAGGTTCAGGCGGGCGTGGTCGGCAACATTCCGACCAATTCCAGCGCCATGACCTCCCTGGTCACAGCCAGCCAGAGCGCGACGGGTGCGCTGCAAGCGGCGCAGGCCGGGAACCAGCTTCTGGCCCTCCAATCCCAGCAGCTCTCCGACGTCGTCGCCGTGTTGTCGGCGAAAGGCCGTGCCGACGCGCTGGAGCAGGCGCGCGTCGCCGCCGCCGAGGCGCAAGGCCAGCAGAACTACAAGACCTTCTCGACACGCAGCGGCTACCAGCCCGGCAACGTCACCATGTTCAGCGGCAACTGAGGCGCGCTGATGCTGGGCCGGTCGGACATCTTCCGCGCCGCTGCGATCTTGGCCTTGATCGCGTGTTTCGCCGCGACCCTCTTCGCGATCAACCGGCATCCCTCGGTGCCCGTTGTCGAGCCCCTTCCGACCGTCACCGCTCCAGCAACCGATGACCTCACGGCCGAGCTGCGCCGATGCGGCGCGCTCGGTCCCAAGGATGCCGTGGATGCGCGTTGCGAGGCGGTTTGGGAGGAAACCCGCCGGCGCTTCTTCGGTAGGCCGGCGCGGCCGCTGCCGCCATCGCCCCCGGGCGCCGTCGCGCCGGCCACCCCCGCTTCAGGAGATGCGCCATGAACAACGTCGGCGTCATCGACACCTTCCTCAACACGTTCACGACCTACATCGATTCCGGCTTCGGCCTGATCAAGGGCGAGGTCGCCTATCTGTCATCGACGCTGATCGTCATCGACATCACGCTGGCGGGGCTGTTCTGGGCCTGGGGCGCCGACGAAGACATCCTCCAGCGCCTGGTGAAGAAGACGCTCTACATCGGCTTCTTCGCCTTTATCATCACCAACTTCAACAACCTGTCGGCCATCGTCTTCAACAGCTTCGCGGGCCTCGGCCTGAAGGCCGGCGGCTCGACGATCTCGACCGCCACCTTTCTTCAGCCCGGCCATCTCGCGCAGGTCGGTCTCGACGCCGGCCAGCCGCTGCTCGACGCGGCGAGCCAGATGATGGGCTTCACCAGCTTCTTCGCGAACTTCGTCCAGATCGCGGTCCTGATGGTGTCGTGGCTCTTGGTGCTGATCGCCTTCTTCATCCTGGCGGTGCAACTCTTCGTCACGCTCATCGAGTTCAAACTGACGACGCTCGCCGGCTTCATCCTCATTCCCTTCGCCCTCTTCAACAAGACCGCCTTCCTCGCCGAAAAGGTGCTCGGCAACATCGTCGCTTCCGGCGTGAAGGTCATGGTGCTCGCCGTCATCGTCGGCATCGGCACCGGGCTCTTCTCGCAGTTCACCCAGACCTATGCCGGCGGCCAGCCGACCATCGAGCAGGCGCTGTCCGTCGTGCTCGCGGCGCTGGCCATGCTCGGTCTCGGCATCTTCGGACCCGGCATCGCTACGGGCCTCGTCTCTGGCGCGCCCCAACTCGGCGCGGGCGCTGCCGTCGGCACTGGCCTTGCCGTCGCCGGCACCGCCATGGCCGGGGCTGGCGCGCTTGGCCTGGCCGGAAGGGGAGCGATGGCGGCTGCGTCGGGGACGGCGGCCGCGGCCCGCGGTGGTGCTGCGATGGCCGGTGGCGCTTCGTCCGCCTACAGCCTGGCCTCCGCCGGCCGGTCCGGCGCTTCGGGCATGGCCGCTGGTCTTGGCGGTGTCGGTCGGGCCGCGGCGGCCGCGGCCTCAGCGCCAATGCGGCGCGCGGCAGCTCAGGCCGCGGGCTCGATGCGCGACAGCTTCGCCGCCGGCGCGAGGTCCAGTTTCGCGGCCACGGGCGGCTCCTCGACGAAAGGAACGGTCGGCGGCGGCGAGCCGGCCGCCCCTGCGCCGAGTTCGAGCGGATCCAGTCCTCCCGCTTGGGCGCAGCGGATGCGACGCAATCAATCGATCCACCAGGGCGCGACCACCGCGGCGCACGTCCTCAGGTCCGGTGACAGCCACGGCGGCGGCCATTCCGTCGATCTTTCGGGAGAATAGACAATGGCGCTCTTTCGCCGATCCACGGTCCGCTACGGCCGTACCCCCGAACCCGAGACCCCCTACCAGCGCGCCGCCCAAGCTTGGGATGAGCGAATTGGTTCGGCCCGGGTGCAGGCGAAGAACTGGCGGCTGATGGCCTTCGGCTCACTCGCGCTTTCGATGGGTTTGGCCGGTGGCCTGGTCTGGCAGTCCACCCACGGCAGCATCGTCCCCTGGGTGGTGCAGGTCGACAAGCTCGGCCAAGCGCAGGCTGTCGCGCCGGCCACGGCCGACTATGCCCCGAGCGATCCGGAGATCGCCTGGTATCTCGCCCACTTCATCGAGATGGTCCGCTCGCTGCCGGCCGATCCGATCATCGTGCGGCAGAACTGGCTGCAGGCCTACGACTTCACCACGACCTCGGGCTCGCAGGCGCTCAACGACTACGCCCGCGCCAACGACCCCTTCGGCAAGCTCGGCCACCAGCAGATCGCCATCGACGTCTCGAGCGTGATCCGCGCCTCCCCGTCGAGCTTCCGCGTGGAATGGGTCGAGCACCGCTATCAGGACGGCGCGCTCGCCGAGACCTCACGCTGGACCGCGATCCTCACCGTCGCGATCCAGCCGCCAACCTCTGCCGACGTGCTCCGCAAGAATCCGCTCGGCATCTACGTCACTGCCATCAACTGGTCGAAGGAGCTGGGACAATGACCCCGCCGATTTCCATGGAAGCCGGCGGTCCGGCTTCACGCCTTTCGGGTTTTGCACATGGCCGAGAGGGCGGACATACGCCTTTCCGTAAAGCCGGGCTCGCCGCTCTGCTCCTGTCGGTTACTGCCCTCGCGGGCTGCGCGCACCCGTTCATCCCACCCGACATCAACTACGACAACGCCGTGCCGGCGAAGCTCTCCGTCGATCCACCGCCGCCGGTGAAGATCGTCGAGCTTCCGAAGCCTCTGCCGCTGCCGGGCCAGTTGAAGCCGCTCGATACCGGCAAGCCCGCGCCGGAAGCAACGGATCCCACCGTGCGCGTCAACCAGGCCAATGCGGCCGCCCGCATCCAGCCGGTTCGCAACGGCTTCATCAACGCCGTGCAGGTCTATCCCTATTCGGCGGGCGCGCTCTATCAGGCCTACACGGCGCCCGGCGAGATCACCGACATCGCGCTGCAGGAAGGCGAACAGCTCGTCGGCACGGGGCCGGTCGCCGCCGGCGACACCGTGCGCTGGATCATCGGCGACACGGAAAGCGGCGCGGGTCCGACCAAGAAGGTCCACATCCTGGTCAAGCCGACCCGGCCGGACCTCATGACCAATCTCGTCATCAACACCGATCGGCGGACCTATCTCCTGGAGCTGCGCTCGACCGAGAAGACCTATATGGCGTCGGTCTCCTGGCAATATCCCGAAGACCAGCTCATCGCGCTGCGTCAGCAGAATGCGGCGGCCGAAACAGCCGCGCCGATCGCCACCGGCGTCGATCTCGCCGCGATCAACTTCCGCTATGCGATCGAGGGTGACAATCCCGCTTGGCGGCCGCTGCGCGCCTTCGACGACGGCCAGAAGGTCTACATCGAATTCCCGTCCGGCATCCGCCAGGGCGAAATGCCGCCGCTCTTCGTCATCGGTCCGGCCGGCGGCTCCGAGCTGGTGAACTATCGCGTTCGCGCCAACTACTACATCGTCGACCGCCTGTTCGCCGCGGCCGAACTTCGTCTCGGCGACAAGGATAGCGAGCGTCGCGTCCGCATCGTGCGCACCGATGGAAGGCCGCGGTCATGACGGACGAACCGGAAGAGCAAGCGCCGGCGCCAGCGCCTGTCGTGCCGCCCGATTTGCGGCTCCGGGGCGAGCGACCGCGCGTCACGCGCCTCTCGCGCAAGGTGCTGATCACGCTCGGCGCGGTGTCGGCCCTCGCGGTCGCGGGCGCTCTCGGCTACGCCCTTCAGACCCGGAACAAGTCGCAGACGGGGCAGGAGTTGCTCAGCACCCAAAGCCGGCCCTCGGCCGAGGGGCTGGCCGGGCTGCCGAAAGACTATACCGGCCTTCCACGCCAGGCGCCGCAGCTAGGGCCGCCACTCCCGGGCGACCTCGGCAAGCCCATCCTCAATGCCGGCGCCGCGCCAAATACCAGCGTTTCGGCAACCACGCCCGATCCTGCGGCGCAACGGCTGGCTCAGGAGACCGAGGCAGCGCGTGTAAGCCGCCTGTTCGCCCAGACCAACCAGCAGCCGCAGCCGGTCGGCCTCGTTGCTCCGCCGGCGACGGCGACGCAGGGCGGTCCGACACCCACGCCACCCGTCGATGCTGGGTCCGCGCAGAACATGCAGGATCGCAAGACTGCGTTTCTCAACGCCGCGACGGACAAGCGAACGGTCAGCCCCGACCGTCTCGAAGCCAAGGCTTCGCCCTATGTCGTGCAGGCGGGAACCGTGATCCCTGCGGCGCTCATCACAGGCATCCGCTCCGATCTTCCGGGCCAGATCACTGCCCAGGTGACGGAGGCCGTCTACGACAGCCCGACCGGGCAATACCTGTTGATCCCGCAGGGCGCGAAGCTGATTGGCCAATACGACAGCTCAGTCGCCTTCGGTCAGAGCCGCATCCTTCTCGTCTGGACGCGCATCATCATGCCGGACGGCAATTCCATCGTGCTGGAGCGGCAACCGGGCGCCGATACCCAAGGCTATGCGGGGCTCGAAGACGAGGTCGATAACCATTGGGGCATGCTGTTCAAGGCCGCCGTCCTCTCGACCCTCCTCAGCGTCGGCGCCGAAGCCGGTACGAGCCAGAACGAGAACAATCTCGTCCAGGCGATCCGCTCGGGCGCTTCGAACTCGATCAGCCAGACCGGCTCGCAGATCGTTCAGCGCCAACTCAACATTCAGCCGACGCTGACCATCCGGCCGGGCTTCCCGGTCCGCGTTATCGTCACGCGCGACCTGGTGCTGGCGCCCTACGGCCACGGAGGCACTCCATGACGAAGCTCAAACTCGGGCCGCTGACCGACGACAAGCCGGTCAAGATGAGCGTCGAACTGCCCGCCGCCGTGCATCGCGATCTCGTCGCCTATGCTCAGGTGCTCGGCCGGACGAGCGGCCAAACGGCGCCCGATCCTTCGAAGCTCATCGTGCCGATGATCGAGCGATTCATGGCGACCGATCGCGCCTTCGCCAAGGCGCGTCGCGATCGGGCCGCTCAGGTCGCTGGCGGTTCGGCCGAGAAATCGGGATAGTTTTCGCGCAACATCGCCAGGAACGATCCCAGCGCGGGATTGCTGTTCGCATCTCGCCAACAGGCCATGAATTTGACTTGGGTCGGACCGTCGTCGTCCCAGACTTCCCGGTAGACGACGCCTTCGTAGCGGCCCCCCGTCGCGCCCTCGAACATCAGGAGCGTTCCATAATTCGCACTGACCAGGCTCAGCAGCCTGTCCAGTGACGAGTCCTGATGGACGATCCGCTGAGAGCCGACGGCATGACGAAGCTTCGCCATGAGCAGCCCCTCCAACTCCGGCCCAGGGCCTTGCTGTGGGACGAGAAATTTTTCGTTTGCGAGATCCGCCCAGCGAATCCTCGAATTCTGACCAAGCGGATGATGCTGCGGGAAAGACACGATCACCCGTTCGCTCCAGAGCGGGAGCATCCGGCCGTCCCAGGTGGTCGCATGGCCGGTCATGATCGCAATATCGACAGCGTTCCCCGCCAGAGCGCATAGCAGCCGATCCTGGCTGCCGTCGACGGTGCGCACATCCACATCCGGAAAACGCCGATGGTATTCGACCAAAGTCGCGTGCATGTGTCCCGCCGAGGGAGAGGCATGCACGCCGATCGTCAGGAGGCCGAGTTCGCCACGGCTTCTGCTTTTGATCCGTCGGAGCTCCGTGTCCACGTCATCGAGGATCCGTTTGGCGCTCGCGACGAACTCCAATCCCACCGTGGTGAGGTGAGTGCCGCCATTCGTCCTTTCGAACAATACCACGCCAAGCTGGCGCTCGATCTCGTGCAGCCGGCGGCTCAAGGTCGATTGGCGTATGTTCAGAGCTTCCGCCGCCTGCCGCAGGCTGCGGTGCTGTGACGTCACGACAGCCAAACGCAGATCACTAAGCTCTACATCCACACGACTCACTTCATCGGCCTGGACGGGCCGCCTTTCACAACTTCGCCCCCTCCTGCGTCCCCCTTTCGTGATCGACTCTACCCAAACGAATGTGTCGAGAGCTTGGTTCGATCCAATGTCTCAGGCCGGCAATGGATCGGTGCCGCGATCGAGCAGGGCCAGGTAGTCCGAATAGGCGTAAATCCGGCCGCGCTGCCGTCCCGTGGTCTCGCGCACGACACCGATCTTGGCGAGATTTTCCAGCGCCGTGCTGGCGGTCGGGAAGGAGACCGCAAGTCTCTCGGAGACAGTCTGGATGGTGACGATCGGGCTGGCTTGAATCAATTCGTGGACCCGGAGCGCCGACGGGGCCGCACGGCCGAGGCCAGCGATCTGCTGCCTATGGACGTCGAACATGGCGATCAGATCGCGCGCGGTCGCGGTAGCCTGATCAGCGGTCTCTGCGACGCCGGTCAGGAAGAATTCCATCCAGGTTTCCCAGGTCCCAGCCTGGCGGACCTCCTGCAGGAGCCGGTAATAGTCGTCGCGTCGGGATTTCAGGAACAGGCTGAGATAGAGGATCGGCTCGCGCAGCACCCCAGCCTCACACAGGATCAGCGTGATGAGCAGCCGGCCGAGGCGCCCGTTGCCGTCGAGGAAGGGGTGGATCGTCTCGAACTGGACGTGGGCCAGGCCCGCCCGGATGAGCGGGGGCAGCGCCGCATCCTCGCTGTGCAGGAAGCGCTCGAGCGAATCGAGACATTCGTCCAGCCGGTTCGGCGGCGGGGGCACGAACAGGGCGTTGCCGGGCCGGGTTCCGCCGATCCAGTTCTGCGAGCGGCGGAACTCGCCCGGCTGCTTTGCGGCGCCCCGTCCCGACTTGAGCAGGATGGCGTGCATTTCGCGGATCAGCCGCAGCGACAACGGAAATCCGCCGCGCATCCGGGAGACGCCATGCTCGATCGCCGCGACGTAGTTCGAAACCTCGGTCACGTCGTCGAGTAGGGCTGCCGGCGCCTCATGATTTTCGAACAGCAGCAGATCCGACAACGAGGATTGCGTCCCCTCGATCTGCGAGGACAGGAGGGCTTCCTTGCGGACGTACATGTAGAGGAACAAAGGCGTCGAAGGCAGGATCGTCGTCACGCCGTCGAGGCGCCCGACCGCGGTGATGGCGCGTTCATAGACCTGCATGAACCGTCCGAGTTCAAGCGGCGGATTCGGCGGCAGTGGGGCAGGCACATAGGCCCGCACGCGCTCGCCTCCCGCGCTCGTTTCGACATAGGCGCCGAGCCGTTGGTTCTCTCCGTCCGCCACGCGCGATCCTTTAATTAGCTTCGCCGTTATTAAAGTATAATCCCATATATATTAATAGTGGGCGGGACTAATTCAAGGCTCCGCAGCGGTCGCTCCCTCGTCTAGAGCTTCCCGACCGGGAGAAGCTCGTTCAGCAGCCGATTGGGGAACCGCCGCTTCTGCACGATGGCGTAAAACGTCTCCGTGACCTCGGGTATCCGGCAGTGCTCGACAAGAACGCCCGCCTCAAGTTCGTCGCGGACGACAATCGGAGGCACGAGGGTCACGCCCTCCCGTTCACGGGCGAGCAGACGCAGCATCGCCATGTCGTCGACTTCGGCCAGGATGATGGGTCTTATCCCGGCTAGCTCGAGCACCCGATCGAAGGCGACGCGAATATCGCTGTCTAGGCTCGGCAAAAGAATTGGCTCCGACCGGAGATCATCGGGAAATTTGAACTTGCGGCCATCGGGACGCGGATGACCGACCAAGCTCACGGGCTGCTCGTTCAGCAAATGATTGCGCAATGACGAGCGGGCGTCGCGCGGCGCGGCGCTGTTCGCCAGGACCACGTCGATGGCGTGCGCCTCCAATTGCGCGAGCAGATCGCGAATATTGCCTGAGCGGACGATCAATTCGACATCCGATCGGCCGATCAAGGGCCGGAGGAATTCGAGCTGGAAATTTCGCGAAAGCGTCGTTAGCGCGCCGACGCGGAGAACCTGACGGGTAGCCAGCGGCTGCCCCCGCAGGGTGCTCATGAGTTCATCGCCGGCCTTGAACACCGTATCGGCGTAATCGAGCGCGATCTGGCCAGCTTCTGTCAAAAGGAGCTTCCTGCCGACTCGCTCGAAAAGCGGATGGCTCATCTGGTGTTCAAGCTTCTGAATTTGAACAGAAAGAGCCGACTGGGACAGGTTCATGCGCTCGGCCGCCCGCGTGAGGCTGCCCTCGTGAGCCACCACCCAGAAGTAGCGCAGGTGATTGTAGTTCAGGTCTCTCATGTCGTTCTATTAAAACGAACGACTTTGCCAAAACAATGAATTTTTTTCGGATTTCGTGATCAGGTACCAACGTCCCCGAACAGTCATTGTCTTAAAAGGGGGCTCTCGTGCAGCACTTCCTCGCGCCGCTGTCGGCGCCCGTTCCGCTGCTTCTCGCCGGAGCAATCGGCTTCCTCCATCGTGGTCGGCGGCCGAAACTCAGCCCCTTGCTGGCCGAAACCGCTTCGCTCATCGCGTTGCTTGCGGCGATCCTATCAGCCGGGGGCCTGATCCTCTTCGGCGCTGTCGAAAGTCCCGTCCTCGGGTTCAGGGGACTCGGTACTTCGGTCAGGCTCGACGCCGTCAGCGCGACCATGTTGCTGCCGGTGACGTTCGTCGGCTGGATCGTCGTCCGCTATGCGCGGACCTACCTGGACGGCGAGGCCCGCCAAGGCGCCTTCACCGGGTGGCTTTGCCTGACACTGGCGTCGGTGGCGCTACTCGTGACCGCCGGCAATCTGTTCCAGCTGGTGATCGCCTGGATCGCCACCAGCCTGTTTCTGCACCGGCTCCTGCTGTTCTATCCGCAGCGCATTGCCGCGCAGCGGGCGGCGCGGAAGAAGTTCATCACCGCGCGGCTTGGCGATGCCGCGCTCCTTGGTGGCGCGTTTTTGCTGGCCGCCGCTTACGGGACGTCGGACATCGGCACTATCCTTGCCGCCGCGAAGTTGGGTGCGGGTGGAGGGCTCGCCATCGCCGCCGCCGGCTTGCTGGCGATCGCTGCGGTGCTCAAGTCGGCTCAGTTTCCAGCCCATGGCTGGCTCACCGAGGTGATGGAGACGCCAACGCCGGTATCGGCTCTCCTCCACGCCGGCGTGATCAATGCCGGCGGCTTTCTGCTGATCCGCTTTGCTGACGTCATGCTGCTAGCGCCCGGCGTGCTTGCCGCGCTGGTCATGATTGGCGGGTTCACCGCGCTGTTCGGCAGCCTGGTCATGCTGACCCAGCCCTCGGTCAAGACCTCGCTCGCCTGGTCGACGGTAGCCCAGATGGGGTTCATGATCTTCGAGTGCGGCCTGGCGCTCTTCCCTCTGGCGCTTCTGCACATCGTCGCCCACTCGCTCTACAAGGCGCACTCCTTTCTCGCCTCCGGCGGCGCCGTTGAGCGCGTGGCTGCGATCCGCAGGCCCGGCCCAGTCGCCGTGCCAAAGGCCGGCGCCGTCGCGCGCGCCTTTCTCTCGGCGCTCGCCATCTATGTCCTTGTCGGGGCTTGCTTCGGCTTCGAGCACAAATCGCCTCAGGCGATCGCGCTCGGCGCCATATTGATCTTCGGCGTCGCCTACATGCTGGCGCAAGGGTTCGCCGACGCAGCGCCCAGAGCGCTGACACGGCGCACGGCCGTCTATGCCGTGGCGACCTCGGTCGGCTACTTCGCCCTTCAGTGGGCGGCGACCGCGATCACCGCGAATGTCCTGCCGCCGCCGCCGGCGCCTGGTCCGCTCGAATGGGCGCTGATCGCACTGACGGCCGCGAGCTTCGGCATCGTCGCCATCGTGCAGGCCATGTTTCCCCTCTGGGCCAACCATCCCGCCGCCGCCGGCCTGCGCGTGCATCTTTCGAACGGATTTTACGCCAACGCCGTTTTCGACCGGCTGATCGGCGGCTGGTCCGTCCGCAACCCATCCTAACCGACCAGGAAGACCGATCATGAACAACGAAATCCTCTCGACCTGGCCCGCCCCGCAAGCGTTGACGCTGGCCATGGATCGCGCCGCCCGCGCGGTCCCGCCCGCTTGGCCCTTGGCGTCCAGCGTCGCGGTCAATCCGTTTCTTGGGCAAACCGACGAGCCCCTCGCCAAGGTCGGCGCGCGGCTCGCAAGGGTCGCCGGCGCCGCCGTCACGATGCCCCGGAGCTGGTATGGCCAGAAGATCGCCGCAGGCGTGATCAGTGACGCTGACCTTTCGGACGCTCTGGCGAGCGTCTCGACGGGGCCGAGACCTGCGGATGTAACGGCTTTGAAGGCCGCTGCCGGCGTCGAAGCGCCGCCCCCAAAATCGCTTCCGACCGTCGCCGACCTGGCGGCGCGCGCGTCCGGCGTCGACTGGCCGGGGATGATCGCCGAACGCTTCGGAGCCTGGGCCGCCGGCTATTTCGACCAAGGGCAGGCGCTGTGGGCCGCACCGAAAGGCAAGGGCGCCTACGCCGCCTGGCGGGCGATCGCCACCCACGACCTCACGCCCGAAATCGCCGGGCTCCCTAACTTCGCCCTGCACGTATCGGAGGCGCCGGAGACCGCCTCAGCTGTGGTTGAACGCGTCGTCACTCGGCTGGGATTGGAGGCGGGCGCCGCCGAAACATACTTCCATCAGATGCTCATGACCCTTGGCGGCTGGGCGCAATATGCCCGCTACAGGCTTTGGCAGGCCGAGCTCGCCGACGGCGCGGATGAGACGATCACCGATTTCCTGGCGATCCGGCTGATCTGGGAAGAAGCACTCTTTCTGCATTTCGGCGTCGAGATCGCCGAGGCTTGGGCAAGCGTGCGGAAAGCGCACGCCACGCCCCTCGCGCCGACGCTCGATTGCGCCATCGACGCCATCCTGCAGGAGGCTGCCGAGCGCTCTGCGCAGCGAGCGTTGGGGCAGACTCTAGCCGCGCAGTCTCCTCCAGCGCTTGATGATAGACCCGCGCTCCAGGCCGCCTTTTGCATCGATGTTCGCTCCGAGGTTTTTCGCCGAGCGCTCGAAAGTATCGATCCCAGGATCCAGACCATAGGCTTTGCCGGCTTTTTCGGTCTTACCACCACGCACCGGCGCTTCGCCTCGGACGTCGAGGAACGGCGGCTGCCAGTTCTGCTCAATCCCGCGCTCAGGTCGTGCTCCGGCGGCCCGGCTCTCCACGCGGAGGATCAGTCGACGCGGTTCAAGGCGCGCGCAAAGCGCGCCTGGGGCCGGTTCAAGCTCGCCGCCGTCTCATCTTTCGCCTTCGTCGAGGCGACCGGTCCCGTCTATGTCGGCAAGCTGCTGACTGATGCGTTGAGATTGGACGGCGCTCGGCCGCCCGGCGATCCGGCGCCTCGGCTCGATCCCGCGCTCGACGCGACCGCCCGGGCGAAGGCCGCCGAGACCGTGCTGCGCGCGATGTCCCTGACCCGCGACTTTGCACCGCTGGTGCTTCTGGCCGGTCATGGCGCCAACGTCGTCAACAATCCTCATGCCAGCGCCCTGCATTGCGGCGCCTGCGGCGGCTATTCCGGAGAGGTCAACGCCCGACTGCTCGCCTCACTTCTGAACGATGCCGAGGTGAGAGATGGGCTCTCGCAGAGTGAGATCGAAATTCCAGACGACACGCTGTTTGTGGCGGCGCTCCACGACACCACCACGGACGACCTGACCCTCTATGACGAGGATCATCCCTCCGCCGCCCACAAGGGCGACCTCGATCAGGCGAGAACCTGGCTGGCTTCGGCGGGCAAGATGGCGCGGACCGAACGCGCCCTTCGCTTGCCCCGGGCCGCAAGCGAGGCCGCCCTTCATCGCAGAAGCCGCGACTGGTCCGAGACCCGGCCCGAATGGGCCCTCGCCGGATGCCAGGCCTTCATCGCCGCCCCGCGCAGGCGCACGGTCGGCAAGAGCCTGGAAGGCCGGGCCTTCCTGCATGACTACGATTGGAAGCAGGACAAGAGCTTCAGCGTTCTCGAGCTGATCCTGACCGCTCCGGTCGTCGTGGCGAGCTGGATCAGCCTGCAATATTATGGATCGACCGTCGCGCCCGATGTCTTCGGGGGCGGCAACAAGCTCCTACACAATGTCACCGGCGGGATCGGTGTGGTCGAGGGCAATGGCGGGCTCCTGCGCGTCGGCTTGCCATGGCAGTCGGTCCACGACGGCGAGCGCTATGCGCACGATCCGCTGCGGCTGTCGGTCTGCGTCGAGGCCCCGCGTGAAGCGATGTCGGAGATCCTTGGCCGGCACGCGGGCGTGCGCGCCCTGTTCGACAATGGCTGGCTGCATCTGTTCGCCCTGGACGAGGCCGGGCGCATGGCCTGGCGTTACGCAGGCGATCTCAAATGGTCGGCGATGGGAGACCGCGAGGCCTCTCATGCGTCGCCGCAACTCACAGTGGCGGTCTGACACCATGCCCCGCCAGCCCCGCAGTGCGAATTCCGGTCAGGAGCCAAGGTCATGACCCGAGCCGCAAACCATCTCGCCGCGCTGGAGTCCGAGGCGATCCACATCATCCGTGAAGTGGTCGCCGAAGCGCGAAACCCGGTGATGCTGTTCTCGGCCGGCAAGGACTCGACGGTGATGGCGCATCTCGCCATCCGAGCCTTCTATCCGGGTACGCCGCCGTTTCCCTTGCTCCATGTCGACTCGACCTGGGAATTCCGATCACTGATCGAATTTCGGGACGCTTTCGCCAGCAAGCACGGCTTGCGTCTCATCGCGCATGCCAATGAGGAGGGACGAGCCGCGGGCATCAACCCGTTCGACCACGGGGAGCGATACACGACGGTCATGCGCACGGAGCCGTTGAAGGCGGCGCTCGATGCCGGCGGGTACGACATCATCTTCGGCGGGGCTCGCCGCGACGAAGAGAAGTCACGCGCCAAGGAGCGTATCGTCTCGATCCGGAACGCGGCGCACGCTTGGGAGCCGCGCCAGCAGCGCCCCGAGCTCTGGAAACTCTACAACGCCCGCCTCGCCAAGGGCCAAAGCGCGCGGGTCTTCCCCCTGTCCAATTGGACCGAGACGGATATTTGGGCTTACGCCCTGCTCAACGATATCGAGCTCGCGCCGCTCTACTATGCCGCTCCACGCCCTGTGGTCGAACGCGGCGGCGCCTTCATCGTGGTCGATGACGAAAGCCGGATGCGGTTCCTCCCCGGCGAGCAGACGTCCATCCGCAAGGTGCGTTTTCGCACGCTCGGCTGCTGGCCAGTGACGGGAGCCATCGAATCCGATGCCTCCGACCTGCGGTCCGTCGTGGACGAAACCCTCAGAGCATCCTCATCCGAGCGGCAAGGACGCATCAGCGACGGCGAGGATGGCGGCTCGCTCGAACAGAAAAAGCGCGAAGGCTATTTCTGATGGCTGGCTCAAGTCCGTGGAACTATCTCGACATCCAGGCGGTGCTGACCACGATGCACGCCAAGGAGCGTGTCATTGCTCCAATCCTGCGAGAAGGGCTGGGTCTGCGCGTTGAATTGGTCCGGTCTGTCGATACGGATCGATTTGGTACGTTCAGTCGCGAGGTCGAACGGCTCGGCTCGCAACTGGACGCAGCGAAGGCGAAGATAGCCGCGGGTTTTGAACGGGCTCCCGGCGCGCGCGTGGGATTGGCGAGCGAGGGAAGCTTCGGACCCCATCCCCACATCCCCTTCCTGGCGCTCGGGCGCGAACTCGTTCTGATGGTCGACCGCGACAATGGTCTTGAACTCATCGGCTACGACGCTAGCCCGGAAACCAATTTCGCGCATGCGATTGCGCGCGATTTCGATGAAGCAATTGCATTCGCTGAACGCGTCAGGTTCCCCGAGCATGGTCTGATCGTCATGGGATGCCACGACGATCAGCCGGCGCCGGAGATCCTTCTGCGGAAGGATGTCACGGACCGTGACATGTTCGGGTCTGCGGTGCGGGAGGCGTGTAGCCGGTGCGGCGCCGCCTTTGTCGAAACCGACATGCGCGCCCATCGGAACCCAACCCGAATGGCCGCGATCGCACGCGCCACAAATGACCTCGTGCGCCGCTTTCACAGCCGATGCCCGGAGTGCGACTACCCGGGTTTCGACGTAACCGAACGTGTTCCCGGCCTGCCGTGCGCTTGGTGCGGCGAGCCGACGCGCGTTGTCATGACCAACGTTCTCACGTGCCGACCATGTGGTCACAGGCTTGAGCGACCGGCCTCCGATCAGACGACGGCAGATCCCGGACAATGCGATGGATGCAATCCCTAGGCGTCGTTGCGCCAATTTATCATCGGAGTGAGTCCAATGGTTGAAAGTGTTGCAGAAGGTACTTCTGGGGATGACCCTCAGTTCGATGCTGACGCGCATATTGCTTTCATCCTCAAACATCCCGGCATGAGTGATTGGTTGAAGACGGCTTTGCAGGAGGCATTGCCGCGCGACCCCACAGCCGTGCTCAACGACCTCGAAATCCTCAATCTCGTTTTGCGGAAACGGTCAGAGGCCTTGATTGCCGGGATGTTTGCCTAAGTAGGTGCCGATCAGGACCAACAGGACACCCCAGGAGCCAGGCCAAACCCCATGCTGATCGCTGAGTTCTGAACCTGGCGTTACGTGAGATAAGGCGGAGCAGGCCGGTTTGCCCGGGTAGACCGCTCGTTATCCGGACGAAAGAGCGACCATGACCTCGTTCCGGCGCATGAACCAAGGCGTCCAAGGCGGATTGTATTGGGCCAGCGTAACCGGTCCGATTGGCTGCAAATGACGAGATCTGACTGCGTCAAGAAGTTCTGCGTCTTTGGCTTCGACTTCACTTCTGCGCGCTAAGCCTGAGAAACGCAGTACCGCGACACGAGTCGCCGGCAGCGAACGCAGTGTCACTCGCGGATCGTTGGGCTCGGGAAGCATCTCGATTGTCGTGAAGGCGCTCGGCATGGTGAACCTGACGACCCAATTGTCGGCGACCTTCGTTTGGGTGACGGGAGCCGTCATCGCGATCTTCTCGCTGACTGGCTGTTGAGCCACAGGAGCAGTCATGGCGATCGTTTGACGGCCCTTATTTCCACCGAATATGTAGCCAGCTAGCAACCTAAATCCTTTGCTGGCTGCTTCTTTCTGCTCTCCCGATACAGTGACTTCGGCCACGATCAGCCGGGGATAATCCCTGACCTCGAACGCGCCATCATGCATGACGGTTTGGAAAGAGGGTTCTTCGACAGCCATTGCGGGACTTCCGATCGCCACGATCGCCAAGGCGACCAACAGCCCAAATTGTCTCAAGCTCATCGCGCCAGATTTTTCTCGCGGCATCCACCCATTGAGATCGGAAATGGCTACTAGGGAGCCAAGTCGCTACCGCTTTCACCAACCCGCCGACCTTGGCGGTCGAGACGGCTAACGCCGTTCTCTCGCTCGCTACCTGCGATGTAGTGCTCGAAAGCTGGCCGCCATAATCAACCTACGATTTGGCGGGCCGAGTCGTCGCCATTCAAAATAGGAACGCGGCCCAAGCTGACCTCACGGTCGACGGCAATTTTTAGAAATGGCGCACCCGACACGATTCGAACGTGTGGCCTCCACCTTCGGAGGGTGGCGCTCTATCCAGCTGAGCTACGGGTGCATCTCAATTTCGCCTAGCCCGACCGACCTATGAGGGTCAACGGATTCGGCCGTCACAAACCAATCCTGCATCGCGGTCGCTGGGCGACTACGCCCCGCTACCCGCTGTTCCGCCCCCGTTCTCCGAAAACTGCTTACGCGGTGCTTACGCGAAAATTCTTCGGGGTTTGGCGGCGTTTGCAGGACCACTCAAGCTACTGTTTTCACGACCCTTTCTTCAGTTACTCACTAGTAGAACACCCTTGACATCAGCCTTCGGAGGGCAACGCTCTATCCAGCTGAGCTACGGGTGCGTGCAGGGCTTCATTTAGCTGATTGGTCCTCCGTCGGCAACGGCCTTGGCTGGCCGGGACCAGGCTGTAAACTGTCTGCGCCAATATGACAGGTCCAAGCAAAAAGGGCCGTCTTTCGAGGGAGTTTGCCCATGCGCCCGCTGGAATTCGGCTGGTATCTGCCCACGCATGGCGACACCACGGCCTATGGGCTGATGGAGGCGCAGGTCGCCGGGTCGCCGGAACTCTGCGAGCGCGTGGTCAAGGCGGCCGAGGATGCCGGGTTTGAATATCTGCTGATCCCGGTCGGCTCCGTGTGCTGGGAGGCCTGGATATCAGGCGCTTTCATGGCGGCGCGCTCCAGCCGGATCAAGCCGCTGATCGCGGCAAGGCCGGGCTACATCAACCCGGTCTTGATGGCGAAGATGATCTCGACCTTCGACCAGATGTCGGGCGGGCGGATCTGCATCAACCTGATCGCCGGGCAGAACGAGAGCGAGGTCGAGGCCGAAGGCGTACGTCAGCCCAAGGAGGAGCGCTACGCGCTGATGGAGGAGGAGGTCTCGATCCTGAAGGCGCTGTGGACGACGCGCGGGCCGGTGACCTTCCGGGGCAAGTTTCACACCATCTCGGGCGCGCATATCCGGCCACGTCCGCTGCAGCAGCCGTTTCCGAAATTCTATCTCGGTGGCGGCTCGCGGCAGGCCTGGGAGGTCTCGGCCAGGCATTCCGACGTCCATCTGTTCTGGGGCGATCTGCCGGAGCGCATCGCGGAGAATATCGCCGAGATCCGGCGGATGGCGCGCGACCACGACCGCGAGGACGGGATCGGCTTCGGCATGCGGCTGCAGGTGATCTGCCGCGAGAACGAGGCGGATGCCTGGGAGGTGGCCGACCAACTGGTGCGCCACGCCACCGAGCGGCAGAAGCAGGAGATGAAGACGCTTTACAACCGCTCGGAGGCCAACCAGCGCGTGCAGCAGCTCGCGCGCGACTACGGCGACCTGCTGATGCCGCATCTGTGGACCGGAATCACCAAGGTGCGGCCCGGCGCCGGCATCGCCGTGGTCGGCAATCCCGAGCAATGCGCCGCGACCTTGCAGCAGTTCATCGATGCCGGCTGCCACTCGTTCTGCCTGTCCGGCTATCTGCATGACGAGGAGGCCGAGCGGTTCGGCCGCCTGATCCGCCCGATCCTCGCTGCGAACAATCGCGGGCGCCTCGCGGCGTGAGGCGCGATCCGAAAACTTTCCGAAAATTCACGGGTGAAACGGCGCCTGACGCGGCATGATCCCGCCGGGCTTGCAGCACAACGGAGTTGAACATGCATCATCGGGGCTGGCTTGCGGCATTGGCGCTGCTCGCCTTGACGGCAGCACACGCACCGGTCGCGTTGGCCACGCCGGCGCAGACCGAGCGCGACATGAAGCCGGTCAAGGAGATCGCGAGCGGGCGCATCGCCGTCGGCAACGCGACGTTTCCGCTTTATCTTTCGGCCGACTGGTCCAATCCGCTGCCCGACGTCACCCGCGCGGTGCTGGTGCTGCACGGCGTGCTGCGCAATGCCGACGACTATTTCCGCGCGGCGCTGAGCGCGCAGGCGGCGGCCGGCGATGTCGGCAAGCGCACGCTGATGATCGCGCCGCAGTTTTTGATCGAACCCGATGTCGAGGCGTTCAAGCTGCCAGCGGCGACGCTGCGCTGGAGCATCTATGGCTGGCAGGGCGGCGAGCCCGCGATCGCACCCGGCCCGGCGAGCTCGTTCGACGCACTCGATGCGATTTTGGCCAGGCTCGGCGACCGCAAGCTGTTTCCGAACCTGAAAGAGGTCGTGGTGTTCGGTCATTCCGGCGGCGGCCAGGTGGTGCAGCGCTATGCGATCGCGGTGAAGGGCGATCAGGTGCTGCTGCGCGAAGGCATCGGCGTGCGCTACGTCGTCGCCAATCCGTCCTCTTATGCGTATTTCACCAAGGAGCGTCCGGAGCCCGCGATCGCGGCGAAGTGTGAAGGCTATAACAGCTGGAAATTCGGCATGGACGACCGTCCGCCCTATCTCGCCGAGCCGACCCCGGCCGCGCTGGAGCAGGCCTATGTCGGGCGCCGCGTGATCTATCTCCTGGGAACGCTCGACACCAACCCCGATCATCCCGCGCTCGACAAATCCTGCATGGCGGAAGCCGAAGGCCCGTATCGTTACGCACGCGGCCATTCCTATGTCGCGGCGATGGCCGCCCGCGACGGCGGCACGCCGAACCACAGCGTGTGGGACGTGCCCGGCGTCGGCCACGAGGGCGGCAAGATGCTCAACTCACCCTGCGGCCTGACCGCGGTGTTCGACATCCCCGGCTGCGAAGCGGCGCGCTGATCACGCACACCGGAATGTGTGCGGCGGCGCGGTGGCCAGCGGCATCGAGATCGCCTACGCTCTCTTCGCGACTGGGGCATCACGACCGACAGCTTGATGGAGAGCATCATGAGAGCAAGCTTGCTCGCGGTTCTAACGGCAGGTGCGTTGCTCGGCCTGACCCCGGCTAACGCCGCGGACGGCTGTGGCACAGGCTGCCACAGCACCGTCAACGGCGCCTGCGTGGTTGATGGCTGGGGCACCAGCGCGCGGCTCAGGAACGAATGTCCCGCCACCACGCGCCCACGGCCGCCCTGCGGTGGTCAAGGGTACATTTGGCGCCGCGATTTCCAGGCCTGTTCGCAGACGACGAAGGATTGGCTCTAGAGCGTCTTCAAGCGAAGTGGACCGCGGGAGCGCCTGAAGAAAACGCGTCAAATAAGAATCCGGAGCTTCGGTTCTGCTTCGATCAGACCGAAGTTCTGGCCGCCCACGACGTGATGCCTCGGCTTCACGCCGGCACGATCACCTTGCCGATCGGCCACAGCGCGATGCCGGCAAGTTTGAGATGCGCCCAGGCGAAGGGAATGCCGATGATGGTTACCGCCAGCAGGATGGCCGTGATCACGTGGCCGATCGCGAGCCACCAGCCGGCCAGGATGAACCAGATCAGATTGCCGATCACCCCGAGCGGCCCGGTTCCGAGGTCGGACATGCCGGTGACCTCGTCGCGGCGGACCGCGCGTGAGCCGAACGGCAGCAGCGTGTAGACCGCGATGTTGAAGGCGGCGCGCGCCCAGGGCAGCCCGATAATGGTGATCGCCATGATGACCGCAGCGATCAGCCAGCCGAACGCCATCCACGCGCCGCCGATCAGGATCCAGAGGACATTCAGGAGGATAGAGACAGGCTGCATGGCTGACACCTTCGCGTAAGACCGGCCTCAATATAGGCCGGTGCGCGCCACCGCGGTAGGGTGCGGGCGAGGCGCGTCGCGCCTCAAAGGGAGAACGACAATGAGAAAAAGATTTGGGGCAAGGATTTTCTCGGCTGGGAGTTCGGTGCTGCTGGCATTTTCGATGCAGGCCGCGCGCGCCGATGACGCCGTGCGTTTCGCGTCGGCGTTCCTAGGGGACGGCCGCGGGAGCCGGGCCCATGCCTCCTCCTGCACGCGACAAGGCAATCGCACAAGGTGACCGCCACAGAGAGGGGTGAGGTCTGTGATATTTCTGAATAATAGAATAATACCGTTGATTGCCCGACATGTCAAGCTGACATGTCAAGCTTTCATGTCGAGTACCGGCGCACCGCCGGCTCCTTTGCATGGGGTTGTTTTCGATGTTTTGGCTGCGCGTCGCTGCGCAGGCGGGCTGTATGCGACAGCCCTGCCACAAGCGCTTACCGCCGAAAGCCGTTGGCGCGCGAATAGCTCTGGCGGCTGTCCTGGGACGCGCGTGCCGCCATGCTGGCGCGGCTCTCGCTGGCGACCGGCGTCGCGGGCTTCAGGTCTTCGAGGAAAATCGGCCTGGCGAAGTAATAGCCCTGCGCATAGCGGATCTTGGTTGCCGCCTGCAGGTAGGTGAGCTCTTCGTAGGACTCGATGCCCTCGGCGATCACGGTCATGCCGAGCGCTTCGCTCAGCGATTCGATCGCACGCAGGATGCCCTGGCTGCGCGGCCGCTGATGGATGTCGGTGATGAAGGAGCGATCGATCTTGATCTCGTCGGCGGTGATGTCGGCGAGCGCCGACAGCGACGAATAGCCGATACCGAAATCGTCGATCGAGATGCCGACGCCGATGCCGCGCAGGATCGGCAGGATCTGGTCCTGGAAATGCGTCCGGGTCACGAACGCGTCTTCGGTGACCTCGATCATGAAGCGCTTCGGGAAGCCGGTCTCCTCGAGCGCACGCGCGAAGCGGCGCATGAATTCGAGATTGCCGGCCTGCTTGGCGGCGACATTGATGCTGATCGTTGCCGTGGGGCCGAACGTGTCGTTGATCAGGTCGATCGACTTGACGATCTCCGCCAGCACCAGGAAGGTCAGCTCGTCGATCAGGCCGAGCTCCACGGCGAGATTGATGAAGGTGCCCGGCGCCTGGATCACGCCCTCGTCGTCGCGCAGTCGCACCAGCGCCTCGATGCCCTTGACCTCCTGGGTGCGGATGTCGACCTTGGCCTGGAACGCGCAGCAGAACCGCTTCTCCAGGATCGCCAGCCGCAGCGACTGCTCGATCTTCATCCGCGCCAGCGCCTCACGCTCCATGCTGTTGTCGAAGAACGCGGTCGAGCCCTTGCCGTTGTTCTTGACGCGATACATCGCGATGTCGGCGTTCTGGCGCAACGCCTCGTAGCTCCTGCCATGGACGGGATAGAGGCTGACGCCGATCGAGGTCGAGGCGAAGATCTCGGATTCCTCGATGAAGAACGGCGCCTTCAGACGCTCCTGCATCACATGGATGAATTCGGCCACCTCGTCATTGCTGCTGATCGGGTTCAGCAGCAGCAGGAATTCGTCGCCGGAAATTCGCGACAGGATATCGGTCTCGCGCAACGCGTGGCCGAGCCGCTTGGACAGTTCGACCAGCAGCGCATCGCCGATCGCGTGGCCGTAATAGTCGTTGATGTGCTTGAAATTGTCGACGTCGAGGAAGGCGAGCGCGAAATGGCTCTGCGCGGAGTCGCGGATCAGGTCGTTGACGCGATGCTCGATCACGCGCCGGGTCGGCAGGCCGGTCAGTTCATCGTAATAGGCCGAGCGAAACAACTGGTCCTCGAACGCCTTCTGCTCGCTGATGTCGGTCGAGGTCGAGATCAGGAGATTGCGGCCGGCGATCTGGACCGGCCGGTGCGAGGTGAGAAACACGTATTTGGCCGCGCCGCAGGACAGCACTTCCTCGAGCACCACCGGACGGCCGCTGCGCAGCATGTCCAGATTGGCGGCGTGGCGGTCGTCGACCGGCGCCGGCTGGCTCGCGCTCGCCGCCAGCTGCAGCTGGCTCGCTGCCGCTTCGTTCACCAGGATGAACTGGCCCTGCTCGTCCTGGACCGTCACGCCCGCCGGCAGCAGCTGGAGTAGATCGCGCAAGATGCGCAGTTCATTTCCGGAAATGTCGTCCTGTCCGGTCGCTGCCGCGCCCGCCTGAAAATCGTCTTTCGTGAAACTATGCATGTGCCGACCTTGGCAAAGTCCGTTGTAGTTTTGGTTAAGCGGACCTGAGAAATGCCGTGACAGAAAGAGACCCGGGCTGCTTTCGCAAGCCGTCGCGGCAATCGTCATTAACAGAGTATCAATGGCGGGCTCAGTCGTCGGTGAAAGCGATTGCGGCGCGCGCGGTTGCACCGGAAAATGCGGCTGTGCCGGAAAGCCGACTTATCAACAGTTGGGAAGCTTGCACTGCATGGTGCAGTGAACGCCGGTCTTCAGGTAACTGATCTCGGTCTTGCCGTCGAACGGCCGCAGCGCCGACTTCAGGAGCTTGCTGCCGAAGCCGGGTTCGCCGAGCACCTCGACCACCGGCCCCTCGGTTTCGTCCCAGATCACGTTGAGACGCCCATCGTCCACCGTCCACGACACCTGCAGAAACCCCCGCGGCGAGGAGAAGGCGCCGTATTTTCCTGCGTTGGTTGCGAGCTCATGGAAGATCAGCGCCAGCGAGACCGCGAGCTTGGCCGGCAGGAACAATTGCTCGCCGTTGAGATTGAACCGTACGTGGCCGTAAGGTCCGAGCTCCGAGCGCAGCAAATCCCTGATATCGCAGCCATAGCCGTCGACCCGTGCGATCAGATCGTCGGTCGCCGAAAGCGCGCGGATGCGATGGTCGATGCGCTGCCAGACATCGGGCCGGTCCTGCAGCGCCTGATGCAGCACGGCGTGAATGGTCGATGACTTGTTCTTCAGCCGGTGCTGCAATTCGTCGACCACGATCTTGCGGTACTGCTCCTCTTCGAGCAGCCGCTTGGACACCTCGCGCTGCTGCGCGACCAGGGAGCGGTAGTGCTCCACGCCCCAGATCGCGATGCCGCACACCGCCCAAAAAATCATCAGCAGCGCAAAGCGCGCCGGATCGGCATGCCCGCTGCTGAAATTGATGATGACGCCGAGCAGGCCGCTCGCCAGTGCGGATGCGATCCCGATCCGGAAGCCGCCAAGCGCGGTCGCGAAGAATACCGCCGGGAAATACGGCGTGAAGAACACGTCCGGTCTGATCTGGGCGAGTCCGAAGCGGGCGGCCGTGGCCAAAACGAGACAGAGCACGGCGAAACCGGCCGCAAGCGGCATCGAAGGCTGGGAATCGCCCCGCCAACCCGCCCTGAATTCGTCGATCCATTTCGCCATCCGTCGTTCCAGTTCACGTGAACAGGCGAACCAAAATAAGGCCGCTGCGACCGAAAAACCGCAGTTGTGGCCTTCTGGCCACAGGCGGACCTCGCCAGCCGTTAACCGTGCCCGCGCTTGCGTTGCAGGAAGAGGCTGAGGAATATCCGCAACATCAAACGTGGGTTTGGAGACCGGCATGGGACGGCTAGACGGCAAGGTCGCGGTGATCACGGGGGCGACCAGCGGCATCGGGTTGCGAACGGCTGAAGTGTTTGTTGCCGAGGGCGCGCGGATCGTGATCGCCGGGCGTCGTGCGCCGGAAGGCGAGGCGCTGGCACAGCAGCTCGGCAGCAATTGTGTGTTTCGGCAGACCGACGTCACGGTCGAGGAACAGATGCAGGCGCTGATCGCGCTTGCGGTCGAGAAGTTCGGCCGGATCGACTGTCTGTTCAACAATGCCGGCGGCCCGGCGCAGACCGGCGGCATCGAGGGCCTCGACGTCGAACGCTTCGACGCCGCGATGGCAACCCTGGTGCGCAGCGTGATGCTCGGCATGAAGCATGCCGCGCCCACCATGCGCAAACAGGGCTTTGGCAGCATCATCAACAATGGCAGCATCGCCGGGCGCCTCGCGGGTTTCTCCTCATCGATGGTCTATGGCGCCGCCAAGGCCGCGGTAATTCATTTCACCAAATGCGTGGCGATGGAGCTTGGCGAGTCCGGCATCCGCGTCAACTCGATCTCGCCCGGCGCGATCGCCACCGGCATTTTCGGCAAGGCGCTCGGGCTGCCGACCGACGCCGCCGAGAAGACCGCCGCCGTGATGCGCGAGGTCTACAAGGCGGCGCAGCCGATCCCGCGCGCCGGTCTGCCCGACGATATCGCACATGCCGCGGTGTTCCTGGCGAGTGACGAATCGAGCTTCATCAACGGCCACGACCTCGTCGTCGACGGCGCCATCACCGGCGGCCGCAACTGGAGCCAGCAGCAGGCCGGCTACGTCACGCTGCGCAAGGCGTTCGATCAGGGGACGGGTTAGACGCATTCGTCGAGGCGAGGCATGAACGCGAAGCTCGAGCGGAAGCTGCGCACTCTCGGTGCTATTATCGTCGCCGGCGCGGTGGCGAGCGTCGTGAATAATCTCTCGCAAGGCCATCACTCCATGGCGGCGATGATTGCGGGATTTGCCTACGCCTTTGTAACCTGCGTGGTGCTTGGCGGGATCGAATTATTCGTCTTTCAGGGCCCGCTGTCGGAGCGGCTCAATCGTCTGTCTTTCACTGCCCTTCTGGCGGTTCGCAGCGCCGTATATGCGGTCATTATCATTGCCATCCAGCTGCTCCAGGTCGGCGAGCGCGTGGCCGGGTTGCCGTATCAAACCTCGATCACGGATTTTTGGTTCAGCATCGCCTATTCCGCCGCGATCTCGCTGGTGCTGAACTTCGGCTTCAGCATCGCGACCCTGATCGGCCCGCGTGTCTTCATGAACTTCGTCACTGGCCGCTATCATTCTCCGGTCGAGGAGGACCGCTTTGTGCTGTTCGTCGATATCGCGGGATCAACCGGACTGGCCGAGCGGCTTGGCGGTGTAGGTATTCACCGCTTTCTCGACCGCACGTTTCGCTTGCTCACGGAATCAGTCGTCGACTATCGCGGCGAGGTGCTGAATTATGTCGGCGACGAGGTGATCGTGACCTGGCCGGAGCGGCTCGGCGCGGTCGATTGCCGGCCGCTGCGCTGCTTCGTGGCGATGCGCAACGCACTGCAGAAGGCGGCGCCGCAGTTCGAACGCGAATTCGGCGCCGTGCCGCAGATCCGCGGCAGCCTGCATTTCGGGCCCGTGATCGTCGGTGAGATCGGCGACGTCAAGCCGGCCATTGTGTTCAATGGCGACGTCATGAACACCGCTGCGCGGCTGGAGGAACTGAGCCGCAAGGTCGATGGCGGCTTCCTCGCCTCACGCGCGGCGATGGCCCGCTTCACCGCGCCGCCGCCATTTCCGGTGAGCGATCTCGGCCGACTGCCGATCCGCGGCCGCGTCGACGGCATCGATGTCGTCGGGATCGGCGCGGTGGCGTAAGCTTTCGGCTTTGCTGCAAGCGGGGAGCAAAGACGATTCAATCCAATCTCATCGCGCTTTAGGCAATCATGCTGGGGCGCGAAGCGATGGAATTGTACCATCGGCGCGTAGCGCCGTGTTCGTCTGGCGTGGATAGTCCCAGCGCCTTGCTGGCGAAGTCGATTGCGACGATCGCCGTGATGTCGGCGACACTGAACGTGTCACCCGCAACGAACGGCGTCTCAGACAACCGTACGTCGAGGTCGCCGTAGAAATCGGCGATCCGGCGCCGGCCACGGACGACCAGTTCGGGGATCTGATCGTAGCCGTGAAGACCTGCGATCGCCCGCCCCTTGAGGCCGGGGGCTCCGTTGCGCACGGTCTCCATGACCGAAGCGAAGCCCTCCAGTTCCATTCGGCGCTCCCACATGGCGATGGTCGCTTTCTCCTTGGGCGAACCTCCGAGTAACGGCGGGATCGGATGCAGTTCTTCGAGATAGCGGATGATCACCGGTACTTCCGCTATGGTTGTCCCATCGTCGAGCATGAGAGCCGGCACGACGCGTCGCGGGTTGATTGCCGCATAAGCGTCGGAGAACTGTTCGCTCGAAGCGAGATCGACGGGGACAAAGGGCATCGTGATGCCCTTCTCGGCGAGATAGATTCGGACGCGGCGCGAGTTGGGCGAGGCAGAGGACTGATAGAGCTTCATGGCTGATCTCCCGAAGTCAAAGCTTTGAGCCGCCGCCGACCTGGATGGTGTCGCCGGTCACCCAGCGGGCGGAATTCGAAGCGAGAAAAGTCACCGCGTCGGCGACGTCGTCGGCATGGCCGATCCGCTGCAGGGCTTGCATCTTGAGCGCATAATCGCGGCCCCCATCCGTCTTGGCGAATTCCGACATGTCGGTGTCGATGATGCCCGGTGCCACGGCATTGACGCGGATGCCGCGCGGTCCGAGCAGCGAGGCAAAGTGCTTCACCATCGTGTCGATCGCGCCCTTGGTGGCGGAATACGCCGACAACTGCCCGACGGCGGCCCGCGCCGCCAGTGACGACGTCATCACGATGCTGGAGCCGTCGCCCAGCATCGGGAGCAACTGCTGCACCAGGAAGAACGGCGCGCGGACATTGACCGCGAACATGCGATCGAAATCCTCGATGGTCTGCGCTTCGATGGTGGCGGGCACCGCAATTCCGGCGTTGGCGACGAGAATGTCGAGTTGGCCGACGAGCTTGCGGACCTCGGCGGCGAGCCTCTGCGCGCCATCGGATGCTGACAAATCGGCGCCGACGGCGTCGGCCTGCCCACCGGCTTCGCGAATCTCCGCGACCAAGGAATGCGCATCCTCGGC